>JAZRXK010000001.1:0-14467 GCA_045600185.1 Desulfocucumaceae bacterium
TGTATGCTGTGTGAACTACTCCGACTTACAGAAGTCGGAGCTTCCTGCTTCAACCACTCCTGCCTGGCTAACATAATCGTTAGCTCAAGTCTTACACAATGTCCACAGGCGTATGAGTTTGGGCTATTCCATCCCTACTGTGTATTTAGTTTCAGGCTACTTCAGCAAGTATATTATGATTATGACACTATAAATAACAAAAGTCAAGAAAACGCCGTGTTTATCGCAATTCATCCCGCCACCTGCAGAGGTGGGGGATTTCTTGCTCACGGCGTGTTAAAAATTTCTTTTTTAAATTTATTCACAGAACAAGGCAGGACAATATAAAATTGAGAAAAATTCACAGCGGGGTTAAAACAAACGGTAAAGCCGGTAAAAAAAACAGAGAATATTTGCGGTTAAGCGGTTTAGAATAAAGCTGAGAAGGGAGGCGAAGGCTATGTCTATTCAGGAATTTATGCAGACTTCCATGGAAAATATTCGAAAAATGATTGATGTCAATACTGTGGTAGGAGAAGCCATTGTTACTGGAGATGGTACTATGATTATTCCGGTTTCCAGAGTATCCTGTGGCTTTGGAGCCGGGGGCGGGGAAAACCGTCCGGTTGATACAGACAAAGAAAACGCCCAGCCGGTTTTGGGCGGCGGCAGCGGAGGAGGAATTTCCCTGCAGCCAGTTGGTTTTCTGGTGGTACAGAGCGGAGAAGTGCGAATGTTACCGGTGGATAAAAGAGCCATTTATGATCGCCTGCTGGATAGTTTTCCGCAGATTGTGGATACAGTTTCCGGGCTTTTTCAAAAAGAACCGGAAAATACCTGGTTGGTGCAGTCTTGAAGCTCCAATTAGCCGTTTTTTCTGCTTCAAAAAGGAAAAAACGGCTGTGCATGATCCGGGTTCCGGATTAAAAAAAAGGAGCTGCCTCACAAAATCAGTGAGGCAGTCCCTCTCAGTTACTGAAACAATTTGGGCAAACGGTTTTGGGCTTCCTGAATTTGAGCCTGAGTTAAATTATTGTCTTGGGCATATAAGAAGTTTAATTCGCCTAAATTAAACAAAGGACTTAAATCATGAATCTGGTTGGTTTGCAGGTTCAAGAAGCTTAATTTGGTTAAAGCGGACAGGGGAGCAATATCATTCAGCAGATTGTATTCCAGATTCAGGCTGGTTAAATTGGTCAGATTTTGCAAAGGATTTAAATCATTGACCCAATTGCTGCCAAGATTAAGAATATCCAGTTTTGTCAACTTGCTTACCCCCCCAATATCCCGGATATTATTATCAGATAAGTTCAAGGTGACTAAATTAGTCATATTGGATAAGAACCGAATATCTTCCAGCCAGTTGTCTTCTGCAAATAAAACTTCCAAATTGATTAATCCGGCCAGATCATCCAAAGAGGTAATATTATTATCAGATAAATAGAGACAGGTTAATCCAGTCAGATTGGCTAAAGGATGAGTATCAATAATGCGGTTGCCGTCCAGAGAAAGCATGGTTAAATTAGTCAAGCCTTCCAGCGGATGGAGATCGTCCACCTGATTTTGACTTAAAATTAATGTCTGCAAGCTGGTTAATTGGCTTAAAGCGGTTACATTACTGATTCTGTTCCCAGATAATTCTAAATTAATTAAATTTTTAAAATTACTTAAAACTGAAATATCCTGAAAATCATTAAAGTTTAAGATCAGAGTAGTCAGGCTGGCTAAGTTTTGTAAGGGGCTCAGGCTCTGAATTACATTACGATGTAAATAAAGCTCCTTCAAATTAGTCAGGTTTTGCAACGGTGTTAAATCGGAAATCTGGTTATAACCCAGGTTTAAAGAGGTTAACTTGGTTAAGTTTTGCAGGGGGGTTAAATCATTGATGCTGTTATAGCTTAAATCCAAGTATTCCAAATTGGTGCATTGAGCTAATACACTTAAATCACTGATGTTTTTTTCTGCCAGATTCAAGGTGGTTACATCTGGAGAAAAAGCTGTTCCGCCCAGACTGAGCATACCTTCAGGAACGGGGGTCAGATCTAAATTTTCTCCTTCCTGCTCGATTTGCAGACCGAAAGCCTGAGCCAGCAGCTCAGCCGGAACGAAACTAACTCCTTCCTGAATTTGAGCCGGGAATCTCAGATAAACAGGATTTCCGTTAATTTTGGCCTGACTTGCTCCGATAACTACTTCTAAAAGGGTTTGTTCTGTGCGAGCTGTCAGTGTTTTGTTGTCCGCATTCCAGGTAATTTCCGCTCCCAGAGCTTTCAGAACCTGACGGGCAGGAATCATGCCATTTAATTCCACTGCCTGTTCGCTTATGACCTGTCCTTCCAAAGTGGTTGATGCTCCTGCTATTGCCGGAAACAAAAACAGACAGAACAAAATAGAGATAATTTTTCTTAACATTTTAAAACCTCCTTTTTTTAGTTAAGATTTTTTTATTTTTGAACTTTGGCCAGAGCTACCAAAGAATCCCCCTTATCCAGTTTCATAATGCTGGTTCCCTGCGTGGAACGCCCGATCAGAGAAATATCTCCGGCTTGCAGACGAATAATAATACCTTCGGCGGAAATCAGCATAATTTCTTCTTCAGGCTTAATAAACATTCCCGAAACCACTTCTCCGGTTTTATTATTGCTTTTAAAATTGGTAATGCCCTTGCCGCCCCGGCTTTGAATCCGGTACTCAGCCAGAGGAGAACGCTTGCCGTAACCTTTGGAGCTGACCGTTAAAACAGAGGCCTGAGGATTGACCACATCCATGGCTACCACCTGATCTTCGGATCTTAAATCAATTCCTTTTAAGCCCGAAGCACTTCTGGCCATGGAACGAACCTGATTTTCAGCAAAGCGGATGGCATAGCCCTGCCGGGTGATCAAAAAGATTTCCTGCTGGCCATCGGTGAGTTTAACCTGAACCAGTTGATCATCATCTTTTAAATTGATGGCAATTAAACCTTTGGAACGAATATTTTCAAACAGGCTCAGTTCGGTTTTCTTGATAATGCCCTTCTGAGTGGCCATTATAAGATATTGCCCCGGCTTAAAATTCCACACGGGAATTACGGCTGTAACTTTTTCTTCCTGGGCAATGTCCAGCAGATTGATAATCGGGGTTCCCCTGGCGGTTCGTCCGGCTTCGGGAATTTCATGGACTTTCAAGCGATAAACCTTGCCCTGGTCAGTAAAGAACAGAAAGAAATGGTGGGTACTGGCCACAAAAATATTGCTGATAAAGTCTTCAGATTTGGTATCCATGCCGGAAATACCCCGGCCGCCTCTTTTCTGGCTTCGATAGGCATTTGGGGTGATTCGTTTAATATAGCCCTGATTGGTAATGGTAATTACCATGGCTTCTTCCGGAATCAAATCCTCGTCCTCCATATCGCTGGAATCAGCAATAATTTGGGTGCGGCGGGGATCGGCAAAACGGCGTTTAACTTCGTTCAGCTCAGTCCGGATTACCTTCAGAATTTTTTGTTCATCTGCCAGCAGAGAGCGTAAATAAGTAATTCTTTTGGTCAGATCAGCATATTCTGTTTCCAGCTTCTCTCTTTCCAAACCGGTCAGCCGCTGCAGACGCATTTCTAAAATGGCATTGGCCTGAATTTCACTCAGGACAAATTGAGCAATCAAAGCGGCTCTGGCTATATCGGTGGTTTGAGAGGATCGAATGGTTTGAATAACCGCATCAATCTGATCCAGAGCCTTCAGCAGTCCTTCCAGAATATGGGCTTTTTTCTCGGCTTTGTCCAAATCAAACCTGGTGCGGCGAGTTACTACTTCTTTTTGATGCTGCAGATAATGGTAAAGAATTTCCTTCAGGCTCAGAATCTGAGGCCTTCCATTAACCAGAGCCAGCATAATCACCCCAAAATTATCCTGCATTTGGGTGTGCTTATACAGATGGTTTAAAATAATCTGGGGTTTGGCATCTCTTTTCAGTTCAATTACAATCCGCATACCCCGACGGTCGGACTCATCCCGCAGGCCGCTGATGCCTTCGATTTTTTTATCTTTAACCAGATCGGCAATTTTTTCAATCAGGCGAGCTTTATTGACTTGATAGGGCAATTCCGTAACAATAATGGCATTTTTGCCGCTGGAAGTTTTTTCAATACTGCTTAAAGCCCGAACTTTCAGCATACCCCGACCGGTTTTATAGGCAGAAATAATTCCTTCCCGTCCCATAATTACTCCGGCTGTGGGAAAGTCCGGCCCTTTGATCATCTGCATTAAATCTTCAGAAGAAGCTTCCGGGTGATCGATTAAATAATCAATTCCGTCAATTACTTCCCCCAGATTATGAGGAGGAATATTGGTGGCCATGCCTACCGCAATTCCAGCGGAACCATTAACCAGCAGATTGGGAATTCTGGCGGGCAAAACCACCGGTTCCTGCATGGTATTATCATAGTTGGGCATAAACTCAACGGTATTTTTTTCAATATCGGCCAGAATCTCCAGAGTGATTTTGGCCATTCTGGCTTCGGTGTAACGCATGGCGGCTGCACTGTCTCCGTCCACCGAACCAAAGTTTCCATGCCCTTCTACCAGCATATAACGAATGGAAAAATCCTGAGCCAGACGCACCAAAGCGTCATAAATAGCTGAATCTCCGTGCGGGTGGAAACGAGCCATCACCTGACCGACAATATAGGCACTCTTGCGAAAGGGCTTATCTGGATTCAGATTTTGCTGGTGCATGGCATATAAAATGCGGCGATGCACCGGTTTAAGGCCATCTCGCACATCGGGCAAGGCTCGCCCTACAATTACGCTCATGGCGTATTCCAGGTAGGAACTTTTCATTTCCTGATTCAGATCTACAGGTACTACTTTTCCGGTCAATGACGGCAAAAATAACTCCTCCCCATTTAAGCATTTTCTGTGGTTTCCAAACGGTATTTGACTCGTTTTTCAAACTTGGGGCGGGGCAGCATAACCACCCGCCCGCAAGTCAGGCATTTAAGTCTGAAATCTACTCCGGTTCGCAAAATTTGCCAGTTAAAACCGCCGCAGGGATGCACCTTACGCATTACCACAATATCTCCTACCTGATAATGAACAATATTCATAAAATTTACTCCTGATTGAGAAAGGCATAATAAGCCCGGAAAGCCATGTAAATATCGGCTTTGCTGGCTACTTCAAAAGTGGAATGCATTCCCAGAAGGGCTACTCCGCAATCTACCACATCCATATTATAATTGGCCAGAATCCAGGCAATGGTGCCGCCGCCGCCCTGATCAACCTTGCCCAGTTCGCCGGTTTGCCAGGAAATCTGGTTTTGATTGAAGATCCGCCGCATTAAAGCCATAAATTCAGCGGAAGCCTCACTGGCATCATATTTGCCCCTGGCTCCGCAATAGCGGGTTAAAACCACTCCCCGTCCCACAACGGCTGCATTATATTTATCCATAACTTCCGGATAATTGGGATCGGTGGCGGCATTAACATCAGCCGAAAGCACATGAGAGCGGCTTAAAATTTTTCTTAGCCGCAATTCTGCTGCATTGCCGTCGTATTGTTCCAGCAGGCTCTGGACAAAGGTTAAAAAGTAATTGGACTGCATTCCGGTGTTGCCCATGCTGCCAATTTCTTCTTTATCGGTTAATAAAACTACGGCAGTTTTTTGGGGAACATCCACGGCCAATAAAGCTTGCAGAGCGGTATAAGCACAAACCCGGTCATCCTGACCATAGCCGCCCACCAGACCCTGATCAAAGCCGATGGAGGAGGCTGGCCAGGCTGGAACTGCTTCAATTTCGGCACTGATTAAATCTTCTTCAGTTAAATTATAATTCTGAGCCAGATGCAGCAAAACCGAAGCCTTGAGCTTTTCTTCGTCATCGCCGATGGGGATTCCTCCCAGTATAATATTGAGAGCTTCTCCTGCAACAGCTTCATTTAATTTTTTGGCTGATTGATCCTTGCTTAAATGAGGCAGTAAGTCAGTAATGGTAAACACCGGTTCACCTGGCTTTTCCCCAATGGCAAAGGCTGTTCGGCTGCCGTCAGTCCGGACAGCAAAGCCATGCAGAGCCAGAGGAATTCCTACCCAGTGATATTTACGCAGACCGCCGTAATAGTGAGTTTTGGCCAAAGCCAGACCCTGATCTTCATATAAAGGCTCCGGTTTCAAGTCCAGGCGGGGTGAATCCCAATGGGCTCCGATTACATTGATTCCCCGATCCGGGCTTTCCTGACCGATAACGGCCAGAATCAGTTGCTTATTTCGATTCAAACCATAAACCCGATCTCCGGGCTGTAATTGTCCAGCTTCTTCCAAAGGCACAAAACCATTTTTTTTCGCCATCTGCACGGCAAAAGCAGAGGCTTCTCTTTCTGTTTTAGCCAGACTTAAAAATTTAAGGTATCTTTCCGCAAATTCCATGACTCTGACCTGCTCCTGTTCACTCAGGGCTTGCCAGGCGGATTGTTTGGTTTGCTGTTCCTGCATGATATTTCACCTTTTTTCTAATGTATTTACATCCCTGTGAAACTTAATTTTGTGATATCGCGGCTGAAATTATAAATGTATATTTCCCAAAATGTATATTTCCCAACAGATTTAAAATATAATTGACAATCTGGGAATTATAAAACACATTGTAGAAATCAAGACCAATTCCTCCCTGATCGAAGACTACAAAGCAATAGCCATAGGCAAGAGCAATAACCAGAATTGCGACTAAAACTGCTCCCCGGACAAAGCCTAAAATGGCTCCGCCTGTATGATCCAGAAGCGGCCAGGTTCCCAGAGTAACTCCGGACAGAACCAGAGAAATCAATTTGATCAGGATTTTGACTACAATAAAAACCACAATGAAAATAACCAGGAAAGCCAGGACATTTAAAACTGATTCTACAGAAAAGTTGGAAAAGCTGGTTAAAAGCTGCTCTTTATTTTCGGCTGCTTCCTGAGTCCAGGCCGACAAATAAAAGCCCAAAGTGGATAAGTTTTCGGCTTTTCTTAATTCTTCGCCGGTAGCGGTGGCCAGATTTAAAACTGAGGGATCAAAAGGCAAGCCCTGAAAAACAGCATTTACTTTTTGATGCCAGATATTATAAAAAAACTGTCCTAATTCAGGGAAGAACTTTAAACCAGCCAGAAAGCCGATTGCAATGCTGGCCAGCCGACCCAGAGTGCAGAAAAAGCCTTTGGCAATTCCTCGCCAGATGAAAAAAGCGAGGATTACAATAAAGATAATGTCTAAAAAATTCATAAATATAATCCTTTCATGACTGGGTTGCTTGTTAATTCTGTCCGGTAATAATTCCTACCATCCACTGCAGCTCGTCCTCCTGGGTATAGGAAATGATAATTTTTCCATGACCTTGTGTCTGGCGAACAATTTCAACTTTGGTGGATAAGGCTGCGGCTAATTGATTTTCCCATTCCTTCATACGATAAGATTTTTGTGGTTTGGGCAGAGCCGGAGCCTTTTGATTTAATTCCTTAACCAGATTTTCGGTTTGCCGCACATTAAGCTGCTGTTTCATAATTTTGGCGGCTGCCTTGATCTGTAATTCCGGGGTGTCCAAACCCAGTAAAGCCCGGCAGTGTCCGGAAGAAAGCCTGTTTTCCAGCAGCAGGCTGCGAATTTCGGCAGGTAAGCCCAAAAGCCGCACTGTGTTGGCAATGGCCGAACGGCTTTTGCCAATTTGAACGGCCAGATCTCCCTGAGTCCAGGCACACTTTTCCATTAACTCCCGGTAAATTTGGGCTTCCTCCAGAGGGTTCAAATCTTCCCGCTGGATATTTTCAATTAAAGCAATGGCGGTAATTTCCAATTCATTATATTCTCGAACAATGGCGGGAATTTCATTCATGTCCAGCTGCAGACAAGCTCGCCAGCGTCTTTCTCCGGCTATTAACTGATAGCGTCCATCAGGCAAAGGGGTAACAACAATGGGCTGAACTACTCCATAATGTTGAATGCTGGCCGCCAGTTCCTGAAGCTTGTCCGGATCAATAATTTGACGGGGCTGATGAGGATTGGGTATAATTTGTTTCAGTGAAATTTTCTGCACCTTTTCTCCGGGGTGTATTTCCGGGTTTTCCATGTTTTTCAGAGTACTGGACGCAGAAAGCAGGGTTTCCAGACCTCGTCCCAAACCTTTTTTAGCCAATTTCCATCACTTCCTTAGCCAAATCCTGATAAGCCTGAGCTCCCCTGGAGCGTTTGTCATAAATCATGACCGGTTTGCCATAACTGGGAGCTTCACTCAAACGAATATTTCGAGGAATAATGGTGCTGTAAACCTTTTCCCGGAAATATTTTTTAACTTCTTCCACAACCTGAATGCTTAAATTAACCCGTCCGTCAAACATGGTCAGCAAAACACCTTCAATAAACAATTCCGGATTGATATTTTCCTTGACCAGATTCAAAGTATTGATTAACTGACTTAATCCTTCCAGGGCATAATATTCGCATTGAATGGGAATCAGTACCGATTTGGCCGCTGCCAGAGCATTTAAGGTTAAAAGCCCCAGAGAAGGCGGACAGTCGATAATGACAAAATCATAGGTTTGACTTGCCTGGAGCAGGGATTTTCGCAGTTGAAATTCCCGGTATTCTCTGGCTGACAGCTCAATTTCCGCTCCAGCCAGCTCCATGCGGGAGGGAATTAAATCCAGATTGGCTACTGAAGTGGGCAAGATGGCTTCCTGAGCTGGAAGATTATCTACCAATACATTGTAAACGGTATTTTCCGGGGCATTTTTTTCAATGCCCAGTCCGCTGGTAGCATTGCCCTGGGGATCCAGATCCGCCAATAGAACCTTTTTCCCCATTAAAGCTAACCACGCACAAAGATTAACTGCGGTGGTGGTTTTAGCTACCCCTCCTTTTTGATTAGCAATAGCAATGATTCTGGCCAAAATTTTTCCTCCGATTCATTTTCAATACATTTTAATTTATTGACGCTCCCACGCTGCTGAAGCACATGGGGTTTTCGCCTGTAAGCAATTTATAAAGAAATTAACTTTAACAGTAAAGTAAGTTCCAGACAAATTAAGCCGTAACCACCCGGAATTCCGGTCAGCAATCGTCTCCAGTTGGCTGATTCCCGCCAGCCTAACCGCTGAATCAGCCAGTCGGTCAAAATGGGGAGGCAGCAAAGTCCCATCAGCAGCCAGCCGGGACGATAAAACCAGAAGCTGAAAAAAGCGGCAAATTGTCCCACAAGAACTCCGGTGCAGCGGGCACAAACCGGAAATTGCCAGCCTTGAAAACTGAAGCTGCGATCAGCTCGTTGATGGCAGCCGGTTTTGGCTCCGATTTTCATCAATTTAAGCCAGGTTTCAGTTTTCATCACATTTTAAACTTGTGTCCACATTTGGAACAAACCCAATAATGCTGGTTGGTAAGAGTGGTTCTGCTGTTGCATGCTCCGCACAGTAAGCCCAGTGGTCCTATGAGCAGATAACCGCAGCAGTCTCCGGCCGGGCTGTAACCGCCTCCACGACTTTTTGTTTCATTGATGGCCTGCAATTCGTGGCCGCCGCATTTGGGACAGGAAAGTACGGTTATATCGGACATCAGCTCACCACTCCTTTATTTTTAATTATAAGCCTTTTTTATTCTTTTGACAATTAGTTACGCAAACAACGCTGAAACAAATTATCATCAATGATCAATTTTTTATCGTAATGATTGTTAAAAGGAGTGAGATTTTGTTCAACTACCCCGGCTATAACTACGGTTTTCCCAATAATATTCAGGAGATCCATAACTGAAATATAATCGGTATCCGCACTGACAATAATGGCTGTATCATAGGCATTCAGGAAGCCTTTGGTTAAAACATGAGCAGCCAGGTTAATATCAGTTCCTTTTTCTACTACATAATAAGAAGCATGATTATCCAAAGACATTTCTTCTTTTCTATAACCGGCCACCGGTCTGGCCAGATGCCGGCCTTCGATTACTGTAAAATATTCCTGATTTTTCATTCCGCTGATCCAATTATAAACTGAGGCTCTTCGTTCATCCCGCATTAAAAAATCATCCGGTTTGGGAGCAAATAAGAAGGTTTTAACCAAATGATGGTTGGAAGAAAGCATTCTGACCAGTTCCTGAGGAAAAAGATTGAAATCAATTTTAGGAGATTTTTTCCCCAAGACTTCTTTGTAATAATAGTTCTTAGCAATTTCAAAGTTTTCAAAGTCAATAAATACCATAGTTTTTTGCATCTAATTAACCTCCAGCTAATCTAAAAAAACTAATCTTAATTAAATTGATTCATGGCTGCTGTCAAGTTCTGCTGTAAAATAACCTGCAAAGCCTGCTGAGCCTGTTCGAGAACTTCGGTTAAAATATTTTCTTCCTCGGTGGAAAAACGGCTTAACACCCAGTTGGCCGTGGCAATTTGTTCTGATTTGCCGATTCCCACCCTGATCCGGGGGAATTCCTGACTGCCCAGTTGAGTTATAATGGATTTTAAACCATTATGCCCTCCGGAACTTCCCCTGGCTCGAATGCGAATTTTTCCCAAAGGTAAGTCCAGATCATCATAAATAACAATTAAATTTTCCAGGGGAATTTGATACCAATGTAAAAAGGGTGCCAGCGATTCTCCACTTAAATTCATAAAGGTTTGTGGTTTCAAAAGAATAACCTTGTACCCTTCGGCCTGACCAATACCATACTGTCCTTTGAAACGGTTTTGTTTTACTTCGATCTGCCATTTTTGGCTTAAAATATCAATCAGGCGAAAGCCGATATTATGCCGAGTTAGACTATAGGCATTACCAGGATTGCCCAGACCCACAATCAAAAATTTTTTCATAAGACTGTTCCTTTCCTTACACTATACAGGCAAAATTTATTGTTTTGGGGCGGTGGAAAGAGCCAGATCAGGTGGAGCTGACTTTGCTTTTCAATTTGTCTGTTATTTATTCTCTTTTTTTTTATTACTTCCTGCCCTTATGGGAGTTGCTTTTTCAAGCTCTTTGCAGCGATCTGTCTGGTTGTATTCCAAGCCTGATGAAGAAAGCATCTTCCAAACCTTGAAAACAGCTGCTTTTTGTGCTATAATTTTAAAAGAGACTTCCCAGATTAGTTGAGGAAATTTTCAGATGAAGAAAGTAAAACTCGGAAAGGGGGAAATTTGGCAGTTGAAAAATCCAAAAAGTCAGTATAATGTGGATGAAATCCAGGTTTTGGAGGGTTTGGAAGCGGTTCGTCTGCGTCCGGGAATGTATATTGGAAGTACCGGCCTTAAAGGTTTGCATCATCTGGTTTATGAAGTTGTGGATAACAGCATAGATGAAGCCATGGCTGGTTTTTGTACGGAAATTGAAATTGTTATTTTGGAAGATAACAGCATCAAAGTAGTAGATAACGGACGGGGGATTCCCGTGGAAATTCATCCCAAAACAGGTCTTTCCGCCGTGGAAACCGTTTTGACCATACTGCACGCCGGAGGCAAATTCGGAGGCAATGGCTATAAAGTATCCGGTGGTCTGCATGGGGTGGGGATTTCCGTAGTGAACGCCTTGTCGGAAAAATTGCTGGTGGAAGTGCAAAGAGACGGCTTTTTATTTCGTCAACAATATCAACGGGGCGTAGCTGTAACTGCTCTGGAAAAAATTGCTCCTTCCCAACAAACCGGTACTATGATTATTTTTAAACCGGATGCTCAAATTTTTGATGATCTGGTTTATCACTTCGATATTCTGGCTCAGCGTTCCAGAGAATTGGCCTTTTTGAATAAAGGAATCAAAATTACTCTGAAGGACAGCCGGCAAAATCCCCAGGAAAAAACCTTCTGTTATCAGGGAGGTCTGATTGATTTTATTCATTACAGCAATCAAAATAAAAACCCTCTGCACGATTCTCCCATTTATGTGAATGGGGAAAAAGATGGGACTCAGGTTGAGGTTGCTTTACAATATACAGATTCTTACAGCGAAAATATATTTTCCTATGCCAATAATATCAATACAGTTGATGGAGGTATGCACGAATCCGGTTTAAAATCGGCTTTAACCAGGGTGCTGAACGATTATGGCCGCAAATTTGGCCTGCTGAAAGCTAATCAGACTGCCTTAACTGGTGAAGATGTCCGGGAAGGCATAACCTGCATTTTAAGCGTCAAGGTGGCCAATCCGCAATTTGAAGGCCAGACCAAAACCAAATTGGGCAACAGTGAGGTGCGAGGACTGGTGGAAAGTCTGGTGGCGGAAGGTTTAAGTCAATATCTGCTGGAAACTCCTTCGGTGGCCAAAAAGATTTTGGAAAAAGCCATTACTTCAGCAAGAGCCAGAGAAGCCGCCCGCAAAGCCAGAGAATTGACCCGCCGCAAAAATGTTTTGGAAAACAGTACTTTGCCAGGGAAATTGGCTGACTGTTCCCAGACTGATCCTTCTATTTGTGAGTTATACATAGTAGAAGGAGAATCAGCCGGAGGTTCTGCAAAAAACGGCCGGGAACGGAGTTATCAGGCGATTTTGCCCTTGCGGGGCAAAATCTTGAATGTGGAAAAAGCCCGTCTGGATCGCATTTGGGGCAATGAAGAAATTAAGAACTTAATTACCGCTTTGGGAACCGGGGTTGGCGAAGATTTTGACCTGAACAAAGCCCGCTATCATAAAATTATTATTATGACTGATGCTGATGTAGATGGCTCCCATATTCGGACTTTGCTTTTAACTTTCTTTTATCGCTTTATGCCGGAGCTGATTAAGTCCGGATTTGTCTTTATTGCTCAACCGCCTTTGTATAAGACCAGAAAGGGCAAAACTGAAATGTATTTTTATAATGATGCTGATTTGGAAAAGTATCTGAAACAGCATAATTTTGAAGGAGTGGATATTCAAAGATATAAAGGCTTGGGGGAAATGAACGCCGAACAGCTTTGGGAAACAACCATGGATCCGGATACCCGAACTGTTTTGCAGGTCAATCTGGGAGATGCTCAGGAGGCCGAACAGATTTTTTCCATGTTAATGGGGGATAAAGTTGAACCCCGCAAAATGTTTATTCAGCAAAATGCCCAATATGTCCGCAATCTTGATGTTTAAATACGGTTTGCTTAATATCAAAGGGGGACTGCCGTTGAAGCGGCAGTCCCCCTTTGATATTAAGCGTCATCAGTTCAAACTTTTTAAAGGACGGCAGAATTTTTGTTGTTGGTGCGAGGAAACTCGGCTTTTTAAAGCCGAGATGAACGCACCTGCTTGCACAAGGCATCAAAATATGATACACTTATTACATGAATAGACATGATTCTAAGTATACACATGGCAGAACTTGCGTATATAAGCTCAATTACCATATCATATGGGGTACAAAGTACCGTAATAAATGGATGACATCTGAACTCGAAGATGAAATCAAGCAAATTTTACATAACATTTCTTCTGAGAACGGATTTTCGATTGACCATGTTGAAATTGGTCTTGATGATCATATCCGCTTATTAGTATCTGCTCCTCCAAAGATTTCTGTTACTGTTATTGTGAAGTGTCTTAAAGGGACAAGTTCTTTTAGGCTCTTTCGCAAGCACCCTGAGCTCAGACGCTTTTACTGGTCTAACTCTGATCGTCATATCTGGTCGCCAAGCTGCTTTGTAGAATCAATAGGTTCTGCAAACAGTGAAGCTGTTGCAAAATATATTGACGAGCAAAGAAAAAAGGAGCTTAAACATGGTTAAACACAGAGGCTGCCGTTACCGGATATATCCAAATACAGCTCAAAGCGAGCTTATCATTAAAACAATAGGACATTCTCGTTTTGTATATAACCGTATGTTAGCTGAAAGCAAAACCGCTTATGAGCAGGGCGAGCGATTTACAAGCAGAAATGCCTTTAATTATCGCCTTACATCGCTCAAAGATGAATACCCATGGCTTCGGGAAGTCGATGCTACAGCCCTCACTTCCGCAAATGATGCTCTTGCCGCAGCGTTTAATCGCTTCTTTAAGAAACAAAACGCCTTTCCGAGCTTCCATAAAAAGAAGTTCTTCGGTTCTTATATTTCAAAGTGCGTAAACGGCAATATTTGCATTAAAGGAAAGAATATCAAACTTCCGAAAATCGGCAAGGTAAAAGCTGTAATCCACCGAGAACCATCTGCTGATTGGAAAATAAAGTCCGCTGCTGTCTCACAGAGTAGTGACGGCAAATTTTATGTTTCCCTGCTCTTTGAGTATGATAAAGCTATTGCTGCAGTACCCGTATCCGATAATATTATCGGCTTGGACTATGCTTCTGACGGCTTATATGTGGATAGCAATGGCAATGTTGGTACTAATCATAAATACTACCGTGAAAGCCATAATAAACTTGCTAAGGCTCAACATAAATTATCGCGTAGGCAAGGGTCTGAAAAACAAGAAGCAAAATCCAATAACTACATAAAGCAACTTCGTAAAGTCAATAAAATCCACAGACATATTGCAAATCAGAGATTAGACAATCTGCATAAAATATCTGCTGAGATAGCCAATCAGTATGATGTTGTTTGTG
>JAZRXK010000002.1:0-3785 GCA_045600185.1 Desulfocucumaceae bacterium
ATGCAAAAGTTCGTGGGCTTTGGAACTGAGCGGTTCTTCCAAAAAATCCCGGTAAAGCTTTTGGACTGCCGGATTATCCGAAGCTACCCGATAGACTGCCTTTTCGTCTGCCTGATAAAGCTGTTCAGCACGGGCAGTGGTACGGAAAGCAGGTTCGGCTTTGCTTATCGGCTGGCCGCCGCCGCCAACACAGCCTCCCGGACAGGCCATAATTTCCAGAAAATCATATTTTTCCCCTTGCTGCAAACGGTGCAGAATCTCATGGGCATTGGCAGTGCCGTGAACAATGGCAGCTTTAATGGAACGGCCAGCCAATTCCAAATTTAATTCACGAATTCCGGCACTTTCCCGCAAAAGCTTCAGGTTGATCTCCGGCAGCTTGTCAACTCCCAAAAAAACTGCTGCCTGCCGCAAAACCGCTTCCGTAACTCCTCCGCTGGCTGCGAATAAATGACCGGAAGAACTGCCCAAACCCAAAGGCTGATCAAATTCTTCCTCTTGCAGACTGCTCAAATCAAGACCACTTTTCCGAATTAGTTTGGCTAATTCCCTGGTGGTCAAAACTCCGTCCACATCTTTTTCCCGGCCTGTCCAGGAGCGAGCAGCCTCCATTTTTTTGGCTGTGCAGGGCATAATGGCAAAAACCTTGATTTGGGGCGAATCAATTTGAGCCGCCCAGTAATGTTTAATCAGGCTGCCCAGCATGGTCATGGGGGACTTGCAGGTGCTTAGATGCGGAGTTAATTCCGGATAAAAGGTGCGGCAAAAATTAACCCAGCCCGGACTACAGGAAGTAAATAAGGGTAAATTTTCCCCTTGCTCCAAACGCTGCAAAAATTCGCTGGTTTCTTCCACAGTGGTTAAGTCGGCGGCAAAAGCAGTGGAAAAAACATAATTAAAACCCAATTTACGCAAAGCAGCGGGCAGTTGACCAGGCTTAACTTCTTTTTCACCCAAAGCTTCGGCCAAACTGACCCCGATGGCTGGAGCTGTTTGCACGGCTACCGTAATTTGAGGATCAAACAGAGCTGCTTCAACTTCACTTAAATATTCCCGTTCTGTTAAAGAGGCAGTGGGGCAATGCTGCACACATTGACCGCAGGCAATGCAGCGAACTTCACTTAAATCCAGAGTATAGGCCGGAGCAATCAGGGTTTCCAAACCCCGGTTTAAAGCCGAATAAACTCCAATTTGCTGCACCTCCCGACAGACAGCCAGACAACGACGGCAGCGAATACATTTGCCATAGTCTCTTTGAATAAAGCTGTTGCTTTGCCGAGGCGGCAGAGGTGGTTTTGTCAAATTTGGAATTTCCCGAATATTCATTTTAGCTGCCAAAGCCTGCAATTCACAACTCAGATTTCGGGGACAGGTCAGGCATTTTTTTTCATGCTCCGCCAGCAATAATTGCAATACCTGCCGGCGAGCCTGCAATACTTTGGGCGAATGGGGATAAATTTTTTGTCCAGGTCGCAGGGGATAAACGCAGGAGGCCTGCAAAGTTCTGATTTGATTTTCTTCTATTTCTACCAGACAAAGACGGCAGTTGCCTCCGTTGAGGTCTTTCAACCAGCAGAGAGTGGGGATATTCCACTTTTGCTGCTGTAAAAATTCCAGCACTGTCAGTCCGGCCTGAAATTCTACAGCTTGATCATCTATAAAAACCTGGCTCATTTATCCATCTCCTTTTGAAGTTAGTTTTGCTGGCTGAATTGGAATCTATACCGAAAAAATTGCGGAAAAAACACTTTTTGGAGCCAGTTTTTATATACTGGAATATTGGAGGTGGGGAAAGTGGCCAGTTTGGCTGTGGGAGATGTGGTAGGCAGGCGTTCCTATGGCTGTGATATTTTTTTTCGCATTTGTGGCTGCTTCAGAAAACAGGGGAGAATTTGTGCCAAACTCAAAGGTCTGGATTATCGTTTACAGGCTACAGCGGTTTGGGAAGACCTGGTAAAAATTCAGGCAGAACAATTAAGCTCCTATTTAATCAAGTTGGCTCAAAGAACTTTTGAATGGGAAAAAAAGATTTTTCGCAGCCGTCAGGCTGGAGGATTTCGGGGGGAAAAAACGGAAGGCTTTGGCCGAGTGGGTTTTTTACTGCATTTGGACGGAGATCCGGAATATCTGGATTTATGCCTGACTGTTTATAGACAATTAGGTATTCCCTGTTGCGGCTATCATGTTAAGGAAAATCAGCAAAGCCGACGACTGCCGGAGCTTTTAAAGCGGCATCAGCCGGAAATGCTGGTTTTAACCGGACATGACGGTTTAATTCAAAAAGCAGGCGACTTGCGAAAAGTGGAAAATTATTATAATTCAACTTCTTTTGCAGAGGCAGTGCAGGTGGCTCGCCAATATGAAAAAAATCTGGATAACCTGGTCATTTTTGCCGGAGCCTGCCAATCTCACTATGAAAGTCTGCTTCAAGCCGGAGCCAATTTTGCCAGTTCACCTCAAAGGGTTTTGATTCACGCCTATGATCCGGTTTTCATTATGGAAAAAGTAGCGTTCACTCCCATATTGCAGGTAGTATCCCTGACAGAAGCCCTGAAAGCTACTGTAACCGGTCAGGCTGGAGTGGGCGGAGTAGAAACCAGGGGCAAATATCGTTTGGGTCTGCCTCGCTCCGCTTATTTTTAAGACCATCCAAAACAGTCTGACAGTTATTTTGATTAACGCTTTGATTTTAATGTTTCGGGTTTTCCACAGTTTTTTTCGGCTATCGGACGAGCGTTTAATTATGATATCAGACATGTGCTTTAAAGTTATTGCGATTTGGGCGAAGCTCAAGAATTAAAAAAGCCCGAAACTCCTTTGAACAGAGAATTTCGAGCTGGATTTCTCAGCCTTTTGGCATTCTTTTCATGGAAGCAGCCTGAGATTCCGGCACAAATCGATCTTTGGCGGCCAGACATTCCGGACATTCCCAATCATCCGGCAGATCTTCAAAGGCGGTTCCGGGAGAAATATCTTCACAGCCGACTGCCGGATCATAAACATAACCGCATAATTCGCAAACCCACTTTTCCACAATTCCGCTCTCCTTATTGACTCTGTTTAGATAAAACATAACCGGTAAAATGCTTGTCAGAGCCTTTCATATGTTTAACCAGCCAGGTTACGATGGTCTTATCCACAGCTTCCAGCAAAGCCGAAATGGAACTGCTGTCCTGATAGTCCTTGATAATTTTCAGAGCAGCAGCTACAAAATCATCATGCTGTCTTTTATGCACATCATACTGCGGGTAGGAATATTCCTGCATAATTTTTTCTTCATCTGCAAAATGATTAACCGTATGTTCGGCCAGTTCGTTTAACTTGGATGTAATTTTGTCCTTATCAGGAGTATTATTGCAAATTTCAGTTAAATCATTGATAATGACCACTAATGCCTCATGTTCTTCGTCAACCAAAGAATGGCCGGTAGCCCAAGCTTGATCCCAGGAATAAGTCATAAAAAAACCTCCAACTTAATTTAATTCTAAATTTATTATAACTATAAGAAAAAATTTGTCAAGAATTTTTTTATTTCGAGCTTTCTTTGGATGTGTCCATTAGTCAATGATGTGAGACTGAAACAAATGAGTTCATAGTACGAGTTTATCTGACGCAGAGAGGGGCGAAGCCCCGAACGAAATCAGACAAACTCAGTGGCCGGCTTTCTCTGCATCTGATTCGGCGGGAGCCAGCCAGGGACAGACATTGGGATGTTGCTGCTGCGATACAGATACCGCTTCATCTGTATCTGTAAATCTTCAAACGAATAAAATTTGAGGTAATTA
>JAZRXK010000003.1:0-2442 GCA_045600185.1 Desulfocucumaceae bacterium
CAGGCAGAACTCTCCGATGATACGAGCGAAAATGCTCTGCCCGTGTGGAATGAGAGCGATAATAGTTACAAATTCTGCAAAATGAGCAGCTTCACACCAGAATGGAAGAATGTGGGTAATGAGCAGAGGTATTGTTTTGCACCGAATCGAGATGAGCTTGGGCAGATTTTTGCTGAAGGCTCGCAGGTTGAAATGTATGTCCAGCTCAAGTACAATAACGGTTCCAAAGATGTTTTCGCAAACTATCAGATTGATTCGGGTCTTGTGCAAAAGTATCTTGACCCAGCCACGGGTAACTATATTTATGTTACTTTTCTAGTAAACGACAGCATCAAGAATATGGAAGCCTGTACCTTTTTCAAAGCCGGAGACTGCAACTTTAATCTCGGAACTGAGCTGACGAAGCTTGAATTTGAGCCTTCAGAAGAACAGACTGAATAGTTCCCGGAAAATTAACGCAGGTTGTTAAATAAATATCAGGAAAGGAGCATTGACCATGGAAAACAGGGAATATGAAAGCCCCAAAATCACGGTTATCAGCCTGGAGCCGGACGCAAGCCTCATGGATAATCCGGGAGGTGGAGCACTACCGGGCATTGGTAATGCCGGTATTAGAGGAGCAAGCATCCAGCCTAATGAGCCTAATCATCGTATGATAGAGTAGAAATTAGTTGTGCTTTGTTTAATTGCCGACATTAAAACTTATTACCCGCAGCGGGGGTTATCCCCCGTTGTCGGGAATGTCAGATCGAGGGCGGGCTCCGCAGGGCGGGACCCGCCCTTTCTGATCCTGTCTCCTGAATTGCCGGGATTGCCGGGAGCTTTGGCTAGGCTGTGACCTGTTTGGGCGAGAAAACCTACGGTTTAATCGTGAGATGCCAGAGCGTTTTTCCTTAAAAGGTTTTGCTTTTTTCTTGCCTTTCGGCTGCAAATATTTTAAACTGGAAATAGAAAGGAAGAAATTTTATGGAAATTGCTCAAATAATTGAACTGAATATAGATGATTTAACTCAGGAGGGACAGGGGGTAGGTAAATTTCAGGGATTCACCGTTTTTTGTGCCAATACCATACCCGGAGATCGGGTTCTGGCTCGCATTGAACAACTTAAACCCAGATATGCTCAGGCTGTTCCAGTGGAATTCAGGCAAAGATCATCCCGATTGGC
This sequence comes from Desulfocucumaceae bacterium, assembly GCA_045600185.1. Classification (GTDB taxonomy): domain Bacteria; phylum Bacillota; class Desulfotomaculia; order Desulfotomaculales; family Desulfocucumaceae; genus CATZDY01. The sequence continues at coordinate 1,167 of JAZRXK010000003.1, forward strand.
TGCTGCTCCCTGTGCTTTTTTTCGACAGTGCGGCGGCTGCCGCCTGCAGGAAATAAATTACCCGGATCAGCTTGTTTTGAAAAATAATTGGGTGGAACAGATTCTCAAGCGAATTGGTCACATTAACTGCCATTCCGAAATTATTCCTTCCGAACCTTGGAATTATCGCAACAAAGCTCTGGTGCGTTCTTTTGTCTGGAACAATCAAATTCGTCTGGCCTATCTGCAGGAAAACAGTCATCTTCCGGCTCGCCAAATGGAACAGGATTTTTATTGTCATATTTTAGCTCAGGATTTAAATATTGTGTTGCAACAAACTGAAAAGCTGCTTAATCAATTTCGTTTTCCGCCGCAATGGCTGGAAAGTATTCTGGTGCGTCAGGCTCCTGACAGTGGGGAAATGCTGCTGTTATTCCAGACTAATCTTAAAGCTGCTTCTCAATTAACCAGGATAGCTGAGACTTTACAGGCGGCTTTGCCCAAACTGGTTTCTGTTTGGCAGCAGGTTAAAAATAATCCTCCTGTCTTATTGGCTGGTCAGGAAGAAATTATGGATAAGTTGCTGGGTTTGCAATTTAAATTGGCTCCTTTTACCTTTTATCAGGTTAATCAAAAGCAGGCTGCCCGTTTATATCAGCTTGTTGCTGAATTTATCAAGGGGCAGAAGGATGATTTAATTATAGATGCTTATTGCGGAATTGGTACAATCAGTCTTTATCTGGCTGCTTTGGGTATGAAGGTGATCGGGGTTGAAGATTTTGCCCAATCGGTGGCCAAAGCCAAAGAAAATGCCAGCTTAAACCATTTGTCCCAGGTTCAGTTCCGCCGGGGGAAAAGTGAAGTAGTCTTGCCCGCTCTCCTGAAAAAAGGTATTTCACCCAAAGCAGTGGTTTTGGATCCTCCCCGCTCTGGCTGTGCCAGTAAATTGTTGAATAGTTTAATTTCCTTTACCGTGCCGCAGATTGTTTATGTTTCCTGCAATCCAGCTACCCTGGCACGGGATCTGAGAATTTTGCTGGACGGAGGCTATGCTCTGCAAAAAATACGAACAGTGGATATGTTTGCTCAAACCGGACATGTGGAAACCGTTGTCCTTCTTTTCAAGGGAGAAATCGACTCAAAAAGAATCCGTGCAGAGTTCCCTCTGGACGATATGGAGATCACATCGTTCCGGGAAAAACCCACCTATCCCCGCTGCTGAGGCAGCGGGGGATACGGAAGAAGTTTAAATGTTTAAGTAATTCTTATTCTTCCGGGACTCGCCAAAAGCCCAACA
>JAZRXK010000004.1:0-26266 GCA_045600185.1 Desulfocucumaceae bacterium
CACACAAAGCTGATGTCTCCCGTTTCTCTGTACAATTCTACGGAATGAATTTTTTTTGTAATTTCATGTGGCAAATACCTTTTGTGATATGCTATACTATTCATGGCGATTGAGTCCTTTCGTTAAAGGATTGTGTGCTGCTTGATTTTAACGAACTCAATCGCTTTTTTCCAGCCCCCTGGTCTCACATCTATTGTAATGCTACACAGAATGCTACATGGAAGCTGAAAATTTTGCTTGACAAAACCTTATGGGCTGGTTTATAATGATTTTTATCTTTAAAAATTGCATAAAGAACAACATGGATGGGGAGTAGTAGAAAGCTTTCAGGTCTTGACAGAGAGCCGGCGTTTGGGTGCAAGCAGGTAAGTCCGGGCTTTGCGAACTCGCCCCGGAGTTGACCGTCCAAAAGGCGGTTCGGTTTAAAGCCGTTAATAAATATACAAGTGAATCGGCTGTGATGATTTAAAAGAAACTCAAAGCCGATTAACAAGGGTGGTAACACGGGTTGCATGGACTCGTCCTTTGAAGGACGGGCTTTTTTATTTTTGCAGGAGGTTGGAATAATGGAAAAATCTCGTATCAGTCAGGATTATCATATTACTATTGGACAGATGATGGATAAGACTGTAGAAAAATATCCGGATGTTGAGGCTCTGGTACATAGGGAAGGCGGAGTTCGTTACACCTACAGTGAATTTAAGCGGGAATGTCAGCGAGTCGCCAAAGGTTTAATGGCTTTGGGCGTACATCGGGGGGAACAAATTGCCATGTGGGCAACTAATGTTCCTCAATGGGTTTTAACTCAGTTTGGCAGTTGCCGAATGGGTGCGGTTATGGTTACGGTTAATACCAATTATAAGCTTTTTGAGCTGGAATATCTTTTGAAACAGTCAGATAGCTCCACCTTAATGCTGATTTCCGGCACCAAAGATGCTGATTATGTAGATATGTTGTATCAGCTTTGCCCGGAATTATATGAATGTCAGCCAGGCCGCTTGAATTCCAAAAAACTGCCCATGCTGAAAAATGTTATTTTCCTGGGAAAAGATCGGCATCCCGGAATGTTTACCTGGAATGATCTGCTGGAAATGGGTGAAGTGATCAGTGATGGCGAATTAGCTGCCAGAGAAGCTTCTTTGAATCCGGATGATGTGGTTAATATGCAGTACACTTCCGGAACCACCGGCTTTCCCAAGGGAGTTATGCTGACTCATATTAACCTGGTGGGTAATGCTTATTGTATAGCTGACTGTATGCGGTTTGGGCCTGAAGATCGGCTGTGTATTCCTGTACCCATGTTTCATTGCTTTGGCTGCGTTCTGGGTACTCTGGCCTGTGTTTCCTCCGGAACAACCATGGTTCCCTTGAACAGCTTCAATCCGATTCGGGTTTTGGAAACCATTGAAGCTGAAAAATGTACTGCTGTACATGGAGTTCCTACCATGTATATTACCGAGCTGCAAATTCTGAAGGAAAAGAATTATGATGTTTCTCACCTGCGAACCGGAATTATGGCCGGTTCTCCCTGCCCGATTGATATTATGAAGCAGGTTGTGGAACATATGGGGATGAAGGAAATTGTTATTACCTATGGCCAAACTGAAGCAGCACCCGGAATCACCATGACCAGAACCACTGACAGTATTGAAAAGCGGGTTAATACTGTCGGTCGGGTTTTGCCGGAAGTGGAAATGAAAATTGTGGATCCGGAAACCAATCAGGAAGTTCAGGTCGGAGTATCCGGAGAAATTTGTGCCAGAGGATATAATGTTATGAAGGGTTATTACAAAATGCCTGAAGCCACCAATGCAGCCATTGATCGGGAAGGGTGGCTGCATACCGGGGATTTGGGCTTATTGGACGAAGACGGTTATTTGAAAATCACCGGCCGTATTAAGGATATGATTATTCGAGGCGGGGAAAATATTTATCCCAGAGAAATCGAAGAATTTTTATATACCAATCCCAAAGTGAAGGATGTGCAGGTCATTGGCGTACCCAGTGAAAAATATGGGGAGGAAGCCATGGCTGTCATTTGTCTGCATGACGAAGCCTATGCTACTGAGGAAGAAATCAAAGAATTTTGTCTGAATAAAATTGCCCGGTACAAAATTCCCAAATATGTTTCTTTCGTCAAGGAATTTCCGACCACAGCCAGCGGTAAAATTCAAAAGTTTCGTTTGAGAGAACAGGCTATTGCCGACTTGAAACTGGAAAAAGCGGCAAAAGTGGAAACAGCTTAATTATATTGAAGGAGTTTTGATGCAAATGAAAGAACGCTATGACTTTAAGTCCATTGAAAGCAAATGGCAGAAAATCTGGGCGGAAAATAATTTATATAAAACCGAAGACAATAGCGACAAGCCGACTTATTATTGTCTGGAAATGTTTCCTTACCCTTCCGGAAAACTGCATATGGGTCATGTTCGCAATTATTCCATTGGTGATGTTCTGGCCCGTTTCAAAACCATGCAGGGATTTAATGTTCTGCATCCCATGGGCTGGGATGCTTTTGGTCTGCCGGCTGAAAATGCCGCTATTAAACATGGCAATATGCACCCGGCTGACTGGACCTTTTCCAATATTGCTTCCATGAGGGAGCAGCTTAAACAGTTGGGTTTGAGCTATGACTGGGAACGGGAAGTAGCTACCTGTCATCCCAATTATTATCGTTGGACGCAATGGCTCTTTTTGCAGCTTTTGGAAAAGGGTCTGGCTTATAAGAAAAAAGCGGCAGTCAACTGGTGTCCTTCCTGCTCTACGGTTCTGGCCAATGAGCAGGTTAAGGAAGGAGAGTGTGAACGCTGCGGCAGTGAAGTGGAAAAACGAGAACTGGAACAATGGTTTTTCCGGATTACTGATTATGCCGACCAGCTTTTGGAAGATTTAAAACTTCTGGAAGGCTGGCCGGATAAGGTTAAAATTATGCAGGATAACTGGATTGGCCGCAGTGAAGGAGCCTTGCTGGATTTTGCCATTGAAGGTCTGGAAGATAAGATCACTGTTTTTACCACTCGTCCGGATACTGTTTATGGGGTTTCTTATGTGGTTCTGGCTCCGGAACATCCTCTGGTAGCCAGGGTTATTGCGGGCAAACCCCAGGCTTCTGAAATTGAACAGTTTGTAGCTGAAATGAAAAATTTAAATGAATTGGCTCGAACTTCCACCGAAGCGGAAAAAATCGGTCATTTCACCGGAGCCTATTGCTTTAATCCGCTGAATGGGGAAAAAGTGCCGATTCTGGTGGCCAATTATGTTTTATATGAATATGGTACGGGAGCGGTTATGGGGGTTCCGGCTCACGATACCAGAGACTTTGCTTTTGCTAAAAAGTATAATCTGCCCATTAAAGTGGTTATTCAGCCCCAGGGACAAAATTTGACGGAAGAAAATTTGACCGAAGCCTTTGTTGAGGATGGAATTATGGTAAATTCTGCTCAATTTGACGGTATGCCCAATCGGGAAGGCCTGAGTGCCATTATTGACTATGCCGAAAAAATCGGCTCCGGGCAAAGAAAAGTACAATATCGTTTGCGGGATTGGCTGATTTCCCGGCAGCGTTATTGGGGAGCTCCCATTCCGGTGATTTATTGTGAGGATTGCGGAACCGTACCGGTTCCGGCAGAAGATCTGCCGGTTTTACTGCCCAGAGATGTGGAATTTAAACCTACAGGGCGTTCTCCCTTGGCCGATAAAGAAAGCTTTGTGCAAACTGTCTGTCCTCGCTGCGGCAAACCGGCTCTCCGGGAAACCGATACCATGGATACCTTTATGTGTTCTTCCTGGTATTTCTATCGCTATACCTCGCCCAGATTGGAAACAAATCCATGGGAATTGGATAAAGTCAAAAAATGGCTGCCTGTGGATCAATATATTGGCGGGGTTGAACACGCTATTCTGCATCTGCTGTATTCTCGCTTCTTTACTAAATTTTTATATGATTTGGGACTGGTGGACAATCAGGAACCTTTTCAGAATTTGCTGACCCAGGGAATGGTTTTGAAAGATGGCAGCAAAATGTCCAAATCCAAGGGCAATGTGGTAAGCCCGGAAGAAATTATTGAAACTTATGGAGCAGATACGGCTCGACTGTTTATTTTGTTCGCTGCTCCGCCGGAAAGAGAATTGGATTGGAGCGATCAGGGTGTGGAAGGCAGTTACCGTTTTCTGCATCGAGTTTGGCGGCTGTTCCTGGCTTTGGAAGAACCCTTTAAGGCCGCAAGAGGCTCTTTGGCCGACTTGCAGGGAGAAGATAAAAAGCTGCATCGAATTACCCATTTAACCATTAAAAAAGTTACCGAAGATATTGGCAGGAGATTTAATTTTAATACAGCGGTCAGCAGTATTATGGAATTGGTCAACAGCTTGTATCATTATAAGGATTTATCTGATATAAATGCGGCGGTGGTGCAGGAAGCTTTGGAAACTCTGCTGATTTTGCTGGCTCCTTTTGCTCCCCATATGACCGAAGAACTGTGGGCAGAAATGGGCAAAGCCGGGAGTATTCATCAGCAAAGCTGGCCGAACTTTGATTCTCAGGCCGTTGTTGAAAATGAAATTGAAATTGTTATTCAAATTAACGGTAAGGTTCGGGAAAAACTGATAGTTCCAACTAATCTGGATAAAGACAGCTTATTGGAACTGGCTTTGGCTAATGAAAAAACTTTGAAATTGCTGGAAGGCAGGCAATTAGTGAAAAAAATTGCCATTCCGGGGAAATTGGTCAATCTGGTAGTAAAATAAAGCTTCAAGTCCAAGGGGAATTTGGGTGCAAATCCGAAATTCCCCTTAAATCTCAGACGATATTTCTGGTTAAATTTGCTGCTTTAAGGGGTAAATATTTTTTTAAGCCGGTGAGAAATTAAATAATAAAAGGCTGGTGAAAGAATTGCTGATTATTCCGTTATTTTTGGGGTTTATGGTAATTTTATTCTGGCCTTTGCCCTATGTTTTGCAATATCAGCAGCAAAATTGGCAAATGTGCTTTAAAATGCAATTATTACTTTTTCGCCACTACCGCTTAACTTTGGGGCAAAAAAGATTGCGAATTGGAGCCAAATGCCAGAAAAAAAAGCAAAGCGTCCTGCATTTGACTCCTCGGCACTGGCTGGCCGGAATGTTGAAAATTCAGCCGGAAAAAGTTAAAACTCTGGCCTGGAGTTGGGAGATTACTTTGGGTACCGGAGATCCGGCTTTGACCGGTTCTTTATGTGGTTTGCTGCTGGCTGTGCAAAGGGGAATAATTGCTCGTCTGGGTGAATGGGAAGGAAAAGTGCCGCAGGGTAAAATTCAGGCGGATTTTCAAAACCAACGCTTGGAAATTAAATCAGATTATATTTTGAAAATGTCCTTGTGGAGAATTTTGATGTTATTAAAAGCGGCAGCCTGATTTAAGGCTGCCGCTAATCTTAGGCATCAACTTTTGAGCTGTAGATTTTGAAATATCGTTTTATGTATTCTTCCAGGCAATACAAAACGACTAAATTATTGTCCAGTTCATTGAGCTTTTCAAGAATGCGTTGACGGGCTTCTGTCAAATTTTCCTGATGAACCCGATAAACTTTGGCAACAATATCAGCTCCCCGCACAATTTCAGACAGCAAAATAGTTCTTTCCAGATCCTTATTTTCAAATTTGTAGCTTTGAGCCTGTTCACGAACTTTTGCTTTGCGGTGAGCCAAAACCATAAATCCAATTAAATTCAGATCTTTTTTATTCTGAGCCTTTTGTTTGGCTGGGAATTCATCAGGCAAAAGTTTGGCCAGATTATCCACCAGATACTTGCTGCCTTCCTGTTGATAATTGCTGACTCTTTGTCCCTTGGAGTCATATTTTTTTAAATCATGCAGCATGGCGGCGATGGCTATCAAATTTTTTTCCTCCGGATGAATCTGGAGTTTTTCACAAACACTAAGAGCTATTTTGTGAACTTTTTCAGCATGGAAAAGCTGATCTTTCACAACTTGAGAAGGAAGTTCTTTTTTCAGGATCAGCTCAAGATTATCGTATAAATTACTTGCCATATTTCCATATTTCTCCTTTTAAAATTTCAGCTACTGTAAACTTAAATGACATAGATCAGACTGTTGCTGTCCTCTTGAAAATAACCGGCATTTTCAGCTATTTGCAAATCCCTGGCATACCAGACCCCCGCTGGAACATCGGGGAAATTGCCTTCTGTAGTGCCGGTATAGCCAAAAGCTTTAACTACCATAAATTCTGTTCTTCCTTTGATTAACACTTCCCTTCAATGATTTTTTTATAGTGATAAAAAAAAGCACTGCACCCTATTTGGATACAATGCGTTTATAAAACTGTTCTGTAAAATTGTATTGCATTCAAAAAAGACAGAGTTAACCTGTCTGTCTGTCTGTCTGTCTGTCTGTCTGTCTGTCTGTCTGTCTGTCTGTCTGTCTAAGTGTAGCAACATACAACATACTTGTCAAGTCCTTTTTGAAAATTTTTCTGCTGAAAAAGATTGGAATACTAACCTATGGTGGACTATATAATAATATCAGCTTTAATTTCCAAGATCAAGAGTTTTTTGCAAAAAAATTCACACTGTTGTTGTTATTATTTGTCCGTCTATTTTGAAAAACTTGACTTTTCTGCAAGTCTACCATAATAAATAATTGAAAACTCGCCCTCCTTTTTTTAGTTTTATCAGGTATCCAAAAAAAGGAGACAAGTTTTCACGGTAAAATCATGCCAGACTTATCATTCCAAAATAAAATAACCAAATTTTTATCTTTGCAGTAAAATCAAAGCCCGATGTGTCGGTTTGAAGCTTTCAAAAACAGGCATTTTTGTTGGCAGCTTAATTTTTTTTGGACTATTTTGGATGCGATTCCTGCCTGTTTACTTTACAGTCCCAAATTGTAATTTTTGGCTCAAATTTTCCAGGGCATGTTGAGCTGAAGCTGGTCCGTAGAGTTTTTTGCGAGCTTGAACGCATTGTTCCAAAGAAATAGCCTGATAAACATCTTCTTCAATCAGTGGGCAAAATTTTTTAAATTCTGCCAAAGATAATTCCTCCAGACTTTTTTTCTGTTCCAAAGCATAAAAGACCAGTTTGCCGGCTACGGCATGACATTCCCGGAAGGGCAGGCCTTTTTTTACCAGATAATCGGCTAAATCCGTGGCATTGGTAAAGCCTCCCTGAGCCGCCTGCCGCATTTTCTCCGGATTGATTTTGAGAGTGGCCAATAAAGGCCGGAAGATTAACAGGCATTTTTTAACCGTATCCAAAGCATCAAAAAGAGCTTCCTTATCTTCCTGCATATCCTTGTTATAGGCCAGAGGCAGACCTTTAAGCATGGTCAGCAAAGCCATCAGGTCACCAAAGACCCGGCCGCTTTTGCCTCGAATCAGCTCAGCCACATCCGGATTTTTCTTTTGAGGCATCATGCTGGAGCCGGTGCTGTAAGCATCGTCCAGCTCAATAAAAGCGAATTCACCTGAAGCCCATAAAATAATTTCTTCGCAAAAGCGGCTTAAATGCACCATAATTAAAGAAGCCGCTGCACAAAATTCTACTGCAAAATCCCGATCACTGACTGCATCCAGACTGTTGCCGCACAGATCTGCAAAGCCCAGCTGATCTGCTACAAATTGAGGATCGCTGTCATAGGTGGTTCCGGCTAAGGCTCCTGCTCCCAAAGGTAAAATATTGGTTCTTTTGCGAACATCAGCCAGTCTTTCCCGATCTCGCTGGAACATTTGACCATAAGCCAGCAAATGATGAGCCAGAGTAATGGGCTGGGCTCTTTGCAAATGGGTATAACCGGGCATAATTACACTTAAATTTTGTGTGGCCAGATCAAGCAAAGTTTGCAGCAGTTCTTTTAAAAGCTGATTGACCTGGTCAATTTCGTCTCGCAAAAACAGCCGTATATCCAAAGCTACCTGATCATTTCGGCTGCGTCCGGTGTGCAGCTTTTTGGCGGTTTCTCCAATTTTCCGAGTCAGCAAAAGCTCCACATTCATGTGAATATCTTCGGCTTCCACCAAAAATTCTACCTGACCGGCTTCAATATCAGCTAAGACTGCCTCCAGTCCGGCTGCCAGTTCTTCTGCTTCGGCTGGAGTGATAATTCCGGCTTTGCCCAGCATACGGGCATGAGCCTGACTGCCGATAATATCATAACGATAAAGACGGCAGTCGAAGGAAATGGAAGAATGAAAATCTTCCACCAGATGGCTGGTGGCTTTCTGAAAGCGTCCGCCCCATAATTTACTCATATTGCCACCTCAATTACTTCTTTAAATTGGCTTCCATCAAAGCCCGAACTTTCAAGGGCAGGCCGAACAGGTTAATAAAGCCTTCCGCATCTTTCTGATTGTAAATATCGTCCCGTTCAAAGGTGGATAATTCCTGATTATAAAGGGAATAAGGTGATTTGCTGCCGGCCGGAGTGCAATTACCTTTATATAATTTCATGCGGACAGTTCCGGTAACGGTTTTTTGAGTGGACTGGACAAAAGCATCCAAAGCTTCCCGCAGGGGACTGAACCAGACTCCGTCGTAAACCAATTCAGCATAACGGGCAGCAATGATTTCTTTAAAGTGCATGGTAATCCGATCCAAAGTCAGGCGTTCCAATTCCTGATGAGCCAGCCATAAAATGGTACCGCCGGGGGTTTCATATACTCCTCTGGATTTCATGCCTACCAGACGATTTTCGACCATATCCACAATTCCGATGGCATTGGCTCCACCCAGTTCATTTAATTTTTCCAGCAGGCTCAGGCCATCCATTTTCTGGCCGTTTAAGGCAACCGGGGTTCCCTGGACAAATTCAATTTCCACATAAGAAGGTTGATCGGGAGCCTTTTCCGGACTGACGGTTAAGAGCAAAACATCGTCCGGACATTCATTGGCCGGATCTTCCAGCAGGCCTCCTTCGTGGCTCAGGTGCCAGATATTGCGATCCATGCTGTAAGGGCGTTTTTTGGTTACTGGAACCGGAATATTCCGGGCTTTGGCATATTCCATAGCATCTTCTCTGGAACGAATATCCCAGATTCGCCAGGGAGCAACCACTTTTAAGTGAGGATTCAGAGCTTTAATGCCCAGTTCAAAACGAACCTGATCATTACCTTTGCCGGTGGCTCCGTGACTGATGGCAACGGCTCCTTCTTTTTCGGCAATTTCCACCAGCTTTTTGGCAATCAGAGGACGAGCCATGGAAGTTCCCAATAAATATTTGCCTTCATATAAAGCTCCGGCTCGCAAGGTGGGGAAAATATAATCTTCGACAAATTCTTTTTTGACATCTTCAATATATAATTTGCTGGCTCCGCTTTTCAGGGCTTTTTCATGCAGGGGTTCCAGTTCTTCCCCCTGCCCCAGATCCGCAGCCATGGCAATTACTTCATAACCATAATTTTCCTTGAGCCAGGGAATAATAATGGAAGTATCTAATCCGCCAGAATAAGCCAATATAATTTTTTCTGCCATAATAATCGCTTCTCCTTTTCAATTCAGAATTCAGATTCTCCCCAAGGGAAAGCCGGAGCATCTGAGATGGTTAAAATTTTTACATCAGCAAAGCCATAACCGCTTTTTGAGCATGCAAGCGGTTTTCTGCTTCGTCCCAAACCACAGAATGAGAGCCGTCAATAATTTCAGCCGTTACTTCCTCACCTCGGTGAGCAGGCAGGCAATGCAAAAAGATATAATCCGGAGCTGCCGCCTGCATAAGTTCACTGTTGACCTGATACAAGGCAAAGGCTTTGGCTCGTTTTTGCTGTTCTGCTTCCTGTCCCATGCTGGTCCAGACATCAGTGATGACAACATCAGCTCCAATAACAGCTTCAGCCGGGGTATCAACAATTTTGACTCTGGAACCGCTGCTTTGGGCATTTTTTTCCGCCCAATCTACAATAGTGCTGTTCGGCTTATAGCCTGGCGGGGAAGCTACGGTAATATCCAGACCCATTTTGGAACAGCCGATCAGCAAAGAATGAGCCATATTATTGCCATCTCCGATAAAGGCGGCTTTTAAACCGGCCAGCCGTCCTTTATGTTCCCGAATGGTTTGCAAATCAGCCAGAACCTGACAGGGATGCAGCAGGTCAGTCAAACCATTGATAACCGGAATATCAGCATATTGAGCCAATTCCTGCAGATCACTTTGAGCAAAGGTGCGGATCATAATTCCGTTTAAATAGCGGGATAAAACTCTGGCGGTATCCGCTACACTTTCGCCCCGTCCCAGTTGAATATCCTGTGAGCTTAAAAATAAACCGCTGCCGCCTAATTGATAAATGCCCACTTCAAAAGAAACCCTGGTGCGGGTGGAGCTTTTTTGAAAAATCATGCCCAAAGTTTTTCCGGCCAGCAGGGTATGGGCTTCTCCTCTTTTCAGCCGGGCTTTCAGGTCATCTGCGGTGTCCAGAATCAGTTTAATTTCTTCCGGGCTGAAATCTTGCAGGGAAAGCAAGTCCCGCCCTCTTAATTGATCGCTTAAAGCCTGCATCTTAAAATCCGCCTTTCTCACTTAAAACCTGTTCCAAAATGCTTAAAGCTTCCGTTAAATCAGCCTGAGTAATATTCAGAGGAGGCAGAAAACGCAAAACATGGGATCCGGCATTGAGAATCAGCAGACCTTTATTTTGGCATTCCACCACAATTTCCTTAACCGGCTGGTTTAATTCCATGCCCAGCATCAGACCTTTGCCCCGCACATCTGTTACTAACTGCGGAAATCTGGTCTGCAATTTAAGCAAACCGTCCTGCAAAAAAGCTCCATTGATTTGCACCTGTTCCAGAATATTGTTTTCCGTCAGTTCCTGCATTACGGCCAGACCGGCTGCACAGGCCAGAGGAGTTCCGCCAAAGGTGGAAGCGTGATCACCAGGCTGAAAGGCTTCCGCCACTTTGGAACTGGCCAGCATGGCACCCATGGGGAAGCCGCCGCCCAAGGCTTTGGCCAAAGTCAGAATATCCGGTACCAGGCCATAGCCCTGATGAGCAAACAGGCGGCCGCTGCGACCCAGACCGCATTGCACTTCATCAAAGATTAACAGTAAGTTTTGTTCGTCACAAAGCTGGCGAACTCCTTTTAAATATTCAGGTTCAGCCGGATAAACTCCGCCTTCGCCTTGAATGGGTTCCAGGAGAATGGCACAGGTATTTTCGGTAATGGCTTCTTTTAAAGCAGCCAGATCATTATAAGGAACATATTTAAAGCCAGCCGGGAGGGGATCAAAATATTTTTGATATTTTGGTTGTCCGGTAGCGGTTATGGCGGCTAAAGTCCGGCCATGGAAGCTGTGCAGAGCGGTAATAATTTCAAATTTGGTGCTTCCCAAATTCAATTTTGCATATTTGCGAGCCAGCTTAATGGCGGCTTCATTGGCTTCGGCTCCGCTGTTGCAGAAAAAAACCCGATCCGCAAAGCAGTTTTCGGTCAGCTTGTGAGCCAGTTTAGCCTGATTTTCAATATAATATAAATTGGAACAGTGCATTAACTGTCCAGCTTGTTCCTGAATGGCCTTGACCACTGCCGGATGACAATGCCCCAGAGAACACACTGCAATTCCGGATACCAGATCCAGATATTCCCGCCCTTCGGCATCCCAGACCCGGCTGCCCTGACCTTTGACCAGAGCCAGAGGAATTCGGCCATAAGTGTGCATGATATTAGCATCACTAAGTTGAATAATTTCTTCGGTATTCATAAGATAATCCTTTCTTAGTCTGGAACCACCATGGTTCCAACTCCTTGATTGGTGAATATTTCCAGGATAATGGAATGGGGGATTCTGCCGTCGATAATATGCACGCTGGGTACTCCGGACTGCAAAGCTTTAAGACAGCATTGTACCTTGGGAATCATACCTCCGGCAATAATTCCTTCCTGAATAAGCTGCAAAACTTCCTGTTTTCTGATTCGGGAAATCAGAGTGCTTTTATCGGCCGGATTGCGTAAAATGCCGTCTACATTGGTCAGGTGAATCAGCTTATCGGCTTTTAAGCCCTGACATAAAGCGGCGGCCGCATCATCAGCGTTAATATTAAAACTATGGCCGCTGTTATCGGCTGAAATTGGAGCAATAACCGGAATATAATCTTCTTTGATTAAGGTGGTAATAAGATCCGGATTAACCCGGCTGATTTCCCCGACATAACCCAAATCTATTTTGGAACCATCCGGCTGACAAAGATTACTTTCTTTTTTAATCACTTCAAATAAATTGCCGTCCTTGCCGGAAATTCCTACTGCTTTGGCTCCATATCCGTTCAGCATGGTGACAATTTCCTTGTTAACTTTGCCCACCAGAACCATTTCAGCAATTTCCATGGTTACTTCGTCTGTAACCCGCAAACCGTTGATAAAATTGGAATCCACTCCGACTCTTTTAAGCATATTGGTAATTTCCGGCCCGCCGCCATGTACAACCACCGGTTGAATACCCACATACTTCATTAAAACCAGGTCGGTCATAACTGCTTTTTTCAGCGTTTCATTGACCATGGCATTACCGCCGTATTTGATGACGATGGTTTTGCCATAAAACTTTTTGATGTAAGGTAAAGCTTCTACCAGAATAGAAGCTTTATCCACAGGACTAATCATAAAATTTCTCCTTTGATCAAGTACGGTATTCTCCGTTTATTTTAACATATTCATAAGTTAAATCACAGCCCCAGGCGGTGGCTGAAAAATTTCCCTGATGCAAATCCAGACGCACCGCAACCTGATCCTGAGATAGAATCTGCAAAGCCTGCTCTTCATCAAAAGCTACAGCTTTTCCGTTTTTGGCCACTTGAATTTCTCCCAGGTAAATGTCAATAATTTCCGGGTCAAAATCAGCTCCGGAATAACCGGCGGCACATAAAATCCGACCCCAGTTGGCATCCCGGCCAAAAACTGCCGCTTTAAACAAAGAGGAGGAAATAACAGACTTGGCTATTTTGCGAGCATCTTCCAAAGTTTTGGCTCCTGCGGCTGTAGCTTCAATCAATTTGGTAGCTCCTTCTCCGTCAGCAGCAATAGCTTTGGCCAAATCCAAACAAATTTGATTTAAGGCCTGCTGGAAGGAAGCCGCCTGGGGGCTGTTTTCAGTGATCAAAGGATTTTGAGCCAAGCCATTGGCCAGTACAAGTACCATATCATTGGTGCTGGTATCTCCATCAACGCTGATCATATTAAAGCTGAGGTCTACCGCTGTTTTTAAAGCTTTTTGCAGGAAGGCTTTTTCGACTGCGGCATCCGTGGTAATAAATCCCAGTAAAGTGGCCATATTGGGATGAATCATGCCCGATCCTTTGGCCATGCCGCCTAAAGTTATGCCGTCAAAGCTGGCTGTTGTCTGTTTGGGAACAGTATCAGTGGTCATAATGGCCTGAGCTGCTTCCAGGCCTCCCGCCTGCCGGATGCTTTCCCCGGCCTGTTTCCAATCCGGCAGATTGGCTGCCGCCTGTTTAATGCCGGGCAAAACTTTATCCATGGGCATGGGTTGGCCGATAACCCCGGTTGAGGCTACCAAAACCTGTTTCAGGGGGATTTCCAAACTCAAAGCGACCTGAGCAGCCATGGCCTGAGCATCTTCCATGCCTTGAGTGCCATTGCAGACATTGGCATTGCCGCTGTTGACTACTAAAGCCCGAACTGTTCCCTGCTCCAGATGTTTTTGAGTTAAAAGCAAAGGAGCTGCCTTAACCTTATTGGTGGTATAAACTCCGGCTCCGGTAATTTCCGCCGAAGAAAAAACCAAAGCAATATCCTTGCGATTGGGGGCTTTGATTCCGGCCTGGGCTGCCGAAGCCCAAAAACCCAAAGGAGCAGTTATTCCATTTTTATTTAACATAGTACTCACTTCCTTAAATTCAATCAGGGCTGCAAGCCCCATTCAGTCAAAGCAGTAGTTTCCGGCCAGCCGGACATTAAATTTAAGTTTTGAATTGCCTGTCCAGCGGCTCCTTTAACCAGATTGTCAATGACAGAAAGCACAATAACCCGTCCGGTTCTGGTGTCTGCCATTGGACTGATCTGGCAGTAATTGGAGCCGTAAACGCTTTTGGTTTGAGGCAGCATTCCAACTGGAAGTATCTGGACAAACGGCTCATTCTGATAAAAATCTATATATAAATCCCTTAGTTCCTGTGGAGTTAATTCCTGTGTTAAATCAGCGTAACAAGTAGCCAGAATTCCTCTGGTCATGGGGGTCAAATGGGGCGTAAAGGTAATTCGGGCTTCCTGTCCGGCCAGTCGTTCCAGGGTTTGTTCAATTTCCGGAGTATGACGATGTCCGGCTATTCCATAAGCTTTGATGCTGTCGTTGGCTTCACAATAGTGGCTGTTCAGGCTAAGACTGCGGCCGGCTCCGGAAACTCCGCTTTTAGCATCAATAATAATGCTTTGCAAATCAATTAAATTATTTTGAGCCAAAGGTGCCAGAGCCAAAGCGGAAGCAGTGGGATAACAACCGGGGTTGGCCAGAATCTGAGCAGTCGGAATCTGGCTGCGGAACAGTTCCGGCAGGCCATAAACTGCCTGAGCGTTAAGTTCCGGAGCGGTGTGTTCTACTTTGTACCATTGTTCGTAGGCAGCAGTTTGATCAAAACGGAAATCTGCTCCCAGATCAATCAACTTTTTGCCCTGCCGAACAGCTTCCTGAGCGACTGGCATGGCGTGGCCATGGGGCAAAGCCGTAAAAATAAGATCACATTGGTCAAACAGATTGGGCAGGTCAATTTCCTGTAAAACCAAATCAGTGTGACCGTAGAAGTGAGGATAAACTTCCCAATAGGGAGATCCTGTATTGCTGCGGGAAGCCAGAGCTGCCACCTGTACCTGGGGATGCCGTTGCAGCAGGCGAAATAATTCAGCTCCGCCATAACCGGTAGCTCCAATAATACCAGCTTTTAACATGAGAATGCCTCTTTTCCTGAAGTATATTTATAATTATACAATTTCATGTATAAAAATGCAATAAATTTAATTGAAAAAATTTCCCCTTTTTTCCGCTTGATCAGGTATAATAGAGAGGAAAGGAGCAGAGAAATGCGTGATTTAAAACTTGTTTGCCAAAAAGAATCGGGATTTTCTCTGGCCGAATTGGGCAGCCGGAATAATTTTGTCTTGATTGCCGGGCCTTGCAGCGTTGAATCCCAGGAGCAGCTTTTGATTACAGCTCGTTCGGTTAAAGAAGCCGGAGCGGATTTTTTGAGAGGCGGAGCCTATAAACCCCGAACCTCTCCCTATTCTTTTCAAGGTTTGGGCAAAACCGGGCTGGAATATTTGCGGGAAGCTTCCAGGGAAACCGGCCTGCCTGTGATTACCGAAGTTTTGGATCCCAGAGATGTGGAGACCGTCAGTAATTATGCTGATATTTTGCAAATTGGCACCCGCAATATGCAGAATTTTCCTTTGCTGATTGAAGCTGGACGCAGCCAAAAGCCGGTTCTGCTCAAAAGGGGCTTGTCGGCTACTTTGCATGAATGGCTGGCGGCAGCCGAATATATTTTGCAAACCGGCAATCAAAAGTTATTGCTCTGTGAACGGGGAATTCGTACCATTGAAAGCTATACCCGCAATACTCTGGATTTAAGTGCCGTAGCCGCTTTAAAAGAGCTGACGGCTTATCCGATTATTGTTGATCCTTCTCATGCCACCGGCCGCTGGAATCTGGTTGAGCCAATGAGTCTGGCGGCGGTTATGGCCGGTTGTGATGGCCTGATGTTGGAAGTTCACCCTAATCCCCAACAGGCCTTGAGTGATGGGGAGCAGCAGTTAAGCCCGACTCATTTTGCCCAAATTGCCCGGCAGGTTTTTAAAGCTGTGGCTTTTCGGCAGAGTTTAGCCAATAATTAAGCTTTATGCTTCTTTTAGATTATTTTTGGGGCTTTGCCTAAATTCAAAGTCTGGTCGGGCGGCAAAGTCTATAACTGAAAATCTGGTATAAAAACCTTCCGGAAATGACAGGCTAAAGAAAAAAGCTGCACATTAACAGGAGGTTTTTTTATGTTTAATCTTTCCTGGCCTCTGCTGCTTTTGGCGGGGGTAAGCACCCTTATTTATCTCTTTTTAGCTTTCAGGGTGCTGGATCGGATGAAATTATCCGATAAAAATGCTTTATTGATTTTGGCAGCAATGCTGGCCGGAAGCTTTATCAATATTCCCCTGCATGGATCCAGGCCGGAAATTGCTCTTAATTTGGGGGGAGCTGTAATTCCCCTGCTTTTAGTTTTATACCTTTGGTTTTCAGCCGGAACCGCCAGGGAAAAGGTGCGTTCTCTGGTGGGAGCAGTGATCACCAGCGGCCTGATTTGGTTTACCGGCAATGTTATATTGTCCGGATGGGCTTCCGATCCGGATAATAGTTCTGGTTTTTTGGATACCTTGTGGCTTTATCCGCTTTTGGCCGGGATTGTGGGTTATCTTTGCGGGCGTTCCCGGCGGGCTTCCTTTATTGCAGCCAGTTTGGGGATTTTTTTCTATGATTTGGGCTATGCTGTTTGGCTTTGGCAGCAAAAAGCCGGCACTTTAATTTTTGGCGGAGCCGGAATTTATGATCCCATGGTGGCTGCGGCGGTTCTGGCTGTTTTGCTGGCTGAAATTATAGGAGAAGTACGGGAAAGGCTGGCCGGTGGACCCCAAAAAGAAGATCGAAATCCTGAGCTGCTGGCTAATTTGCGGCCGCCTTCTGATTCTCAGGGAGGGGCTTAGTTATGCTGAAAGTTAGATCTTTATGGAGTTTGCTGCTTTTTATGGGGCTTTATCTGTTTTGGATTTTTTATTCTGGCGGACAGGAAATGGCAAAAGTACAGAACTTGGCTCTGCCTGCTTCTTCCACAAGTCAACTTTCCGATCATCAGGTTGGTTTGGCTACAACTGTGGAAAATGAATCCGGCGAAATTATTTCCATTTTGGGACGGGAAGTTAGTATCGGTGATGAAATTATTACGGCAGAAGGTCAGCATTATCGAATTATTCGGGTGGAGGATAAAAAAGCGGTCGCCCAGGATTTGGGAGCTGATTCAGATACCGTTTCCTATATGAATTTTTTTGCTTCAACTTCAGTTCCAGCCATGGTGCAGGCTGAAGCTCAAAGCAAGGTTATTGGGATTTATCACACCCATACCGATGAAAGTTATGTTCCCACTGACGGAACGGAAAGCATTAAATTTGAAGGAGGCATTTATCAGGTGGGGCAGACTCTGGCCGAAGGTCTTGAGAAGGAAAATGTTCAGGTGGAATATAATACCACTGCTCACGATCCTCATGACAGCAATGCCTATGCTCGTTCTCGCCGCACTGCTGTGCAGCTTATGGAAAAAGGTCCGGTGGCCTTAATTGATGTGCATAGGGATGGAATTCCAGACGCTTCCTATTATCAGTCGCAAATTGAAAATCAGGATGTTGCCCGTTTGCGGCTGGTGGTAGGGCGGGAAAATCCCAATATGCAGGCTAATCTGGATTTTGCCAAACAGATGATGGCTTATGCCAATGAAGTACATCCTTATATAGTCAAGGAAATTTTTCTGGCTAATGGAAATTATAATCAGGATTTAATGCCGACGGCTTTGCTGGTGGAAGCCGGAACTTATACCAACAGCAAGGAAGAAGCTGAAAGAGGTATTACCATGTTTGCCGATGCGGTTCCGGTGGTTTTGGGGCTTGATGCCGCCACGCCGCCAACCGAATCTCAAGAAGCTGCAAACCAGGCTGATCAAGGTGCCTGGCAGGCTTTGGCCTGGATTGTGGGAGCTTTTGTTGTGGGGGGAATGATCTATTTGGTGATTGCTGCCGGAGGTTTTAAGGCAGCCTGGAATAAAATCAAGTTATTTTTTATTCGGGAAGTTTAAGTTAGAAGTTTAAACGGGGCGTTCCAAAATTCTCTGGAACGCCCCTGTTATGATCATTTTTTCTAATTGACTATTCTTTTGGCCCATCTATAATTGTTGGCATAATAAGTGTTACTTAAATCGGAAACAGTTACAGAACCCTTGCCACTGGAAGCGTGGATAAATTGATTGTCCCCCACATAAATTCCAACATGGTGAATGGATTTGCTTCCATAGTAACCAAAGAAAACCAGATCGCCGGGAGCTAATTCGCTTTTATTAACTGTGGTTCCTACATTAGCCTGATCACAGGCAATTCTGGGCAGACTGATACCGTTGGCGTTGTAAACATACTGAACAAAACCGGAACAGTCAAAAGCGTTTGAACCAGTAGCTCCATAAACATAGGGTTTACCAAAAAGGCTGTAGGCGGAAACTACAATGGAATCAGCCAAAGGAACTACCTCCGTAGCTCCAGTATCTTCTGTGACTTCTGTGGATTCTATACTGGAAGTGGTAACTGCAACAGGATCATCAGTTGTTATGACAAAAGAGCTTGTACCTGCTGAAAACGAGTTGGGGTCAATAATACTTTGGAGATTGTTTGGATTGGAGTCAGGTACGATTGAACCCGGGCAAGAGCCTGGTTCAGCAAAAGCCGAAGATGTACAGAGCAAAAACAGAAGGATAACTGCAGCCGCAATTTTCAAGTTACAAACATATAACCTGTGGATCATAAAAATCCTCCTAACTATTATACCAGTATAACTGGAATTTTTTTTCTTCGGGCTCTTATTCGACCTGAATTTAAAATTTCCTGCTCTTTACAGTAAAATTTTTATTATGATTAACAAACTCAGGAAAAAAGCACAGGTTTGGCATAAAAATCAGTTTTCACTAATAAGTATATAATATTCCTGAGAAAGAATCCGGCTGGCCTGGTCGCCGGTTGCAGCAGATAAAGTTAGGCGGGAGGGGTAAAGGGATGGAAGAGTTTCAGGAAGTCGGTATTTTTCGAGATATAGCTGAAAGAACCGGAGGGGATATTTATTTAGGGGTTTGCGGGGGAGTGCGAACCGGAAAATCCACCTTCATTAAAAGATTTATGGATTTGCTGGTTATTCCCCATATTGACAATATTCCGGAGAGGGAGAGAGCCAGAGATGAGCTGCCCCAAAGCGGAGCTGGACGAACCATTATGACTACCGAGCCCAAATTTGTACCTAATGAAGCGGTGGAAATTCAGGTCAGCAAAAACCTGGCAGTTAAAGTGCGAATGGTGGATTGTGTGGGTTATAAGGTGGAAGGAGCTTTGGGATATGAGGATCAGGACGGCCCCCGTATGGTTTCCACCCCCTGGTTTGAGGAACCTATTTCTTTTCAGGAAGCGGCTGAAATCGGTACTCGCAAAGTAATTTCCGAACATTCCACCATGGGCATTGTGATCACTACGGACGGCAGTATTACCGATATTGAAAGAAGCGGCTATTTGGAAGCGGAAGCCAGAGTTGTAGCTGAACTGAAGGAAATAAAAAAGCCTTTTATTATTCTGTTGAATTCCACCCGGCCGGAAAGTCCGACGGTTGGAGAATTGGCTGAGGATCTGGCTGGAGAATATGATGTACCGGTTTTACCGGTTAATTGTGCTCAAATGGACGAAACAGATTTACTGGAAATACTGGAAAAAGTTTTATATGAATTTCCGGTACATGAAGTTAATATTGCTTTGCCTGCCTGGGTGGAGGAATTGCCAAATCAACATTGGCTGCGGCAGAATTTTGAAACGGCAGTAGCAGAAACCATTCAACAGGTGCAGAGGCTGCGGGATATTGATGAAGCGGTGGAGAGTCTGGCGGACTATGATTTTATTGCTCAGGTTAATTTGCAGCAAATGGATTTGGGCAGCGGTCAGGCTTCCATTGCCATTGCTTCCGATACCGGTTTGCTTTATCGGATTTTGAGTGAAGAAAACGGAGTGGAAATTAAGGATGATTTGGACTTATTTCGCTTGTTTGGAGAATTAACCCAGGCCAAAAAAGAATATGATAAATTTTCTTCCGCCTTGCGGGAAGTGCGGGAAAATGGTTATGGAGTGGTAATGCCCTGTTTGGAAGAAATGGTTTTGGAGGAACCGGAGCTGATTCGGCAGGGCAATCGCTTCGGGGTGAAGCTGCGAGCCTGGGCTCCTTCCATTCATGTTATTAAGGCGGATATTACAACGGAAATAACTCCGGTAATTGGCACTGAAAAACAGTGTGAAGAATTGGTGCAGTATTTGCTGGATGGTTTTGAATCGGAGCCGCAGAAAATCTGGGAATCGGAGATCTTTGGCAAGTCTCTGCATGATCTGGTGCGGGAAGGGATTCAAAATAAATTGCAGCGGATGCCGGAGAATGCTCAATCCAAATTGCAGATTACTTTGCAGCGAATTATTAACGATGGCAGCGGCGGATTGATTTGCATTTTGATTTAGTCAGGCTGGGACTGTCCTTTGGATAGTCTCTTTTTCTGTTTGTTTAAATAATAAGACAAGGCGTTGACCTGAACCAGAATTTCCATTTGGCGGTTTGGGGGTAAAGTGCGATAAGCCTTGAGCAGATTTTTTTCTCTGGAATTCAAAAGGGGTTCCCTTTTAAGCTGCAAAATTTGATCCAGGGAAATCTGATAAAGCCTGGCCAAAGTTGCCAAGGTGGACAGATCCGGTTGAGCCAGCCCGTTTTCATAGCCGGAAAGGGTTTTATTGTTAATATCAGTTAGAGCCATAACTTGAGTTTGGCTTAAATTGGCCTCCAGACGAGCCTTTTTTAAATGTTGACCCAATTCCAGAGCAAAGTTTTTGCGTTTGTTCATAATAATTTTTTAAGCTAAAACTCCGGTCAGGCTGGCCGGAGCTTTGGATCAGATTATTGTTTTTGAGCTTTGGTGTCAGTTTCCAGAAGCTGCAGGGTAACATCTGCTCCTGAACCAGTAACCAAAGCTATTATTCCAGCTCCAGCCAGGGAAAAAAGTATGGCTGCCAGCATACCCATTCCGATGGAGGTGGTTTCGGAGTTAACAATGGAGGAAACTACCACAGCGGTGAGAATCAAAACAAAAATTACAAAGATGGCCGCACCTTTTCCGACTTTCATGCGAGAACACCTCCTTTAAGAAACAGATATTTTTGTTAAGATTCTACGCTTTTCGGCAAAGTCCTGCTGAACCTGGCGGGCAAATTCGGAAATTTAATTCAGAAGTCTGGTTTTTAAAAAATCATGCACCCTTTCAAAGAACAGACCGGTGAGAAACCAGAGCGGAGCCATATCCAGGCGAATTAAACCCTGTATCTGCCAGAAGGTTTGGCCGGAATAATTCCAGGGGCTTTGTCCAAGCAGCAGACGAAGCAGACCGCCGCTTAAATATTCAATAATCCAGATAATTGCCACCCAGATTAAGCCCCGAATCCACCAGGCGTAAGAACGAATTCGATTGTGCAGAGGTTCCAGAAAAATTCCGCAGCCATAAATTGGAAACATCCACAAATAAGTCCTGGCTTGAAAACGCAAGTCTCCATGCCAGGCAGACCCCAGACCTGTCCACAGAATTTCCAGACTCCAACCCAAAAGGCCGTAAATTATAAATCTTATTCCCATGCGTTTATTTTGCTTCCTGATTTGGAAATCATACCTGTTTAATTCAATTTTTAGCAGGAAATGGCGGGGTGCCATGTGGAATAATTTTAAACGAGGTGGTTTGCCAATGACAGAAAAAATTGAATATTTAATGCCGGTTTTTGTTGATGCTCATAATTTGCCGGATGCCTGGTTTCAGCTTCAAAAGAAGCTTTGGGAAATTGATGCTTATGAATATCCGGTAGAATGGGGCAGCTATCCGGGACAGCTTCGGCGGGAATTTGATTTTGTCTGCTGTCGGATTCGGCATCCGGGTTTGCGGCCTTTGTGTGATGAAATGCCTCCGGGCTTGAACATTCCGCCCCCGACTACCATGGATCGGATTGAAGAATATTTTGCCACTTATATTTTGAATCCCCATGTAGCTGAAAATGAAAAATATACCTATGGAAGCCGAATTTGCCTGCAAGTGGAAAGTCTGATTAAGTCTTTTAAAGAACATGGTTTTGGCCATGTTAAGTCCTGTATTGAAATTGCCCGTCCGGAAGACATTGTGGACGGCAAATCCATGCCCTGTTTGCGTCTGATTGATGTAAAAATTAAAAAGGATAATCTGGCTGAAGTTTATCGCCTGCATTTTATTATCTATTTCCGGGTCTGGGATTTGTGGGGAGGCTTTCCCCAAAACCTGGGAGGCTTGCAGCTTTTAAAGGAATGGCTGGTGGAGGAAATCGGTCCCAATCCCAGGGACGGACTGCCTTTGGAGGACGGAGAAATGATTGTTATGTCCAAAAGCCTGAATGTCCGGGAGCATATGTTTGAATATTCCAAAGCTCGAATTTATCGTTAATCTGCCCGTTAAAAAGCATAAATCCCTTTCTGAAACATATATTTTATTAGAAAGGGATTTTTATTTTTTATCCTTGCAAAATTTTGATTTTGTTGGTGAGAGAGGGATTGTTGATGCCGCCTGAGTTAAAAGATGATTTTTATGCTCAATGGATTAAACCCACCGAAAACAGAGCAGATTCATGGCGGATGGAGCGGGGGACTCCAGTCCGCAGGAAATCCAGGCATAAATTTTGGCTGATTGTGCTGCTTTTGCTGCTTTTGATTGGTTTTCGTTACTGGCAAAATCCCTATAGCCAGCAAATTAAAGATGGCTTGTCCTATGTTCTGGATCGGGAGTGGAACTTTGAACCGCTTAAAAATAAAGTGGCAGAAATAACCGGTGATACCGCTCCTGCTTTAAGCTATCAGGGCAGCCTGAATCTGCTTGTGGAAGGTGGCCAGATTAAACAGAAATATGGCTGGCAAAAATCTGAGTGGGAGGGTATGGAACGCTTTAATTCCGGTATTGTCATTCAAGCTGCAAGCGGCAGTACGGTTAAAGCTTTGAAATCCGGAAGAGTGGTAAAAATAGAGGAAGTTCCGGACTTGGGGCTGGTTTTGCAGCTGGAACATGAAGCCGGTTTTTATACCCTTTATGCCGGAGTTGATTTTTTAACTTTGGCGGTGGGACAAAATATTCAGGAAGGAGAAGCTGTTGGCAAGGTGCAGCAGGAATTTTATCTGGAAGTTCGCCGGAATTATCAGTTAATTGATCCGCTTGAGGTTTTGGAAGGGGTAATTTAATGAAGCTTCTTTGCCTGGGCGGAATAACTTTTTCTCTGAATCCTTTTTTTCTGGTGCTGTTGGTTTTATTTGCTCTGGCTGGTTTGCTGGGGCAGGGGATTCTGGCTTTTGGGGTGGTTGTGCTGCATGAATTGGCTCATATTGGTGTAGCCCGCCATTTGGGGCTGCATTTTTCCGAAATTGAGCTGCTGCCTTTTGGCGGAGTGGCTAAAACCGAACAGGAGCTGGCCTTATGCCCCGGTCGAGAAGCTTTGGTGGCTCTGGCTGGGCCTTTGAGCAATTTTCTTTTAATTTTACTGGTTTGGGGGGGATATAATTATCATTTCTGGAGCTGGGAAGGCTGCCGCTTTTTCTGGCAATTAAATTTAAGTATGGCAATTTTTAATTTATTGCCCTTTTTGCCTCTGGATGGAGGCCGGATTTATCGGGCTGTTTTGGCCGGTAAAATGGGTCTGAAAAAAGCTACTTTGAAGGCGGCTGTTTTGGGACAGGTGGGAGGAGTGGCTATTGCTGTTTTGGGTCTGGGGGGGCTGTTTTTAAAAATCTGGGGTCTGGAAATTTTTCTTCTGGGGATCTTTGTCTTTTATGCTGCCAGCAAGGAAAAAAAGGCTTTGGCTTATCTTTGGCTGCAACATCTGCTGCAAAAGGAGCAGGAATTGGAACAGGCCAAAATATTGCCGGCTTTTTGGGGAGTGGCGGGAGAACAGGTGACTTTGGGAGAAGTTGTCCAAAATTTTTTGCCCCGACGCTTTAACTTGATTTTGGTCAGCGGAATGGATTGCCGGATTAAAGGCATGATCGGGGAAAATAAATTGCTGCAGGCTTTGCAGACTTACGGCTATGACTATCCGATAGGACGACTTTTGGAATAAGACTTTACCTGGCTTTGTTCTTTCCTGGGATAAAGGGAGAAAATGCGGAGATACTTTGATAAAGAAAGGAGGTGCAGGCAAAATGGGCAAGGTAGCTTTATTTGTGGATTATGAAAATTTATTTTACAGTATGCACAATAAATTTCAATGCCAGCCGGATCCAATGGAGCTGGTGAATATTGCCTTGCGTTATGGTCAGTTGGTGGTGGCCAGAGCTTATGGGGATTTTGAAAAAAATATTTATATTAAGGCGGAGGTTCCCAAGGTGCGAGCCAGCAGCCTGGAAGTTGTGCATACCCGAACAGAAATGATCGGAGGGAAGGAAAAATCCTTTACCGATTTTAAAATTTTGGAGGATTTATTTGTTTTTAAAGAAGAAAACAAAGATGTGGATACCGTGGTTTTGGCCACCGGAGATGGACATTTTTCCAATATTGTGGCCAGAATGAAAATCAGAGATGGTAAAAAGGTAGTGATTGTGGCGGTTAAAGGTTCTTTGAGCCGGGAACTGCAAATGGCCGCCGGTAAGGAAGATTCTTTGGAAATTAACGGAATCAGCTATGAAGTTGATTTGGAGGACTTAAACCGATTTATTTTGAATCAGGAAACAAGATACCAGTATCTTACTTTTATTCGGACTACGCAGGCATATTTGGATTCACTGGATGTACCTTTGGAAAGGAAAGACTTTTATCAAAAAAAGATTGTCACTGCTCTGAATCAGTTGATTGTCGGAGGCCGAATTGAACAAATCAAAATTAACCGCAATAATATTCCGGTCAACATTATCCGAAGCCGCCGCAGTATAATGCAATCCATTTGAAAAAAAGCAGTCTGAATTTCAGGCTGCTTTTTTGAATTGAATTAAAAATATTTCTTGCAGGCGGCTGCTTCCTGCAATTTCATCAACAGCTCACCAAAACGCTGAAAATGGACAATTTCTCTTTCCCGCAGCCAGCCCAGAACTTTATTGACTTCCGGATCGTCAGAGAGCTGCAAAAGGTTTTCATAAACAGCCCGTGCTTTTTGTTCGGCGGCCAGATCATCATAAATATCCGCAATGGGATCGGAGGTGCCGGAAACATAGGCAGCCACCCAGGGAGTGCCGGAGGCGTTTTCCCAATACAAGCTCTGGCCATGATCGGTGAAATGGCTGCCCCAGCCGCTTTTTTTAAAATCTTCGCCGGAACAGTTTTCAGTCAGCTTATAAACCAGACTTCCGACTATCTCCATATGACTGAGTTCTTCAGTGCCAATATCGGTAAGAACCGCTTTAGCCTGAGAGCCGGGCATGGTGTAGCGTTGATTGAGATAACGCAAAGAAGCGGACAATTCCCCTTCCGGCCCGCCATACTGGCTGATAATGAACGAGGCTAATTGAGGGTTGGAACCGCAAACCCTGATTGGAATTTGAAGTTTCTTCTGATAAATCCACATGAGATTCCCTCCTGTCCTTTAATATTTGAGTTCCCAGGGCCAGGGCTTCAAAGCCCAGTTCCATTGATTTTCACCGGAAGCTGCACAGCCAAAACCGGCTAAAGGTTCAATTTGCTGGCTGTATTGTCGGCCAAGCTGAGAAATTTGTTCGGCCAGTTGATTATATTGTTCCAGAATAGTCTGGCATTGCGGGTGATTATCCAGTAACAAATTTAATTCGATGGCGGCAAATTGGGTTTGCATAAGCTCCAGCAGCAAAGGCGAGGCTTTCATTAAGCTTCACCTCCAGTTTGACGGCAATAGTCAGGCTTGAATAAATCCGGAAATAAAGTGCCGTTTTTTAAAGCCTGTTCCAAATTGTATTGCTGACTTCGGGGGTTTTGAATGGGAAACTGAGCTTTGGCCAAATCATTCTGCATGGGATTCAGGGGTTTTTTATTGGGGCAGTTGGGAAGATAAGGCTTATAAGAGGGCTTGGCTTGAGAATAATTTTGCATAAGCATGCCTCCATAAAAAGGTTTTATCTTCAGATTATGCTTTTTCCGGGGCAAAGGTGTCAGGCAGACAGGATAAAAGAGGCTGGCAGTTGTTTTTTTGCCAAAAATATATGACAACAATGTGATTTTTTTGCAAAATGTAGGTTTACAATTGATGTGTTACATAGATTCATCACACAGTAACGGCAGCAGATCCGACTTTTCTGCAGCAGCCTTGATTTTGCTTGAGGCTATGCAGTTTGGTAATCACGGGTCTGTTACCCGGAAATTTACAAAAAAAGATGACGAATGAGAAAGCCTGTGTTACAGTCTTGTTAACGACACAAAAAAGCAGGGAGGCTATTCATCCGTCATGAATAAAATAACACAGGATATGCAATTTCGCAAGTCTTTATTGAAATATGCCGAAAAACA
>JAZRXK010000005.1:0-15450 GCA_045600185.1 Desulfocucumaceae bacterium
TGATTATGCCTTTTGTGACTGTAGAAAGCTTCTTAGCATAGATCTGCCTCAAGGAATAACTAAAATTGGGGAATGTGCTTTTTCTGATTGTAATCTTTTACAGACAGTAAATTTTCCAGAAGGTCTGACTCGTATTGGGAGGAATGCATTTGAATATTGCAGTGATTTAACCACTATAACTCTTCCGGCCAGTCTGGATATTCTTGAATTTGGAGCCTTTTATGGTTGTAAAAATTTAACCTCAGTTTATTTTAAAGGTGATGTTCTAGGTACTATTGAGAATATTGTGTTTGGTGATGTAGATGAGTATTGCACAATTTATTATAAGGAAGGCAAGTCCAGCTGGACTGATAAATTTAAATATTCTGCTGAATGGGATGGTAATCCCCTGAAAGTCTGGACTGCTGGCAATTCGCTCTCAGAACCAACTGCAGACTATTCAGCTCCTGAACCAGGCAGTAGCTCTTCAAAGCCGGAAACAAGCACAGATAATGGGGAATCAGGTAATAATTATGATCCCAACAACACTTCAGAAATAGCTGCTTTTGTCATTGGAGCTGCCAGCTATACCCTGAACGGCAAAAAATATAGCATGGATGCTGCTGCCTATATCAGCAACGGCCGTACCATGCTGCCCATTCTTTATGTTGCTCAGGCTTTGGGAATCAGTGATTCCAATATTGTTTGGGACAACAGGCTTAAAACCGTAACTTTGAGCAAAGGGGATGTTGTCTTGCAGGTTCCGGCTAACAGCGATTATATGATCGTTAATGGGGTGCGTGTTGTTATAGATGCAGCTAATCCGGGAACTATGGCCAGAATTATTGATGGCCGGCTTTATTTGCCGGTTAGAGAAATGTGCTATCAATTCGGTTATGATATTAGCTGGGATGCCAGCAGTCAAACAATAAGCATTATTCCGCAGCCATTTATGCAATAAGCATGGGGGGCTGTCTCACCAAATCAGGGAGGCAGCCCCTTTTTTGTGCTGTGGGCGTGCAGGTAGGAAAGTTTAAAAATTTGTGAAAATATTTTCCGAATAATCTGACTCCTGCTGTTGGGAGGAGTTATTGTGCAGGCTGCTGTTTCGGCTGGCTTATTCTGTTATTTTTTGCAAAACAAATTGAATTTACAATAATCGGAGCTGCCCTTTCAAAGGGTGGTTTCAGCCTGTCGTGATTAAAGTGAGCAAATTTATCCCTTGCACCGGTCTTATGGATCAACTATAATAAAGAAAATTCCATGGGAGCAAGAAGAAAGGATAAAAAATGGAAGAATTAAGCCTGGCTAAATTTGAGGAAGCTTCGGAAATTGTGCAGAAAGTGACCCTGCAAACCAAATTGCTTTACAGTGCGTATCTGAGCGAACAATGCTGCAACAAGGTCTACTTAAAACCGGAAAATATGCAGCTTACCGGAGCTTATAAAATCCGGGGAGCTTACTATAAAATCAGCACTTTGTCGGAGGATTTGCGAAGAAAAGGTTTGATTACGGCTTCAGCGGGCAATCATGCTCAGGGAGTGGCCTATGCTGCTAAGTTATATGGGGTTAAGTCAGTTATTGTCATGCCTACAGTTACCCCTTTAATGAAAGTCAACCGCACCAAAAGTTATAATGCTGAAGTGATTCTGCATGGGGATGTTTATGATGATGCCTATGCAAAAGCCAAAGAACTGGCCGAAGAAAAAGGTTATACTTTTGTGCATCCCTTTGATGATTTGGAAATTGCTGCCGGTCAAGGTTCCATTACCATGGAGATTATTAAGGAATTGCCCACAGTGGATTATATTCTGGTTCCCATTGGAGGCGGCGGTCTGGCGGCTGGAGTCAGCACCCTGGCCAAATATTTAAATCCAAATATCAAAGTAATTGGAGTGGAGCCAGCCGGAGCTGACTGTATGCAGAAATCCTTGAAGTCCGGTCATATAGTTACCCTGCCAACAGCCACCACCATTGCCGACGGTACAGCCGTCAAAACTCCGGGCAGCAAAATTTTCCCTTATATCCAAAAAAATCTGGACGATATTATTACTGTGCAGGATGATGAACTGATCGGGGCTTTTTTGGATATGGTGGAAAATCATAAAATGGTAGCCGAAACTTCCGGCCTGTTGACGGTGGCCGCCTTAAAGCAGCTCAAATTTAAAAATAAAAAGCTGGTGGCCATTATCAGCGGCGGCAATATGGATATTATTACCATGTCTTCAATTCTCCAGCATGGCCTGATTCAGCGTGGGCGAATCTTTACGGTTTCAGTTCTTCTGCCGGATAAACCGGGTGAGCTGGTCAAGGTTTCAGAAGTCATTGCTCAACAGCAGGGTAATGTTGTAAAATTGGAACATAATCAGTTTGTCAGCATTAACCGCAATGCCGAAGTAGAATTAAAAATTACTCTGGAAGCTTTTGGTCATGAACACAAGCATCAGATTATGCAGGCTTTACAGAATACCGGCTATAAACCGCAGTTGGTGCAAACCAATATTTAAGAGAACAAAAGTCTGGCGGAAAAATTTTCAGGATTTTTCCGCCAGACTTTTTGTTCGTTTGCAATTTCTGGTGGGAGCAACTGGTTTCGAACCAGCGACCTCTTGAATGTGAGTCAAGCGCTCTCCCGCTGAGCTATGCTCCCCTAACAATTTAATTTTAGCACAAGCTGTTACTTAATGCAAGTATTTTTGTGACCTCCAAGGCTATAACATTTAAAAATCAGAAAATATGTTAGAATCAGAGTATGAAAATAGAAGAACTGAGAGAACAATTGGCGAAAATAGAGAACCCACAGAGAATCGGATGAGGAAATATCCGGCACAAACTGGAAGATATCATAATCATAAGAGTAGAAACCCTGATTTGCAATGGAAGAAGCTTCGCTGATATGGAGAAATTAAGCGAAGAAAGAAAAGAATGGCTGAGCTAATTCCTGAAATTTTCAAATTAAATACCAGACAGCGGCATATTTCGGCGAGTGTTTGAATTCATACACTGTCAGAATGCCTGTATGATTTTTTAAATGCTGTTGTCCTGCGTTTAGGCTTAGAGCAGTTCGGGCTAAAATGTATTGGGTATTCTGATACAAGCCGTCTAGCAAAAATGACATATGAATTGATGCACGACACTTCCGACGAGACATATTTCTATTTAAAAAATAAAAACAGAAGAATTACCGAAATACGATTTATTAATAGCAGGACTTCCTTGTCAGATATTTTCTGTCATATTATCAATTAACTTAATACAAAACATTATTGTCGCAAGGACTTTTAAAAAAATACGCAGATAGAGTGAAAAAATAAAATAACAATCGACATTTATTAGTACAAGCGAAAGAGCCATGACCGTTAATATAATTACTGCAATAGATAATAATATCAAAAACTTGCTTAACAATGAGGTATAGGACATGAAACCAGGTGAATTATTTGAAATCAGATGCTGTGAATATCTAAATCGAATGTATAATAAACAAAATATAGCCTTTCATAGAGAATGCGGAATGAATTCAATCAAATCCGATATAGCAGTTATCAAGAACGGTAAAATTGATTATTTTATTGAAGCAAAGGATACAGCTGCACAATCAGGACAATTTGTTTTACTTCCAGATGGAGAAACAAAAACCTTCGTATTTTCTCCTCGAAACCACAGTAAGCCGAATGAAATGACCGAAATAATGATCGAATACATGAACAAGAACTTTGATCGATTCAATAATGCCGGAACAGTCGGCGAATCTCTTGATATTGATTCCTCAGTATTCGCAGATTGGGTTATTGGGCACTATGAAGAGAAGAATGTTAAATATATTATTAGCTATAACAATGACTATGTAATATTACCAATCAGAAGGTTAGCTGAATACTTCGATATCCTTGCTAAATATCGTATAAAAAAAAGCGGTTCTGGTGAACCTGCAAAAAGAGATATCCCTCTTGTTATTCAGACCATAAAAAAAGCATATCCATCGGTTTCTTTTTCTACCAAAGGGAAAAAACTGTTTACGCATATTTCGACACCTATCATACAAGACCGTTTTATTTTAGGAAACTACATATATTATTTTTCAGAGCAGAGTTTAAATTTCTATGAAATAAGAAGACTTTCGAACACTTATAATATGAATGTGATTTTCTCTATTCAAATGAAAAGGTCTCAGGATACAAATGATTTGAATGAATTCGAAGCAGATTTATAGAAAAAACGGAGATATCATCTTTATCATTGATGATTTCTCCATTTTTTCATTTCTTTATTATTACCCATATCAAGGAACAATTTTAATAAATAGTCACAATGATTTATCTTGTATTGCTTGTCAATATCACAGTTTTCAATTTTTCGTTCTATTCCTTTCATTCTTAAGATAGTATCGTCCGCAACCTTTGATTTAACACTCCTAATAATAAGCCAATTTCTAAACTCTACTTCATTCATCAATTATCCCTCCAGAGCATTTCCTATTTCAATGCCTATAAGTTGTAATACATCAATCACAACAGAATTACCAAACTGTTTATATGCCTGATTCGCACTCTTACAAATTTTGTAAGAATCGGGATATCCCATTATTCTAGCACACTCTCTAGGATGTAATTTTCGTGTTTTCCCATTAATAAGATATCCTCCTGTCTTAGCAAATACACCTCCGCCATAGGCTGAAAGTGTTATTGCAATACCCTTTGTGCTATAAATACGTTCACCCTGACCACCTTTATTAACAATTCCCAATCTAATAGATTTGTTGCTGTACAAGTTGTCTTCTACATCATTAAAATATGTATCTGCTCTATTCACATATAGATATTTAACCTGTTCCTCATCTTTTAACAGAAAATCTTCAACATGTCGCATCAAATCAAAGGGTTTAGGATATGAAAAAGATTTGATACATAAATCATTTCTGAAGCACACCATGTATATTCTTTCTCGTTTTTGTGGCACTCCATAATCAACCGCATTAAGTACTTTCTGATAAAATGTATAGCCTAACTCTTCCATGGTTCCTTTAACCACTTCCAATGTATGACCGTTATCGTGTGTAGCAAAATTCTTTACATTTTCCATAAACACAATTTTAGGATGTTTTGCTTTTACAATTCTGGCGACATCAAAAAACAATGTTCCACGGCTATCTTCAAACCCTCTCTGCTTTCCACTAATTGAAAATGCTTGACATGGAAATCCCGCACAAAGAATGTCATGGTCAGGAATAGTATTTTCATCAACTTTTGTTATATCTCCTTCGGGAAAATCGCCAAAATTGTCCGCATAAACCTTTTGGACGGGCTCGTCCCATTCATTTGAATAGACACATTCTGCACCTAACGACTCCAATGCAATTCTAAAACCACCCAGTCCGGCAAATAAATCTATGAATCGCATTCCAGATAAACTTTTGTTTTCGATTGTTAACATATAATCACCTCAAAAAAAAGTAATACAACAATTATAGTGCATGGTGTTATAATAATCAATAAAAGGAAGACATCTTTCCCAGGGTAACAGAATTTGAGAAACACAATCAGATTAGCCCAGTAAAATAGCCAACATACCAGGGTTCTGGAAAGCCATTTATTCCTTCTCATGCAAAGGCGGAAAACTTCTATTCTGTTTCATCTTCCACAACTTCCAGCAAAAAGCTTACCGGTCGAAAGCCATCATTACAGCTAAGCATGGCTGATTTTGGATTTTTCATCCAGCCATCGTAAAAATTTTCTCCTCCATGCACAAGAGCCAAAACAAAAGCAGAAATACTTTCCCAGGCACTGAGGCACATTCCTTCCGGTCTTTGCCAGCCTTCAGCAATAAACACCTGTCCCAACTGCATATCACAGGCATGTTCCAGAGGGTTTTCATATTTCTCAATTAAATCCTGATAGCAGGCCATTTTCATAACTGTTATTCTGCATTTTTTCACTTTATCCTGTCCTTTCCCCGGACTGCTTATTTGCCAAACCTGCAAACAAACCCCGGAACCCAAAAGCTCCGAGGTTAATTTCAGGCATCTTCTGTTTAATTTTCATCAAATAATTTGCTGACGCTGAGATTGCCATTGATTCTGAAAATAGCTTCTCCCAGCAGAGGAGCCACCGATAAAACTTTCATTTTTGAAATCATTTTTTCCGGCGGTAAAGCAATAGTGTTGGTAACAACCACTTCTTTAATGGGGCTGTCCTGCAGGCGGGATATTGCTGCTCCGCTTAAAACTGAATGGGTGCAGCCAATATAAACATCCCTGGCTCCCAGTTCAATCAGAGCTTCAGCTCCTTTGGTAATAGTTCCGGCTGTATCAATCATATCATCTATCATAATGACATTTTTATCTTTGATTTTACCGATAACACTCATAATTTCCGCCACATTAGGTTCCGGTCGTCTTTTATCAATAATGGCCATCGAAAGCCCCAGTCTTTCCGCCAAAGCTCTGGTGCGGGTAACGCCGCCCAAATCCGGCGAAACCACAACGCAATTTTCCGGCATGTTCTGCCGGAAATATTCCGCCAGAATAGGCACACCCAACAAATGATCCACTGGAATATCAAAAAAGCCCTGAATTTGATTGGCGTGTAAATCAATCGTAACCAAACGCTCAATGCCGCTGGCAATTAAAAGATTTGCCACCAATTTGGCGGTAATGGGATCTCTGGCTCTGGCCTTGCGATCCTGCCGGGCATAACCATAGTAAGGCATAACCGCCGTAATTCTCTGAGCGGAAGCTCTTTTAATGGCATCAGCCATAATCAGTAATTCCATCAAATGTTCGTTTGCTGGCTGGCTGGTTGGCTGAATAATGAAAACATCAGCTCCCCGAACGCTTTCGTCTATTTTAACCTGAATTTCTCCATCTGAAAAGCGGCTAACCTTGGAAGAACCCACTGGCACCCCCAAATAATCAGCAATTTCATTGGCTAATTTAGGATTGGCATTACAGGTAAAAATTTTAAGATTTTTTTTTGCTGGCATCAACTAGACCTCCAAAACCATGTTGTTTCAACCCTTTCGACATTTTTTGCTGCAAACCCTGCCATCAATTAAAATAATTTTATTTTTTGTGTGTACTGGGCCAGCCCTCAAAAACCTTTTGCGGCTCTCTGGTTAAGGCCAGAGCATTTGGCGGAACATCTTTGGTAATGGTGGAACCGGCTCCGGTAATGGAGCCAGCTCCGACTCTGACCGGAGCTACCAGATTGCTGTTACTGCCAATAAAGGCTCCATCTTCAATTACGGTAGGCCATTTATTTTTGCCGTCATAATTGCAGGTAATGGTTCCGGCTCCAATATTGACATTATGGCCAATAGTTGTATCGCCCACATAGCTTAGATGAGGAACTTTGCTGCCCTGAGCAACGGAAGTTTTCTTTAATTCCACAAAATCCCCAATTTTAACCCCTTCAGCCAGAACACAGCCGGGACGAATATAGCTGAAAGGACCTACGGAACAACCATCTCCAATTACACTATCTTCTACCAGAGCATTCCGAATCTTCACACCCTTGCCCAGTTTTGCTCCAAAAAGCTGGACATTAGGTCCGACGATACAATCTTCCCCAATCATGGAGCCATCATAAACAAAAGTATTGGGATATATAATGGTATCCCGGCCAATGGTGACATTTTTATTGATATAGGTGCTGTTGGGATCCAGAATGGTTACTCCAGCCAACATAAACCCTTCAATCAAACGGTGCCGCATTAAAACTTCCACCTGAGCTAATTGGGTGCGGTCATTGATGCCCAGAATTTCTTCCTTCAGAGCCACCGGCAAGGCTTGAATTTTTTTACCCTCTTTGGAATATAATTCCATAATATCGGTTAAATAATATTCGCCCTGAGCGTTATTTGCCTGCAAATGTCCCAGACTTTCAAATAAATTTTCTGAACCAAAGCAATACATACCAGTGTTAATTTCATTGATGGAAGCTTCTTCCTCAGTAGCATCCTTTTGTTCTACAATACGCTGGAAATTATTAAAGCCATCCCGAATAATTCTTCCATAACCAAAGGGAATTTCCAGATGAGCGGTTAAAACCGTAGCGGCACTTTGATACTGTTGATGAGCTGCTACCAGTTTTTTCAGGGTATCAGCCTGAATCATGGGAGTATCTCCACATAAAACCAGAATATCCCCTTCAAAATTCTTTAAAACCGGCTGAGTTTGCAGCAGAGCATGAGCAGTTCCCATCTGTTCCGCCTGCAAAACCACCTCAGCCCTTTTACCAACCTGAGCCACGACCTGTTCATAACCAAAGCCGGCTACTACTACTACTTTGTCCGCACCTGCCGCATAAGCGGCATCTAAAACATAATCTATCATTGTCATTCCGCAAATTTCATGCAGAACCTTTGGTTTCTTACTTTTCATGCGGGTTCCTTTACCTGCTGCCAAAATTACGGCTGCTAAAGACATTTCGACCCCTCCTTCAAAAACAAATCAGGCTAAAAGTTCTTCTACCATTGCCAAATCTTCCGGTTTGTCTACATCCACCCCAATTTCCGGATAGGAGCTGATAATCACGGTTCCTTTTACCTGCAAAACTTCGCTGACCTTCTTTTCCGCCTCTGATAAACTCACCCGTCCCAGCATCAGCTTAATCAGAAATCCTTTGCCAATTATGTTGCCCAGAGCCAGAGGATTTTTGCGAGCCTCCAGCAGCTTGCCTCCAATATGCCAGCACTTTTCCAGACTGGCCGGACGCAGCAAAATTAAATTGCCTCCAGTAAACACACCATCTTTTAATTTTACAAAAGTTCTTTTGCTTTGAGGATATTTGGCCAATATTGTTTCCTGTCTGACCGCTGAATAAAATAAATCAGCTTCCTTTTGCCGGCAAAGCTGCAAAAAGTCCTGAATGGCTTCCGGCGTAATCAGGGGAATATCGGAAGTAGCCACCAAAACTTCCTGAGAATCAGAAACTTCGGCCAAACCATTGCGGGCACTTTGCAAAAGATCAGCTCCATTTTCCACTAAAACAGCATCCGGCGGCAAAAACGGCTTTAAATCCTCCGAGCCAATAATTACTATTTTTCCCAGCTCTGATACCGCCTTTAAAGCCTTCCAGACATAATTTAACATAATCTGACCGTTCAATTCTATTAAGGCTTCCTGGGTGGCTGGAGAACAATTTTGAAGCTGGCCGTCATTGGGGCTGCCTGCTAAAAGTAAAACATCCACCATTTTTAAAATTCCTCCTGCAAAGAATTCAGCAGAATCTGTTCAGCCGCTTCAATATGTTCCCTGGCCATAGTCATGGCTAATTCCGAATCCCGCATACCAATAGCTTCCACAATGCGGCGATGTTCTTCCACCGCATCTTTGGAACGCCCCGGCTGAGACAGAGAAGTTTTGCGAAAACGCTGAATCTGTTCTTTCAGGTGGACAATGATCTGAGATAATCTTTCGTTGCGGGAAGCCTGATAAATCAGTTCATGAAAATGAGCGTCGCTGGAAACAATACCGTCCAGATCGGTTTTGGCACATTCTTCGGCATAAACCGCCAGAGAGCGTTCCAACTCGTCCATTTCCTCATCTGTAATCCGATCCGCCGCCAGAGAAGCAGCCAAGCCTTCCAAGGCCGTCCGCACTTCAAAAACTTCGATAATATCTTTCATGGAAATTCCAGCTACAAAAGCTCCCTTGCGGGGAACCATGACCACAAAGCCATCCAGTTCCAATTTGCGGATGGCTTCCCGAATTGGAGTTCTGCTGACCCCGATTTCTTCTGCCAGTTGAATTTCCATCAAGCGTTCACCCGGTTTTAAGACTCCCTGGATAATAGCTTCCCGCAGGGATTCAAAAACCAGTTCCCGCAAGGGCTTATAATTATCCAACTGAATGGGAATTAGTCTGGACATAAAAAACCTCCTTCTTGATTGACTCCTTGAGCAGAAAAGGAAGTACAATAAGCCTGCATTCGTGGCCATTTGGCCAAAATTTTTTTCATTGCCGTCTGAGCCTGATTTAAATCAGAATATAAACCATAGATGCAACTGCCGCTTCCAGTCATTAAAACTCCCAGAGGCCGAGTTTGGTAAAGGGCTTTTTTTATTACTCTTAATTGAGGATATAACCGAAAAACCGGTTCTTCCAGAGCATTAACCAGCTTAATTCCTGCCCAGTCTCCCACAGCCAAAGCCCTGGCCAGCTTTTGATTGTCCGGCTGCAAAGGAGCAGGCTGACAGTCATATTCCTGATAAGCTTTGGCTGTGGAAACTCCCCAGGGAGGTTTAAGCAATAAAATTTGAGGCTGGATTCGGCAGGGCAAAGGCTGTAATTTTTCCCCCCGACCGGAAGCCAAAGCACAACCTCCGCTTAAACAAAACGGTACATCCGAACCCAACTGCAAAGCCAGTTCCTGCAATTTTTCCAGCGAAAGACCGAGCTGCCATAATTCATTTAAACCCAACAAAACCGCTGCCGCATCAGCCGACCCTCCGCCCAGACCGGCTCTGGTGGGAATCTTCTTTCTAATGCAAATCTGTACTCCCCTGGAACAATTACCATTTTTTTGCAGCAGAGTAGCTGCCTTATAAGCCAGGTTCTTTTGATTCCAGGGAATATAGGGCTGATCTCCGCTGATCTCAATTTTGGATCTGGTTAAACTCAGATCAATTTGATCCGCCAGCTCCAGACTTTGCATAATCATTTCCACCTGATGATAACCATCAGGCAAAAGTCCCGTAATCCCTAAAGACAAATTGATTTTAGCATGAGCCAATAAACGCATTTTTTCTTAACCTTTCGGTTTAAATCACATACACTATTATTATACCTTGTTTTACTTTGGTAAAACAGCCAATTTTTCAAATTTTTTTACAAGGAGCGTGATTTGGGGTGCATTATAAACCTGGTATTCATATTTGTACCCGTCAAAAGCGGCTTTGCTTTTTTGACGGCCGACAGCCGCCTCTGATTTTTCCGGTGGGATTGGGACGACCAAATACTCCCACCCCGCATGGACATTACCGAATACAGGCCAAACTCATTAACCCCGGCGGCAATCTGGGCAGCCGCTGGCTGGGGCTGAATATAAGTCCCGGCAATTATGGAATTCATGGCACCAATTTGCCATCTTCCATTGGATGCTATGTTTCCAATGGCTGCATTAGAATGCACAATCGGGATATTGAAAAAATTTTTCCGCAAATTTCGATTGGTACTCCGGTACATATTGGAATTTACGAGTCTTTTGAGCCGCAGCCACCTTTACCAAAGCCTCAACCGCCTTTACCAAAACCGCAGCCACCTTTACCAAAGCCCCCCAAGCCACCTGTTCAACCATCGCCGCCACCTTCTCTTCCCAAGCCGGAGAATAATTATTCCACTTATCAAATCAAAGAAGGAGACACCCTTTTTGGCATTGCCAATTCCCTGGAAGTTTCGCTGAATAATCTTTTAAAATTTAACCCCGGTCTGGATCCTTATAATTTACAGCCGGGACAAATTATTAAACTGCCTTAAAGGTATTCAGATAAAAAATGGGCGGATGAAAAGTCATCCGCCCGTCATTTTCGTGCAGTCTTTGCAATCAACTGGCCAACATAAGGCAGCTATTGTTCAGCAGGATTATGTTCAACAACATTTTGCACTAATTTCTGCAAGCTTGCTGCGATTTCACAGCGTTTTACCCCCTGATCAGGATACAGGAAACTGCTATGATCGCTAACTATCAGTCCTGCAGCTTTAGCCCATTTGATCGAGTTCAGAGCATAATTACTGATTTTACCTGCATCAAGGAATTGGGTCAGGTCAGAAGCAGCACTGACATCATAACCTTTTTTCTGAGCATAGTTACACAAAATAGTGAACATTTGTTCAGTAGTAATGGTATCATTGGGACCAAACTCCTGATTGCTGTAGCCTTTAACAATTTTAGTGCCTGCTGCCCAGCGAATTGGTTCCGTGTACCAGGCATCAGCAGGTACATCGTTAAACTGAAGTGCATAATTAACCACCGGACAGCCTTCCAGATTCCACAGAATGCTGACAAGCATAGCCCGATTGGTGAAAAGATACGGACTAAATTGATGCGGTGCAGTACCCTTCATTAAGTTGTGGCTGTAAACATAGTTTACTGCATCACAGAACCAGTCGGAAGTCAGAACATCAGCAAAGTTATTAGTCGATTGGCTTCCAGCAGTTGAGTCGCTTCCGCCAGTTGATTCTCGACGGTCGGAACCAGATTCATCTTCTTCCCAGCCCGCATAAACGGTTTTATTGCTGTCCAGAACAACCTTCGAAAGTTTTTTCGTACAATCCTTGTCTGCATACCAACCGGTGAATTTATAACCATTGCGTTCGGCAGTATATTTTGAAAGATCAACAGACGAACCGGCATTTTTGCTTACAGATGCAATTTCCAGACCGCCATTGGTATCAAAGTTCAAAGTATAGCTTCTAACATCAGAATCACCATCGGAAGAACCACCACTGGAATGACCGGAAGATTCGTGTTTAATTTTGCGGTTGATTAAAATGCTATAGTCCACCCGGTCGCCGTTGACAGCTTCATTAGTAATTTTAACCGTATTGTCTCCGGTTTCAAGAGCCACTGAGCCACTGTTATCTTTCAGAAGTTTGTCATTGAGATAAACTTTATTGCCCTCGTCACCAGGGGTAAGCGTAAATTCGAAAGTATTCCGTTCATTGGAAACGGTAACTTTATAATCAGTAACATCAGCTTTAAATTGTCTGTCCAGAGTAGATATATTACTTTCCAGACTGGAATCCAGACTTACTTCATTGATTTTCCACAACTGAGCCCCATAAAACGGATTAGCCGTACCCAGATAAAGCCCGTCAGAAGCCGTCAGAAGAGTTCTGGCTCCATAGTTGTAAGAGTCTGCACAGCCATCCAGAATAACCGGAGTATAATTGATGCCGTCTTCCGTACAATAAAGTTCAAAACCAGGGTTGTCATTTGCGGCTATTGTGTCTGATACCCGCAAGTAACATTCCAGGTTCTCACTGCTGAGATTACCGAAGATCCCTCTGATAAACTGCATGGTGTGCAAAATAAATTCCAGACTGTCAATAATTTTGGGATCTGCCTCAAGGTCTTTCAGCAGGTTGATCAGTGATTCGAGTGTATTTTCAAGGTCTTCAAGAGTTTTAAGATTGTCAGATAAATTATGCAGAATCTTTGAAACAAATTCCGTGGCTTCTTCCCCATCAATATTATGGTGAATGAAGACGAGTAAATCAATCAGATCGTCCAGACTTTTCAGCGAAATGTCCTGTAAGCTTTTCAGATTTTCCGGCAAAATATTTTGCAAATTTTCCAGATCTTCGGGTGAAATGTTCTCTAAGTTTTCCAGATTGACTAAACTGCCAAAGACTTTTGCTGCCTGATTGATCTGATCTTCAGGAGTTTGTTTTGTTTCAGATCTTTTTTCCGAACCAGAATCCAAAGATTCTTCCATTTCTTCTGTTTCAGGAGTTACTACCTCTTGTACTTCTTCCACTTCGTTCAATAATTCTTCTTCACTGAACATCATGGCTTTAACAGAATTGTCAAAGTTATCCTGATCTCGAACCAGTTTAAGGAATTCTATTAAATATTCAAGCTGTCTTCTGTATTCCTCATCACTCATTTTGAAAAGATTGCCATTTGTCAGCTTGGTAAAATATTTGTAAAGTGCATGAGCATCAAAAGTACCGATATAGAATTTGCCGTCATATATGGCTGCTCTCCAGTTATACAAGGTTGTGCTGCGGGAAGCATCATTGAAACCTGCTCCCAAAGTGGCAGCAAATTCTACATTGTCCGGACAGTCGCTTTCATCTCCCATGACCATCTGCACTCTGCCGTCCTGGGTAATGCGGAAGATGGCAGTTTCATTTTCCATACATTCATCCATTTTCCTGAAGCTGCTGAACAAAGCATTGAGGTCTTTATCCTGGTATTCAGCGTTTAAATACTCAAAAAGCCCATTGCCCGCATAAACCAAAGCATCCATGGCATTGGTAAAACCAATAAAATATAAATCTTTATTAAAGATATAAGGAGTCAGGGCATAATTAAGAGGATTGCCAAAACCAGCCCCAATCTCTCCATTTTCTCCA
Organism: Desulfocucumaceae bacterium; assembly: GCA_045600185.1. GTDB lineage: Bacteria > Bacillota > Desulfotomaculia > Desulfotomaculales > Desulfocucumaceae > CATZDY01. Next base: position 14,060 of record JAZRXK010000005.1, read on the forward strand.
ACGAATTCTTCCCAGACCCAACCATATTTATTAGCTCTGGAATCGGTGGGATCTTCATGGGCTTTATAAACAATTCCGCCCTTAAGAGTCATAAGTGTGAAATAGAGGATGCCGTTATACTCGACCATATCCCAGACATCTCCGCCGGAAGTGCGATATTCTGCTTTTTCATAAGGCAGAAAATCGGCTTCGTCAGCAATCATTTCATAATTTTCACCGTCCGCAGTTTTATAAACTACGATTGAATAATCAGCCTTCGTTTCTGCCTCTTCCATCATGCTGGTAGTACCAGTACCGCCAATATACATGGTTTCGCCATCTTCACTCAAAGCCATGGCTCGCATAAATCCGCCAATATCCGACTCAAACACAACTTCAGGCAAGTCCTGATTATTGCTGCTGATTCGGTATATATAACTGTTTCCCCCCTTAGCGTTAAAATAAAGTTCCCCTTTAAATGAAAGTGCTGCTCTGAATCCGGATATAAGTCCATAAGGGGAAGAATAACCATGATCGGCTGAATCAAAATAAGTTTCCATTTCTCCGGTATCCACATTATAACGCATGATTGCCGCCTGAGCCAAATCCAGATTAGTACTGCCGGTGTATATTTCCCCGTTGGTGGCCAGGTCAATCATAGCATCCAGAACTTCTCTTTCCATCGGTAAAAACATTTTACCCGAATAGATAACATTTCTATTACTGCCAATGTAGATATAGTTGCCATATTCATCTGCAAGTTCAGCCATAGACCAGGCATAAGAGTTCTGCCGATCTCCGCCTGTTTCCAGTCCGTCCACCTCACCTTCACCGGCGGCAGGGTTTGAGACCTTTTGAATCAGATATTCATTGTCATTACGATAAATATTTGGTTCATCTCCGGCTGCAAAAGCTGGACTTACAGTCAGCATCATAACCATTGCCATTATAAGTGCCATTACTTTCCTGAATCGTTTGTTCATAATTGTTTTCCTCCATTATAATAAATTGTGCAATACTTATCTACATCATAAAATACATGAATTCCAATAGTACCTGGAACATTACCTTTAAAATAAACTGAGGTCAAATTTTTACAATATCTAAAGGCGCGATCTCCAAGAATATCCAGGCTGGCCGGAAGAGTTATAGTGGTTAAATTATCGCAATTTCTAAATGCCCATGTTTCAATGCGAGTCAAACCTTCTGGAAAACTTACTGTCTGCAAAAACTCACAATTATTAAAAGCATCTTCCTCAATTCTAGTTAGTCCCTGAGGCAAATTTATGCTAAGAAGCTTTTTACAGCCCGTAAAGGCATAACTACCAATACTATTTAATCCTTGGGGTAAATTTATACTAGCCAGATTGTCACAGTTATAAAACGCATACTCACCAATATGAGTAATTCCT
>JAZRXK010000006.1:0-1064 GCA_045600185.1 Desulfocucumaceae bacterium
TGTAGCCGACAATGCCGGTGGGATTGCTGAAATGGCTGAATTACCCTCCTCAGTTCGGGAAAAAACCGACAAGCTGGATTCAGTTGGTAATACTACCGCTGCTATTGCCAAAGGTTTTGCCATTGGTTCGGCAGCTTTAACTGCTATGGCTTTGTTTAATGCTTATCTGGAAAGTGCCCATATTGAAATGGTTAACTTGATGGAACCCCTGGTAATTATCGGTTTATTTATTGGGGCGGCTGTTCCTTTCCTGATTGGTTCCAACACCATGAAGGCCGTTGGGGAAGCAGCTTTTGATATGGTAGAAGAAGTTCGGCGGCAGTTCCGGGAAATTCCGGGCATCATGGAAGGAAAAGGCCAGCCGGAATATGCCAAATGCGTTGATATTGCTACTCGTTCCGCTATCAGCAAAATGATCTTCCCTGGAGTCGTAGCTGTTTTGTTCCCGATTCTGGTTGGCTTTATTTTGGGACCTAATGCTCTGGCCGGCTTCCTGATTGGTCTGACTGCCAGCGGTGTTTTAATGGCTCTGTTCCTGGCTAATGCCGGCGGTGCCTGGGATAATGCCAAGAAATTTATTGAAAGCGGTGCTATGGGCGGCAAGGGCAGTGATCCGCATAAAGCAGCAGTTATCGGAGATACTGTAGGCGATCCCTGCAAAGATACTTCCGGTCCTGCCATGAACCCGCTGATTAAAGTTGCTGGCACCATTTCCCTGATTTTGGGACCCATTTTGGCCAGCATTTATGGCTTACTGTAAGATTTAAAAAAGACCGGGGTCTTCAACAGCCCCGGCTTTTTGATTTATTAAATAAGGAGAGAAGATCATGCCGAAAGTTTGTATTGAAACTGCTAAAGGAAATATTTATCTTGATTTGTTTGCCAAGGATGCTCCCGGCACTGTGCAGAACTTTATTGATTTGATTGAAAAGAAATTTTATGATGGTCTGACCTTTCACCGGGTAGTGCCGGATTTTGTCATTCAGGGCGGCTGTCCTCTGGGCAATGGTACGGGCGGCCCCGGCTATTGCATTCCCTGCGAAATTAACCCCAACAAGCATTTG
>JAZRXK010000007.1:0-17337 GCA_045600185.1 Desulfocucumaceae bacterium
ATTTCCTGAAGAATATATTCAGCTACTTCCTCCACTGTTTTATCATCTGTAGAAACGCTGTAATTAGCTGCTCCAATATAAAATCCTTCCCGCATTTTGGTCAGAACCTGCACACAAAGCAGTAAATGATCTTTTTGTTCCAGCAGGGGACGAGGTTTGGAATCAGCCTGAATCCGCTGCACAATGGTGGCTGGATTGGCCATCAGCCGCACTAAAATACCATTGTTCTGCAAAGTCAGAACATTTTCCAAATTCAAAACCACGCCGCCTCCGGCAGCAATGACCAAATCTTCCTGATCCTCCAGTTCTCCAATCAGTTGAGTTTCCAGATCCCGAAAATAGGGTTCACCTTTTTGAAGAAAGATTTCCTTAACGGTTAAACCCTCTCTGGCTTCAATAATTTCATCCATGTCCACAAATTCCCTCTGCAGCTTTTGAGCCAGCAAACGCCCTACCGCTGATTTTCCAGTTCCCATAAAGCCAATTAAAATCAAGTTTTCCATTTTTCTTTCCTTTCCAGGCATTTTACCCCGGCTTAACGAACCGGATTAAGATTTTTAATAATTAAGCGTTCCAATCGCCGATTGATCAGGGTTGTTCCCCAATATTCCTTACCCGGCAAGGGCTGTACCAAAATACTGTAAATTCCGGCTCGATTGGCTCCCAGCATATCCGTTATAACCTGATCCCCCACCACAACTGCTTCGGATGGCTGTACACCTAACCTGGCCGCTGCTTTCAAAAAAGCTCTTTTACCCGGTTTTTTTGCTTTATAGATATAAGGTACCCCCAAAGGCTGCATCAAGCTTTCCAATCGCTCAGAATGATTATTATTGGAAACCACCATCCACTTAAAACCAGCAGCTTCCAGTTTTTTCAGCCATTGCAGGGTAGCCTTGGAAAATTGCTTTTGATGCCGGGGTAAAAGGGTATTATCCAAATCAAACAGCAGGGCTTTAATACCCCTTTGTTTTAACTCTTCCAAATCAATCTGCTGTACCGAACTTAAATAAAGCCGGGGATACAGATACTTTTTTATGATGCCCATTATTTATCTCCGTTTTATTCTCTGACCAAATTGGCAAATTTGGTAAACTCTTTGAAAAAGGCCAGTTCCACCGTTCCGGTCGGCCCGTTTCGCTGTTTGGCTACAATAATTTCAGCTATACCTTTTTTGAGGCTGTCCTCGTTATAGTATTCATCCCGATAAATAAACATAATAACATCTGCATCCTGTTCCAAAGAACCGCTTTCCCGCAGATCTGACATCATGGGAATTTTATCCTGCCGCTGTTCAACGGCTCGACTGAGCTGAGACAAGGCAATAATCGGCAAATTCAGCTCCCTGGCCAGACTTTTTAAAGAACGGGAAATTTCGGAAATTTCCTGCTGCCGGTTTTCCCGACTGCTGCCGCTTAAAAGCTGCAGATAATCAACCACAATTAAAGACAGATTCTGTTGAGCCTGCAAACTCTTAGCCTTGGCTCGCAGCTGCCGAATATTTAAACCTCCAGTGTCATCAATAAACAAATGAGCTTTAGACAGGCGACCTGCGGCTCGAACCAGATTATTCCAATCTTCAGCACTCAACTTGCCGTTTCTGACCTTTTGCTGATCCACTTTGGATTCCGAGCAAATAATTCTCTGGGTTAATTGGGCGGCAGACATTTCCAGACTGAAAACAGCTACCGATTTGTCCTGCATGGCCACATTATGAGCGATTGTCAGGCCAAAGCTGGTCTTACCCATGGCCGGGCGACCGGCCACAATAATTAATTCTCCAGGCTGCAAGCCGCAGCACAGCCGATCCAGATCTGCAAACCCGCTGGTTACGCCGGAAATTTGTCCCTGATTTCGAAAACGCTGTTCAATCAGCTTAAAAACTTCCACTATGGATTCCGAAAAGCTGATAAAATTCTTTTGTAACTGCTGTTCAGATAATTTGGCAAAAGCTTTTTCGGCTTCCAATAAAAGCTGCTGTGAATCCTGTTCCTGATAGCCCTGTTCAGCAATCCGTCTGGCCAAAGCCACTAAAGTTCGCAAAACAGACTTTTCCTTAATGATTTTGGCATATTCTTCCGCATTGGCTGAAGTGGGCATGATCAGCGAAGCCAGATAAATCACACCACCCACTTGCTCCAACTGTCCGTTTTTGGTCAGCCAATCAGTCAAAGTCAGTAAATCCGGGCTTTGCCCTTTTTCAATTAAGGCCGCCAAAGCCTGAAAGATCAAGCGGTTCTGACTTAAATAAAAATCCTCGGCGGAAATAATTTTTTCAATTTCAAACAGGATTTTGGGTTCCAGTAAAATAGACCCCAGAACCGCCTGTTCGGCATCAAGGTTCTGGGGCGGCTTTGATTCGGATACCAGATTAAACGCATTATCCATTTAATGACCTGCCGTTTCTTCAAGCCCTATTGTTTAAGCAAACTTAACACTTCAGTCAAATCTTTTACCGGAATAATTTCAATATTTTTCAGGCCAAGCGGAATGTCCTTCCGATTTTCTTCCGGCAGCAGCACTGTTTTAATTCCGGCTTGTTTGGCTCCATAAATTTTTTCCGGAATTCCGCCCACTGCCCGAATCTCTCCTCGAATGGACAATTCTCCGGTTACAGCCATATCCTGCCGCAAAGGAAAGTTTTCAAAAGCACTGTAGATGGCCAGAAAAATGGCCAGGCCGGCTGAAGGCCCGTCAATATTGCCTCCGCCCACCACATTGATATGCAAATCATAAGCATTGAGATCCTGACCGGTAATTACTCTAAACATGGAAGCCGCATTAAAAACCGAATCTTTGGCCATGCTGCCTGCCGTATCATTAAAGCGAATAATCCCTTTGTTGGGCTGAGCCGCCGCAAAAGTTACTGCTTCAATTTCAATGACCGAACCTGAAAATCCGCTGACTCCCAAACCAAAAATCTTGCCAATCCTGGTTTTGTCCGAAGCTTTTTGCAGCACATAAGGACTGAGCCGACCGGCCTGTACTACGGCATAAACATCTTCCAATTCAATCCTGGGATTACTGCTGGCAAAGCCATTTCGCCCCAAAGCCGTACCATAGGCATCTGCCAGAATATTAACTGCCTTGCGGCCTTCAATGGTATATTCCGCAATGGTTTCTGCCACATTCCCGCTCAATTCCACCTCTAATTTTTCAGCCGCCTGTTCCACAATTTTTTGCAAATCGGCTGGAGTCAAGGGCTCAAAGTACACCTCAGCACAGCGGGAGCGAATAGCAGGATTTAAATCCTGGGGAGAACGGGTAGTTGCTCCAATTAAAATAAAATCTGCCGGAGCTCCTTCTTCAAAAATTTTTCGCACATAGGCCGGAATATTGGGATCATAGGGATCATAATAGGAGGAATCAAAGAAAACCCTTTTATCTTCCAAAACTTTGAGCAGTTTGTTTTGCAGCAGCAAATCCATTTCCCCAATTTCATCAATGAATAAAACTCCACCGTGAGCATCACTGACCAGACCAAGTTTGGGTTCCGGAATTCCGCTATCGGCCAGATCCCGTTTGGCTCCCTGATAAATTGGATCATGAACAGAACCCAGCAGCGGATTAGTTACTTCTCTGGGATCCCAGCGTAAAGTTGAACCATTCACTTCAATAAAAGGAGAATCCTCCTGAAAAGGGCTGGAAGGCAACTGCTTTACAGCTTCCAAAACCAGACGGGCAGCCGTGGTCTTTCCCACTCCGGGAGGGCCATAAAGCAAAATATGCTGCGGGAAAGAAGAGGCTAATTTAGCTAACAGAGCCTTAACCGCCGCCTGCTGACCTATAATTTCTTCCAAAGCAGCCGGACGCAAAAATTCCATGGCGGTTCGAGCCATTTGTTTTTGTTCCATCTTTTCCAAAACAGCCAGTTTCTTCAAGGTCTGGGCATTTTCCGGATTGCTGTTTTCTTTTAAAATTTGCAGTTTAATTTCCTTGACATATTCCTCATGCTTCTGCTGCAAGCGATTGTTAATTTTCTTTTCAATATCATCTTCCACAGAACGGCGAGCAAGATTCTCAGCAATTTGATCATGCAAACTGTCCAGAATTTCCGGAATTTCTTCAATCTGGGGCAAATGATCCAGAACCGGTTCTTCCTGAACAATTTTTTGCAGAGCTAAAACCCTTTCCGGCAGGGAATCTGATTTAATATTCCCCAAAGCATTTAATTTAGTGGCTCTCAAAACCAGTTTATCCGAACCATACAAATTAATCAGCAGTTGATAAAGGGCATTGACCTGCTTTTTTAAATAGATTTCCATTTCAAAAGCTTCCAAAAGCTCGTCCGCATCCTTTATTTCAGGCATTTCAGGTGAATCCAGTTTTTTTTCTTCCAAAGTCTTTTTTTTGACTGGAAAAAATTTCATTGAATTATTCTCCTTTGCAGGTTATTCAGCCGAAACAATTTCCACCTTTATTTCCACTTGAATGGATTGGTGCAACTTAATAATAACTGGAAACTCTCCTAAAGTTTTAATAGGCTCTTTCAGCACAATTTTTCTTTTATCAATGACATAACCAAATTGTTTTTCCAGTTCTTCTCCAATATCCTTATTGTTGATTGCTCCAAAAAGTTTGCCGCCTTCTCCTACTTTACCCACAATCTTAACCTGCAAATCAGCCATTTTAGCTGCCAATTCCTGGGCAATTTTCTTTTCTTCCGCTTTGCGGTGTTCTTCCAAAGCTTTCTGGCGAGATAATTCCTTCAGCTTTCCTTCGGTAGCCAGGGCAGCTAAACCACGGGGAAAAAGAAAATTATTAGCATAACCATCAGAAACATTTACTACTTGATCCTTTTTGCCTTTACCCTTCACATCTTGCAATAAAACAACTTTCATTTTTCATTCCCCTTTGCTTTCAAATTTATGCCGCCAATCTAATAAACTGTCCAAAACTCCCATAATTGGCAGCAGAATCATAAACAAGCCATTTATAAGTAAAAAAATAATCAGCAAAATTTTTAAAAAAATCGGAAACCGCCATTTGCCATTCAGATAAATCAAGCAGGCTAATCCGGCAATTCCAAACACAAAGCCGCAAACACACAGCCAATTTGATCCCAGCACCAGCAAAATATTTTGTTCAAATTGCCGTCCGATCAAGTAACAGGCCAAACCCGGAATAAGCATCCAGATACTTGGCCAGGGCAGGTGCCAGCGGGAAAACTCAGGCCGCCGGATCACAGGAATTTTCCAGTTGGTCAGCCCCCGATAAGCTAATTTCCAGCTTATAATTCCCAAAAGCAGAGAATAAATCATCACCATGGCCGACAGCAAATTTAAGATCCCCTGGATCATTTCGGTCAAAACCTGCTTTGGAAGCTGTCCCTGGGTAATTTCCGCATATCCGCTTAAAGAATGATGCAAATAAACAGTCAGTTCCTGAAGCCAGACCGCAAATTCCTGCGGCAGCAATACCCAATAAGCAAGTCCCACCATCAGCAAATTGAAGCCAGCCGCCGCTGCTGCAAAAATTTCCAGAGCAAAATTTTTTTGCTGTTTTAACAGCCAGCCCAAAAGCCAGCCCAGCCCAATAATATGTCCGGCCAGTAATAGAATCTCAGTTAGATTTATCCATTTTACTGCATAAATAAGCAACAAAAGGCCAGCCAGTAATACGGCCGCTATACCGAAGCTTTTGTTGTCCTGACGGTTCAATAAAAAAGCCAGGGGAAGCGGCAGCAAAAACAGAAAAATCAACCCGCCCAGCCAACAAAAAAGCAGAGCCAATCCAGTTAAAATTATCCAAATTCCAATTTCTTTCCAGTTCATATATGGCCTCTTGAGATCCATTTATTCTTTATTTATTCGCCGCAAAAGATACATTTCCTTTTTGTTGACAAGCTTTCAAGTATGATTAAAAAACTCCTGCTAAGACTTAACAGGAGTAATTTTCTTATTCGGCTGTAAAAGGCAAGAGGGCAATATTGCGAGCTCTTTTGATGGAAATGGTCAGCATTCTTTGATGCTTGGCACAGTTGCCGGAAATCCGACGGGGTAAAATTTTACCTCTTTCGGTGACATATTTCTTCAGGCAATGCACATCTTTATAATCAATTTCTTCCACTTTATCTACGCAAAAAGCACATACCCGCTTTTTACCTCTGCGTCCACGATCGCGTTTCACTTGGATTCTCCTCCTTACTAAAAGGGCATATCATCATCCACAAAGCCGACTTCATTGGCAGCAAAGCTTTCTTCCCGCCCTGGAGCTGGTGCTGATGGCCGGGCAGCACCACTGCCCTGATCATCCTTGCCCCGATCCAGAAAACGAACATTTTCAGCAATTACTTCGGCTGCTTTGCGGCGAATCCCCTGACTGTCGTCATAACTTCTAATCTGCAATCTGCCGTCAATGGCGACCAAATGCCCTTTACCCAGATAATTGGCACAATTTTCGGCAACCTTGCTCCAAACTACAATATCAATAAAATCAGTTTCCTTCTGGCCATCTTTGCCAAAACGCCGATCCACAGCCAGGGTAAACTTAGTTACCGGAGTTCCGCTGGGAGTGTACCGAAGTTCAGGATCATGGGTTAATCTCCCGATCAAAACTATCCTGTTGAGCATCCTGATCACCTCAATCGCAAATTATTTTTCTTCCAACCGGACAATAATATGGCGAATAATATCATCACTGATTTTGTAAAGTCGATCCAGTTCTTTAACTGTTTCCGCTTCTCCGTCGAAGTTCACCAGAACATAATAGCCTTCTTTAACATGATTGATTTCATAGGCCAGTCGTTTTTTGCCCCATTTGTCAATATTGGTAACTTCTCCGCCATTATTGGCAATGATTCCGGTAAATTTTTCAATTACTTCAGCAGTTTGTTCTTCTTCCAAATCCGGACGAATCACAAAAACGGTTTCGTATTTACGCATTTTTTCACCTCCCTGTGGACTTAAAGCGGCTCTTTGCAGAGCAGGGCTTATCCAGAACATTTTAATTATATCACTTTATCTGATTTGAAGCAACTGTTTTTTTGCAAGAAACAGCCTCAAAATCCAAAGATTTGAATTTTGAGGCTACAATAAATAATTGTTTAGTTTAAACGATTTAAAGGATTTTGAGCTTTACCGTTGACAATGGTTTCAAAATGCAGATGCGGGCCGGTACTGTTGCCGGTTGAACCTAATTGACCAATCACTGCCCCGCCACTGACTTCCTGTCCCAAGGACACAGAATAAGCTGACAGATGAGCATAACGAGTTACCAGACCATCACCATGATCCACCATAATCTGCTTGCCATAGCCATCCCCGAAGTTACCAACTTTGATTACAACTCCGGAAGCTGCTGCATAAATTGGATCTCCGGTTCTGCCGCCGAAATCAGTTCCAGCATGCAGGCGTCCCCATCTGTAGCCAAAATTGGAAGTAACAACTCCGCTGCAAGGCCGGATCAAGTGTTCATTTTTGTTTAATGTGCCAATGGCTATAATCTGATTTTGCGGCTCAACGGTTACAGTTTCCTGTACAACTTCAGTTCTGTCCATTACGCCATTGCATTTAATAATTTTGCTCAACACCCGTTTTTTGCCATTTATGCCTCCCTGAACAATTTTTTCCTGACCATAATTCAGAGTGTTATCCTGTACTTCTTCAATAGCAAACTCAATGGGCTGAGTTTCTTCCTGAGTTTTTACTGACAATACATTGAGCAATGCACCGGGACAATCCAAAGTAATATTTTGTCCCACTTCAGTTTTTTCAAGATTAAGCTCCGGATTAAGAGCAACAAGTTCTTCCAGAGAAACTCCACAGAAATCAGCCAGACTGGAATAAGTATCACCAGCTTTAACCATATAATTTTTTGATATAATTTTACCTCTGGTTAAGATCTGCCCAGCCTGGTAATAATCAGAAATCTGATTCAGACTTGCTTTAGCGGTAATGGTTTCCACCTGCTGTTCAAAACAGGTTTCCCATCCATCCTCCTGATAGCAAGCTGTCAGATCATGTAAAACTGCATCAACTTCCTGTTGATTACGCATATAAAGTACGGTCTGATCATCAAGCTTCAAGGCAATAGCATTGATCAAATCAAAATAGCAATCCTGTGACAAAGCCTGACGCAAAGATTCTCCACTTAAAAAAGTATGACTTGCGGCTACCACCTGAGCAACATGCAAATCTGTACTTAAACAATTAGGCAAACCCAAAGATTTGGATTTTTGATCCAATAATTCTGCAATAATTTTATTGGCTTCTTCCTGGTCAGAAATCTGACAAATTACCTTACCATTTAAAACTACACCTTCAACAAAGACAGGGGCTTTGGTGAAAGCTGCAAAACTCATTATCATCAAAGCTGCCATAATCAGGCTGCAAACAAAGCTCAGCTTCTGCTTTTTGTTTCGCCAGCCTTTTTGATTGGAAGTTTTTCGTTTTTTCAATGTCAAAATTGTCTTGCCGTGTTGATTCATAAAATTTCCTTAGCTTAAAGGAGACATCACCTCATCTTTTTAAATTTGGGGGAAAACAGCTCCAAGCTGAACTGTTTATACAACTAAGTATAGCATATGGAGCAAAATTAAGCAAATCATCCAAAAGGGGTGTACCCTGAAAATTCCTGCTGGAACTTTTTCTACTTTTTTACAGGCCGAAATTTTTTGTAATTACTCCTGATTTCTCCTGAATACACTCCGATTCTTCCTAAATCAGTCTATTGGAAATTTAATTTTTGCACAGCCTGCAAATAGAGAGAACATTCTATTCTTTTTCGCATCAAACTGCAGGCAAAGGAATCCGGCTGTTTTAAATTGCCATTGCGGGCAAAAGCAGCCGCATGACAACCGCCGCTGCAATAAAATTTGGCCCAGCATTCCCGGCATTCCGGCTTGGAATAAACATGAGCAGCCAAGAATTCTTCCCGCATTTCTTCCTTCTGCACTCCCTGCCAGACATCTCCAATTTTAAAGTTTTCCTGTCCGACAAACTGATGACATGGGAATAAATCACCATTGGGAGCAACCGCAAAATACTCCACTCCAGCATTACACCCGGTCAGGCGTTTGGGCAGGCAGGTTTCTCCCCCAATATTAAAATGGAAAAAATTAAATTCCTGTTCCGTACCCCGTTTTTCCAGCCAGAGTTCCGCCAGGCGTTCATATTCCGCTTCAATCAAAGGCAGATCTTCCGGCCGCAAAGCATATTCTTCCTGGGGGTCGGCCACCACCGGTTCCAGGGAAATTTCCTTAAAACCTTCGGTCAACATCTGTTGAACATCCTGGCAAAAATCCAAATTATAATGAGTGTAGGTTCCCCGAACATAATATTGAAAATGCCCTCGCAAGGCTAAAAGCTTTTTAATCTGACCAACGACCCGATCATAAGAATCCCCGCCTCCAGCCAGAGGACGCATTCGATTATGTATTTCCGGCCGACCATCCAGACTTAGAACTACCGGCATATTGTGAGCATTGATAAAATCCATGATTGGACGATCTAATAACAAAGTATTGGTGGTCAGGGTAAATTGGATAATTTTATCCATTTCTTTGGCTCGTTTTTCTCCATACTCAACCAGATCAAACATAACCTGGGCATTTAGTAAAGGTTCCCCGCCAAAGAAGTCCACTTCCACCCTTTTGCGAATACCGCTTTTTTCCAGCAATAAATCCAGAGCCTGTTTGCCCACTTCTTTGCTCATTAAATTAGCGTCCCCACCAAATTTGCCTTGTCCGGCAAAACAATATTTACAGGCTAAATTGCAGTCATGAGCCAAATGCAAACACAGAGCTTTAATGAGATGAGCATTAACTGGATGGTATTCACCCTGCAAAGGATCCGGAGTGAAAAGCTGTTCGGTGGCTTTCAGGCTATCCAGAGCCAGCCAAACCTCCTGCACCTCTTCTGGAGCATATTTAATTTGATATTTCTGCTGAACAGCTTCCCGGCTTAAAGTAAGATAGTCATCCAGCATTTCCCAGGCCAACTCATCTACCCGATGCAAGGCTCCGCTATAAACATCCAGAACCAACCGATAATCACCAATTTTAAATTTATGAATCATTTTTCCTCCAAAATAAAAACCCAATCCTTAGAAAAGGATCAGGGTTTTAGATTCTTATTTGTTTTCATTAACACAAGCCTGATTACCTACAGTGCAGGAAGTCTTGCAGGCCGACTGGCAAGAGGTTTGACATTCTCCGCAGCCCCGGTTTTGCAAGGTAGCCTTCAGGCTGCCTTGGCTGATAGTTTGAATATGCAATTTTTTGTCCCCCTTAAAATTTTTACTGGTTTTATTTTAATATGAGCAAACACAAAATACAAGGTTTTCCTCTATTTTTTCAAGAGAGTTTTGGTCAAAACGCTACCCAAATCCAATTTGGCAAAATCCTGAGTTTCAGGCAGCATCAAATAAAATTTATCCGTGCGGTCAAATTCCGCATAAGCTTCCACAAAAGACACATCCAGAACATGTCCGCCTTTGGTTTTATCCTCAGAAATAAAGTGCATATGCCAGCCAGGTTCATTAAGACCGTCAAAATAGGCCGGGCAATATAAAGCAACTAAAGTACCTTTCTGATTCGTATAAGTAAATTCCTCCTGATCCCTTGCCAAAACCTGCTCCAAACTTGGATAAGGTTCGCTTTGAGCATGGGGAGCACGCACTTTTACTTTTTGAAAGCTTCCGGTAACTTTTACCAGATAAAAACAATTGACGCTTTTCGGCGAAATTAAAAGAGTTAATTGTTCTTCCAGGTTGCGTGAACTACTCCGACTTATAGAAGTCGGAGCTTCCTGCTTCAACCACTACTGCCTGGCTAACATAATCGTCAGCTCAAGTCTTACACAATGTCCACAGGCGTATGAGTTTGGGCTATTCCATCCCTACTGTATATTTAGTTTTAGGTTACTTTGCAAGTATGTTATGATTATAACACTATAAATAACAAAAGTCAAGAAAACGCCGTGTTTATCCACGGAAATCAATTTTTGTGATTTGGGTAATTTACATCGATAAAATTACCCTGCTTTTTGATATTTTAGGTTTGTTTTTTACTGATTTTTATCTATCGGATAAGTTTTGTCGACAAAAAATAATCAAGATTGTTGTATAAAGTCACTTTGAAATTTGAGAATTGATTTCCGTGGTGTTTATCGCAATTCATCCCGCCACCTATAGAGGTGGGGGATTTCTTGCTCACGGCGTGTTAGATAAATACAATCCTTTTCAGTATGCACCTGACATCCAAATTAACGGCTTTTAAGAGGGATTACTGTAAGTGCTGCTGGGAATAGTCTTTTCCGTCACATTTCCTTCTGAATCGGTAATAATTTTTTTACCTGTAACCCGATTTCCTGATTTATTGGTAACAACCTGCACACTCTTTTTGTAGGCCGAATTTCCATAAATATTGATAGTCAAAACTCCACCATAAGCATTTGCTGTTACATAAACATGTTTATCTGTGTTATTTTTAAAGATAAAATCAACACTGTCATAGGAAACCGTAGCATCCAAACCAGGCCGAACATAGCTCACCGGCAAACTGTGGCTGCTTCGGCTGACAATTTCCAAATCCGCATAAAGCACCGCATTGTAAAGAGTCGTGCTAACCTGACAAACTCCGCCGCCCCAATCCGGTACAAATTGATTATTGATAATAGCCGTAGCTTTTTGATAACCATTGCTTGCAGTGCGGGGGCCGACTACCTTGTTATAAGACATTTCTTCCCCAGGAGCCACCAAAGTTTTATTCAAAGAAGACGCTGCCGTCCGAATGTTGGCAGCTCTGGCGGCTGTAGAAGTTCCATAATTAGTTGTAAAAGAACTCAGCAGACAATTTAAACCATAGTCAGCAATAGTCTGCTCTGTAACATCAGGATTTACATCTACCATATTGAGACTTAAAACCATGTCTTTTGAATAATCATTTTTTTTCAAGAAATCCTGAAAATTTTGACAACCTGTTTCTACATCCGGTTTGCTTCCAATGCGACTGGCAGTAGTAATACTGGGTTCTCCGGAACCCGAAATCACAAATTCCGCATTAACCGGAGCAACAATCAAGCCATTTGTTATTTCTTCTAATTTTTGCTTCCCTGCTTCCTGATTCCAATCAGCCGGCAAAACTATTTTGATGCCATCTCTGGCGATAATCCGCTGTTTTCGCAAACTGGCCAGATCCGTTTTTTCCCTGCCCATTTCCAGAGCCTGTTTCACCGCTTGTTCTGTATTAAAGCTGACTCCCAATTCCTGCAAAGTTAAATTCCATTGTTGATCCTGGCAGTTCACCTGCACACCAGATGATAAATATTCATTGACCTGTAATTGAATCCTGGCGGCTGCCTGTTCCCGATTCAATCCGGATAAATCCTGCGATCCAAAAGAAACCCCTTTAGTTATAATTCCAGGCTTTGTACATAAAAGACCGGGAATAAAATATAATCCGACCGCCATTAAAGCCACAACAAACACACTTGCTGCAGCAATTATAATTTTTTTCTTATTGTTCCTGACATATACAGGTTGCAGATTCATCTAACTTGCTGCTTGAAAGAGCAATTTTTGAAAGATCTAATCCCTGAAAGATGATTTCCAAGCAGCAGCCTCCTTCACAGTTATATTTAAGAAAAAACACAGGTTGAACCGCTCCCTGTGGCTTGGGTACAGTCCAACCCTGTCAACTGAGCATTTTATTAGTCCAGCATACTTTCCCAGGCATCAGCAACTTTTTGCCATTCTTCATCATCTTCAATATCTATCAAAAATTCATTGCCTTCTTCGTCCAGATCAAAACGCAAAATAATTGCTTCATCATCTTCTTCCTCATCACTGCCGCCATCTTCAGATTTTTCCCAAGGTAACAAAATAGCATATTCTCTGGATTCTACTGTTAAAACTTCAATAATTATAAAATCCCGTTCCTGACCATCTTCATCAATTAAAGTTAAAACTTCTTCTTCTCCGGCTTCGCAATCGCAATCTTCACCAGTACAGCTGCATTTATTTTTTTCATTATCCAACATTATTACCACCTCGTTTATAATAATTAGAACCTATTTTAACTCCATTTTTGTCAGATGTCAAGAAATCGCTTTTATATCCGGACAAAAAGTTGTTTCGGCAATCTGCTTAATGCCTTGCAATTTCCCTGTAAATCACCTATAATGAACAAAGCAAAGCTTTAAAACAAAAGCTGAAAAAGGAGGATTATCATGCTTGATTTAAAATATGTTCGTGCCAACCCAGATATAGTCAAGAGCAGTTTACGCAACCGCAATATGGATGATTCTGTTTTAGATCCCTTTTTAAATTTGGATAAACAACGCCGGGAGCAGCTGGCTCAAGTAGAACAAATGAAAAATCGCCGCAATGTGGTTTCTGAAGAAATCGGCCGTCTGAAAAAAAGCGGAGAAGCTGCTGAAGATCTGGTTCTGGAAATGCGGCAGCTTTCCAATGAAATCAAAGCCATTGATGACAAGCTTCGGCAAATGGATGAAAAAATGCAGCAGGCTTTATTAGCCATTCCCAATGTTCCCCACGAAAGCGTACCTGTCGGCAAAGATGACTCGGAAAATATGGAAATCCGGCGTTGGGGTACTCCACGAGAATTCGATTTTACCCCGAAACCGCATTGGGATTTAGGTGAAAGTCTGGATATTCTGGATTTTGAAAGGGGCGGCAAGGTTACTGGAGCCAGATTCACCTTTTACAAGGGTCTGGGAGCCAGACTGGAAAGAGCGGTCATTAACTTTTTTCTCAACCTGCACACTAAAGAACACGGTTATGTGGAAATTTTTCCGCCTTTTATTGCCAATTCCGACAGCATGACCGGCACTGGTCAACTGCCCAAATTTGCCGAAGATATGTTCCGTCTGGAAGGTACTAACTATTATTTGATTCCCACGGCAGAAGTTCCGGTTACAAATCTTTACCGGGAAGAAATTCTGGACGGAAGCCGACTGCCTGTTAAGCATTGTGCTTACAGTGCCTGTTTTCGGGCTGAAGCCGGTGCCGCCGGTCGGGATACCAGAGGGTTAATTCGGCAGCATCAATTCAACAAAGTTGAACTGGTTAAGTTTGCCCACCCTTCCAATTCCTATGAAGAACTGGAAAGCCTGACCCAAAACGCAGAAAAAGCCTTGCAGATTCTGGGTTTACCTTATCGAACGGTTTGCCTGTGCAGCGGAGATTTGGGTTTCAGTTCGGCCAAGACCTATGATTTGGAAGTCTGGCTGCCCAGCTACAACGCATATAAAGAAATTTCCTCTTGCAGCAATTTTGAAGATTTTCAGGCTCGCCGGGCCAATATCAAATTCAAAGAAGGCAAAGGAAAAGCTCAATTTGTGCATACTTTAAATGGCTCCGGGCTGGCTGTAGGCCGAACCGTAGCAGCTATTCTGGAAAACTATCAAAATGCAGATGGAAGCATTACCATTCCGGAAGCTTTACGGCATTTCATGGGTACAGACTTAATTCCGGTTCGATAAGAACTAAAGCTTTAAGCCTGCTTAAAGCTGGCTTAAAGCTTTTAAAACAATTCTTCCGGCAAAGTGGAAATGGCCTTAGCCAAAGAAATCAACAGACCGCCGCCCTCTGCGGCTTCTTCCCCGGTTCGTCCCAGAGAGGCCAAAAATTGTTTGGAAAGACCATATAATTCCCGATACATTAAATCCAAATTAAAGCTTGGAAATTGATCCCCTTTAACAAATTTGGCTTTCCAGCAAACATGCAGCTTGCCGCCGGTAATAGCCGGCATTCCATAAACCCGGCAGGTAATAGGGCGATATTCATATAAAAGGCATTTATCCTCATCACTGAGCAAAGGACAACGCACTCTTAATTTGGCAGCTTCCTGGAGTTTTTTTTCTTCATCATCACCGAATTTATCCTGCAATTCTTTTTCCAGGTCAGCCAGTTTTTGTTCTGCCTGAACTGCCCGTTCCAAAACCTCTTTGCGAAGCTTGCGATCCAGCTTGGGAAATTGCTGGCTGATGTAAGCTGCTTCAATGGGAAAAAGACCAAAAAAAGAATGACAGCAATCTGCACATTGAATTTTGCAGATCACCTGCTCTTTACATCTTTCTGCAATATCCCGGAAGGCAAATTCCGCTTCCTGAACCAATGTTTCATAATTTCCCAATAATTCTTTATTGATCATTTCTATATTGCTCCAGATATTCTAAAAATAGCGGATGGATTTGAAAACCCAAAGCTATTGCTTTATCCGCATGTTCAACAGCTTTAGGATAATTTTCCTTGACATAATAAGCATAAGCCAAATTATTTTGACCCAAACCAAAATCAGGAGCAAAAGCGACCAGTTTTTCTCCAGCTTCAATGGCTTTATCCACATCACCTTTTTGAAGATAGGCATTGATCAAATTGCTCCAGGCCTGAGCCATTTCCGGACTCAGCTCAATAGCTTTAAGCAGGGCTTCAATGGCTTTTTCCGGTTCGGACATTTGCAAATAGGCAAAACCAATATTGGCATATCCCCTGGCATAACGGGGTTCAATTTCCACTGCCCGTTGGTTAGACCGAACCACTCGTTCCAAATCTCCCTGCTTATAATAAATATAACCCAAATTTACGCAGGCCTCAAACATTCTGCCACTGTTTTCAATGGCATCTTCAAAACATTCAATAGCCTTATCAAAATTTCCCTGTTCCATATAATAAATTCCCAAATTACTTTGGGCGGTGGCACATTCGGGATTTTCCGCAATAGCCTGTTTTTGTTCGGCAATAAAGCGGCCATAAGTTTTAGGTTGTTTGCCTTCGCTCACACAATCAGTCCTTTATTTCAAAATCAGTTTTATCCAAGCTTACAACTTTATCTCTCCATTCACGATATTCGTCCAAATCATCGTGAATCATATTGATTACAAAAGCAATAACTGCCACATCATCCAGATAACCGATCACCGGTAAAACATCAGGTAAGAGATCCACAGGGCTGAAAAAATACAACAAGGCACAAACAATACTGATAATACTGCCAAAAGGAATTTTACGATATTCTTTTTTCAGATAAACCCGCACTAAAGAAATTAAAACCGGAATATCAGCCAAAACCCCCCCTACAGTCGGAACTGTAGCCAATTTTTTTTCCAGTTTCTTCAGAAATTCTTCCAATCGATCCGGTTCGTCCATTAAATTTTCAGCCTTTTTCTTTTCAAAATTCAGGATTTTCTGAATCTCTGATTTGGTAAGTCTGGTTTTCATAAAATATTTCGGCGGCGGAAACTCACTTACTTTAGCAGGTGGGAGGAGCCGCTTTTTCCTTTCTTAGCCTTGTTCAAATATATACTTTTCGATAGTCACTGACGATACTTCGCCAATGCTGCAGGCAAAGTATCCGTCAGACCAGAATGTGTATTTCTTACAATAATGTTTGAATAAGAATGCTTTATACCGCATCCAAAGCCAATGTATTGTGCGTTGCCTGATGATGTATATGATGTCGCATATACGCTCTGCAGCATAGTATTCCAGCAGGATGTGGATATGGTCTTTGTCTGTTTCCATAGCAATAATGTTCCATTGATTTTGCTCTGCAGGATAATTGACAGATTTCCTGACGAACTCGTCCATGCCGTTTTGCAGCAATGTCTTGCGGTACCTGGTTACAAGTACGATATGGGCTTTCAGGCTGTACTTGCGACGGTTTGTATGGTAATAGCGGTTTTGCATAGAATTAGCTCCTTTAACTTGATTATTCACTAAATCTATGCTATAATAAGCATAATTGAAATACAACGAAAGGAGGTACCAATATGCAGTTCACTGCAAAAAAGAGCTAAGTATAAACAGCTCCGTCAGGAACTTCAGCGAAGACAGACTCCTTCAGCAAGACAAAGACTTAAAGCTGTAGGTCAGCGAGAAAACCGTTGGATACAGGATGTTAACCATTGTGTATCAAAGGCACTCGTTGAAAACAATCCGAAACATACACTCTTTGTCTTAGAAGACCTGTCAGGTGTTCGTTCCGCTGCAGAGAAGGTTCGTCGAAAGAATAGTTATGTTTCAGTATCCTGGTCGTTCTATAACCTTGAGCAGAAGCTCAAGTACAAGGCTGCTCTTAATGAGAGCTCCGTTATCAAGGCAGACCCTCGTTATACAAGCCAGACCTGCCCCATTTGCGGACATACCGAAAAGTCTAATCGCAACAAAAGGCTTCATATCTTTAAGTGCAAGTGCTGTGGATATACTTCCAATGATGACCGAATCGGGGCAATGAATCTGTATCGCATGGGAATCAACTATCTTGCAAAGGATAGTCAAGTACCGGATACAGTGGCACCTCAGTATATCTGAGATGTCAGGGGCGTTGTCAACCGTCCCATGATGTAACATCAGCAGGTTCGCCTGTAACAAAGG
>JAZRXK010000008.1:0-10562 GCA_045600185.1 Desulfocucumaceae bacterium
TTTCAGGATTTCGGGTTCCAAAATTTTCATGGCAGCTTTCATAGCATCAGCGGCCAAAACGATTTCCGGCAGGAATACTTCCATGATCTGGAATTTATCGCCCAGTACATTCAGAGCAGCACCCATTACATTAACGGCTTCAACCGGATTATCTCCAGCGGCTACTAATTCTTCAGCAGCTTCTACTGCCAAGTCTTCGTCACCATCCATAATGGCTTCGGTGAATTTGTTTTTGATGGCTTCTTGCATTATTTCAGCCTCCTTAATAAGATTAAAATATTTATGGTAATTTTGTTTTACCCCTAATTTAAAAATTCTTGTGATTGTTAATTCTTTAGCAATTTTTATCAGCTCTTTATTTCAATTCCTATTCTACAAATTTTTGCATTATTTGTCAAGATATTTTTTACATATATATTAAACATTTTCTTTTTTACCAACTAATATATTTAATACCATTATATTACTTTAAAGACGCACCAAAATAAGCCTACTCCTTTTAATATCTTTTAACCGGAGAACAGCAAATATACTTATATTTATTGGCAAGTCTAAAAAAGCTCAAAAACAATTAAGCAGAAAAAAAATTTTTCTTAAAATTTTTTATTTTCGGTTTCCCACATCCGAAATAAAAAATCATCAAACAAAGGGAGAAACAAAAGGATAACTTAAAGATAAAAACAAGAGGAATCATTTTTGGAGGGGGATTCCGAGCAGCTCGGCAACCAAAAATTTGTTTTAGGTTATCCCGGAAAAGCTGGCATTTTCACAAGGCTCAGCTTTTCTTGAAAGAACTTCATTGAATTATTGATCGCAGTCAGATACATCTAACGATCTCCTTGATTATAACACAGGATTTTTAAAAAAGCAAGAGTCTTATTTTATTTTTTTAGACCATTTTAGCAAGCTGCATTCAGTTGAAAATTTTATTTGAAAATAATAAAGTCAAACATTTTTACATCTCAAATTTTTTAATTACATAAAAAAGGTGATTGATAAAAAATTACCAATCACCTTTTTACGGTTTTTTCCAGATTTATATTAACTGAACATCCAGACCGAATTCTTTTAAAATATTTGCACAATGATTAACTTCTTCTTTACTTAATTCGGGAGTTCCTTCGAGAGGATAGGCCATACCGGTAGCTCTGTATTTGCTCAAACCCAATTTATGATAAGGAAGCAAATCGACTCTGTTCAATCCCCACAATTTCATAAATCTGCCCAAAGCTTTCATATTACTTTCGCTGTTATTGTGATTAGGAATCAAAGGCACCCGGATAATAATTTTTTTACCCATTTCTTTTAATTTAGCTGCATTTTCCAGGATCAATTTGTTGCTGACTCCAGTATATTCAATGTGCTTTTCATCATCCAGATGTTTAATATCCAACAGGAACATATCAGCTTTTTTAGCAATTCTTTCTAAAACATCCCAACTAACATAACCAGTGGTATCAATACAAATATGCAAACCTCTATTGTAGCATTTTTCAACTACTGCGGCCAGAAAATCGGGCTGAGTCAAACATTCGCCACCACTGAAGGTTACGCCGCCGCCAGATTTATTATAATAAGGAATATCCTTTTCTACAACAGCCATAACTTCATCCGGAGTCATCCAATCGCCGGACATAACACGGGCATCCGAGAGACAGGCTTTGACGCAGGCACCGCAGTTGGTACACTTAGTCCGGTCAATTTCGATTTCGTCATCATCGTTCATGATAGTAGCTCCGGTAGGACACGCTTCCACGCAACGACCACACTGAACACAGCTGTTATCAAAGAACATCATTAACTGTTTGCCTTGAGTAAAATAAGGCTGAGATTCCGGGTTGGCACACCACAGACATTTCAAAGGGCAGCCTTGCAAAAAAACGGTAGTCCGGATTCCAGGACCATCAGAAGTAGAATAACGCTGAATATTAAAAACCTGGCCTCTCAATTCATCATTATTTTCAGACATTTTATCACACAACCTTATTTATAATGATTTTGTTTTTTTAGAACCCTCATTTTTAAAAAAAAGGGCTTTCATTAAAGTTCCCTGCCATGCTCATCACACAGCAGGGAACCTCATAATACTTTTATTTAACTGACCAGAAAGAATCCTAGAAAGTTAATTCAGTTCTCTTAATGATTTCGTTCTGTACGCCAGGATCCAACCGGGTGAAGTAAGCGGAGAAACCAGCAACACGAACTACCAAATCTTTATATCTGTCAGGGTTCATCTGAGCATCTTTCAGAGTTTCAGAGCTGACGATATTGAACTGGATGTGGGAACCACCCTGTTCGAAGTAGGTAGCCAGCAGGTTAGCCAGGTTTCTAACACCCTGCGGAGTTTCAACAGCGGAAGGATTGAATTTCATGTTGAAGTGGTTGGAGTTGAAACGAACGGTATCAACAGCTTTAGCAGCAGAGTTTACCAGAGCGGTAGGACCATTGGTATCGGTACCAGGCATAGCGGATACGGAACCGTCAGTCAAAGCACGATAAGCTTCCCGACCATTCGGCAGAGCACCCATTACAGCACCAAACAGGTTGTGCAGACTGTTGGAATAAGCTTCCGGTTTACCCTGTTTGCCAGCATAGTTGCGGCCTACAGACATGTAAGCATCATAAACTACATCATAGCATTTGCGAACAAAGTTGTTAACTTCTTCAATATCGTTACCATGTTTCGGAGCATCCAGGCACATTCTCTGAACTTCTTCATAACCTTCGAAGTTAGCAGCACAGGCTTTACGCAGTTCAGCCATGGTGATAACTTTTCTGTCGAATACCAGATCTTTAACAGCCAGCAGGCAGTTGGCAGCATCAACGGTAGCAACATTGATCATCAGATCAGCAGTATATTTGGCACCGCCATCCCAGCAGTCAGTACCATTTTCGATACAACCGTTGGTCATAACGGAACGCAGCGGCAGAGGAACACATTCGCATTGATACATATTACCGCATTGGCCATGACCACGCATGGTTCTTACTGCAAAGAAGGTATGTTGTTTCCAGGCTTCCCACATTTCATCAAAGGATTCGAATTTGTCGGGATCACCGGTTTTCGGACCAACTTCAATGCCGGTCAGAGGATCAACGCCATTATTGAAAGCCAGTTCAAAAGCTTTGGCGATGCAGACTTCACCTTCTACGGGGTGAGCAGTATCGGTGGAAATGTCAGTACCTACGCAACCGAAGATAGCTACTTTACGAGCATCCTGCAGTCTGGCACCATCTTCGCAGAAACGATCCAGAACACGAGCTACACACAGGTCAGTGTTCATAATCTGGGGATGGCCGATACCGGTTTTAATAACTTCGATGCATTTGAACAGGAAGTCTTCTTTCAGTTTGCTGTGCCAGAACAAGCACAGAGGGGGCTGAATGCCTCTGAAGTGAATGTGAGCATCACACATAATGTAGTCAAATTCACAGGTTGCATCTTCGCCAGTAGGAGTTAAACCACCAACGCACAGGGTCTGACCAACATGAGAAGACCAGGCTTTGGCAAATTTAGGTCCATGATAGTAACCAATTTCCTGTAATTTGGTGTACAGTAAGATGGTCAGATAAACGGCTTCTTCATAATTGACATCGCCTTTAGCCATATCAGCTTCATAATAAGGCTGGAATACATGACCCAGATAACCCAGAGAATAACCGCAGCCGGTTACTTCGATTTCCAGAGCCAGGTGGATCAGCAGGAAGCTTTGCATGGCTTCTCTCAGGTTGGTAGCCGGGAATTCAGGAACCCGACGGCAAATCTGAGCGATTTCCAGCAGTTCAGCTTTACGGTTGGCATCAGTGGTGGTTTTGGCAGTTTCTTCAGCCAAATCAGCATAACGATGAGCCCAGGCGATAACAGCTTCCAATTGAATAATGCAGGCTTCGTAGAAGTTCCAGGCTTTACGATTGTAGCATTTTACATCCAAAGCTTCTTTCCGGGATTTAATATCATCGATCATTTCCCGGATACCTTTGGTAACGATTCTTTCATAGTTAGCGGTACCGCCGCCTGCCGGCCAGCTGTTACCATCATAGAACAGACCTACATCCTGAGCAGGCATGGAGCTGTAACCGAATTTTTCTTCAAACAGCTTGTTGGCGTTGGCCCAAACATTCCGGCTGTCCCAGTATTTTACGATTTCTTCGAAAACCTGACGGTCTTCGTCGGAGATTTTAATTTCACCCAGGTGAGAAACGGCTTTACCTTCTTTGTCCTTCATCCATTCGCAGTTCCATTCCGGATAAGCATAAACGCCGCATACATACTGAGCAACGCTACCTACGAAGTAGTTGTCATCAATGTACAGAGTTTTGTTCAGCAGAATGTGTTCATACAATCTGGCTCTTCTAACGATGGACGGGAAACCATCATATTTGGGATAAATTTCAGCCAGGAGGCGAAGACGTTCATTGTCAACTCTCTGGGGAGCGTCCAACAATACTTCTCTAAGTTTGTCAGCGCGTTCCATATCAACGGTAAGTTTGTTAAGCTTTAAAGCTTCCATGTTTGTAAAACCCCCTTAAATTGCATTTTTATTTATTTTAAACCGCAGTTTCCGGTTGTTCCGGCTAAATCAATTTATTACAGAGCAGAAAATTTTCCGATTTATGATCTGTTAAAAGAATGATAGGTACAGGCATCCAGAGAAGAACTGTTTACCACAAATCTTTTTCCAGTAATGTTAGACTGAAAATCCACCCGAATATCACCCATTTTTTCAGCCAGGCTTTGATTGATTATGAAGGAGAATCCAGATACTTTTTCTTCCAGATCATCCGGCTGTAAATCATCCATGCCAATTTCCAAAGTGGGCAGAGAGGCACAGCTGCAGCATCCGGTCGGAGCTGCTTTAATGCGAAACTTTTTACTTTCGTCCTGAGCCTGAAATTTTTTCAGTTGTTTTACCGCTTTTTCGGTGATGGTGATCACTTTAAACACCTTCTTATATAAATTTCAAACAGAAATTTCGAGGCATTTAAAAGCATCGTTCCAAAAGACCGGACTTATTTTCCGCTGCTGAAAGCCTGAAAAGTACAAGCCTGCAAAGTGCTGCTGGTAACAATAAATCTTTTCCCGGTAATACCAGCTTTGAAATCAACTTTGATTTCATTCATTCTTTTGGCTAATTCTTCCGCAATAATAAACGGAATGCCATCGATTTCCTGTTCAATGTCTTTTTCTTTCAACTCATCCAGAGTAACTCCCAATTCGGGGAGCGAGGATCAACCACAGCCGGTGGAAAATTCTTTAATACGAATTTTTTTACCCTCGTCCATGGCCAAAAACTTCCTTAATTGTTTAGCTGCTTTTTCAGTTACTTCAATCATTTCAGCCACGCCCTTTCTTAGAATTATCTTTAAATTAGATTGATTACAATTTTATTATATTGTATTCAAATTTCAAATGCAAGAGTTTTTCAAGATTTTTTATATTTTTTGATATTTCTATCTGACTTTATTATAATCCTCTATTTTTCTTCTGTCAAAACAATTTTTTGTTTTACAAAATTAAAAAAAATTGGTGAACCTTTTTCAGAGCAGCCTGGCTGAAATTTTTTTCAGCAGGCGGTGCAATTCTGCCTGTTCTTCTTCAGTTAAATCCTGAAAAAGCAGGGTATTGATTTCCTGCCGGGTCATTTCCACCCGCAGGTTCAGGGCTTTGGCTTTTTCGGTGGGGTAAACATTTTTCAGGCGTTTATCTTCCGAATCGAAACCAAAGGTAATTAGATTATTTTTTTCCATACCCCGTAAAATTCCGATTACAGTGGGATGAGCAACTCCCAGATAAGTTTCAATATCCTTTTGAGTAACTGTTCTCTGTTCGTCCTTCAGCAAAAAAGATAAAACATGCATTTGAGCCACGGTCAGACCAAATACTTTTAATCTCCGGTTAATGCTTTTAATCACCTTTTTGACAATAGACTTCATCAGAGAAAAAGTAGCTTGATCCTGCATCATTTTCATTCTCCTGCTAATGTAGCTAACTACATAAATTTAATAACTCCCACTGCTTTGATCATACCATCTTCAACAACATTGTCAAATCGCTTTGCAGGACTTTAAGCAGTCTATAATGGAAATAACCTTAATAAAACTTCATTATTCTAATTATTTCTCCATTTAATCTTAAAATACTTGTAATTTTATTGTATATTTAATTTTTCGGCCAGACGGAAAGCCTGACCGAAAAACTAAACAAACTCAAAAGGTCAGCTCAGTTCTACGAATAATTTCATTTTGCACACCGGGATCCAATCGGGTAAAATAAGCCGAGAAACCAGCCACCCTTACTACTAAATCTTTATAGCGATCCGGATTCATCTGAGCCTCTTTCAGAGTTTCAGAGCTGACGATATTAAACTGAATATGCGAACCATTCCGGGCAAAATAGGTTGCAATTAAATTGGCCAGATTTCGCATCCCCTGAGGTGTTTCCACCGCCGAAGGATTAAATTTCATATTAAAGTGGTTGGAGCCAAAACGCAGGGTATCCAGACCCTTGGCCGCCGAATTAACCAAAGCAGTGGGTCCTTGGGTATCAGTGCCGGGCATGGCCGAAACCGAACCATCGGTTAAAGCCAGACGGGCTTCCCGACCATTGGGCAAAGCTCCGCTAACTGCTCCAAAGAAGTTGTGCAAACTGTTGGAATAAGCTTTCGGTTTACCCTGTTTGCCCATATAGTTGCGGCCAACCGCCATATAAGCATCATAAACCACATCATAACATTTATAAACAAAATTGTTAACTTCCTCTATATCGTTACCGTGTTTGGGAGCTTCCAGACACATCCGTTGAACTTCTTCATAACCTTCAAAGTTGGCCAGACAAGCTTGACGCAACTCTTTCATGGTTACCAGCTTTTTATCAAAAACCAAATCCTTAACGGCCAGCAAACAATTAGCCGCATCAATAGTAGCCACACTAATCACCACATCCGAATTATATTTAGCTCCTCCATCCCAGATATCCGTACCTTTTTCGATACAGCCTTCAATCAAGGCTGAACGCAATGGCAAAGGAAGCACTTCGGACTGATACATAACCCCACATTGACCATGCCCCCGCATCACCCGAAAACCATAGAAAACATATTCTTTCCAGGCTTCCCACATCTGTTCAAAAGAAGTAAACTCATCTGGATTGCCGGTTTGCAAATCAATTTTAATGCCCGTCAGAGGATCGGTTCCTCCATTGAAGGCCAGTTCAAAAGCTTTGGCAATACAGATTTCCCCTTCTATTGAGTTCGAGGTTTCTCCGGCAATACTATTACCCACACAACCGAAAGTAGCAACCCGACGGGCATCCTGCAACCTGGCTCCATCTTCGCAAAAATGATCCAGAACTCTGGCCACACACAATTCTGTATTCATAATCTGCGGATGGCCAATGCCGGTTTTAATCACTTCCAGGCATTTAAACAGGAAGTCTTCTTTTAATTTGCTGTGCCAGTATAAACAGAGCGGCGGCTGAATTCCCCGGAACTGCAAATGGGCATCGCATAAAATATAATCAAATTCACAGGTGGCATCTTCCCCAGTAGGAGTCAAACCGCCAATACAAAGGGTTTGGCCGGTATGCGAGGACCAGGCCTTGGCTAGATTAGGTCCATGATAATAACCAATTTCCTGTAGTTTAGTATAAAGCATAATAGTTAAATATACAGCTTCTTCCCGGGTAGCCTGCCCTTTGGCCAAATCAGCCGCATAGTAAGGCTGGAAGATATGCCCCAGAAAGCCAATGGAATATCCGCATCCGGTTACTTCAATTTCCAAAGCCAGATGAATCAGCAAAAAACTTTGCATGGCTTCCCGCAAATTGCTGGCCGGAAATTCCGGAACCCGGCGGCAGATTTGAGCAATTTCCAATAATTCTGCTTTGCGTCCGGGACGGCTTTCGGTTTGGGCTTTTTCTTCCGCCAGATCAGCATAACGATTGGCCCAGACAATTACCGCTTCCAGTTGAATCAGGCAGGCTTCATAAAAATTAAAAGCATTGCGGTTATAAGACTTAATTTCCAAAGCTGCTTTTCGTTCTTTGATTTCGTCAATCATCTGTCGCAAGCCCTGGTTGATAACCCGTTCATAATTGGCGACTCCGCCCCCGGCCGGCCAGCTGTTGCCGTCCATATATAACCCAACCTGCTGAGCCGGCAGGGAACTGTAACCAAATTTTTCTTCAAATAAACGGTTGGTATTGACTCCCACGCACCGACTATCCCAGTAATCCACGATTTTGGCAAAAACCTGGCGGTCTTCTTCTGCAACTTTAATTTCCCCCAAATGCGAAACTGCCTTGCCCTCCTTATCCTTCATCCAGCCGCAGTTCCATTCCGGATAAGCATAAACCCCACAGACATATTGAGCCAGACTGCCCACAAAATAATTATCATCAATATACAGAGTCTTGTTGAGCATAACATATTCAAATAACCTGGCTCTTCGGATTATCGAGGGATAGCCGTCATATTCCGGATAAATCTGAGCCAGAAAATGCAGGCGTTCATTATCCAGTTTTTGTGGGGCATTCAGCAAAACTTCTTTAAGTTGTTTAAGGCGTTCCTGATCAATGGTAAGTTGATTTAATTTCAAGGCTTCCATTCTTTACCCTCCCTTGCAAATAACCTTTATTATTCATCTTACATTATAAAATAAATGTAGTTGACTACCTTTCTAATTAAAAAAATTATCCATGGTGCAAATTATCTGTTTATTTAATTAGCTTTATACTCTTTATGTAGGCTACTACATTTTATTTGTACCCAAGGTAATATATTTTTTCTATTCTGTCAAGACTTAAATTCAGGCTCAATAACCTGCTTACCCTGAAATTTAGAATTTTTACCCGATTATCCTGTTTCAAAATACTTTTTTCTTGCCTTATCTTATGAATACTTTCTTAATTCGTTATTTTTCCTGTTTGGAATAATAACGAATTATGCCGGAACACAAACTGAAAGCAATTTTATCCTGATATTTGGGATCTGCCAGCAGCTTTTCTTCCTCCGGATTACTGGCAAAGCCGATTTCCGCAATAACCGCAGGCATAGCAGAATATCTGGTTAAAAAATAGCTGGAATTTTCTTTGGCTGCCCGTTGATTATTGCCCAGCCCGGCAATCAATTCTTCCTGCAAAAGCAGGGATAACTTTCGGCTGTCTGCTGAAGCCGGGTTTGAGAAAACCTGGGCTCCATGCTGTCCGGGATCTCCCGGAAAGCTGTTGACATGAATGCTGATTAACAAATCAGCTCCGGCATCCTGAGCTACATTCAGGCGATATTGCAAATCCTCCCGTTTACTGCCCTGCTGCAAAGGCTCTTCCATCCTGGTCATCACCACCACAGCTCCGGCCTCCTGCAGATAACTTTGCAGCTTTTGAGCCACCTGCCATGTAACATCTTTTTCTTTTAAGCCATTTTGTCCTATGGCTCCCGGATCAGTTCCACCATGTCCAGCGTCTACGGCAATAATCTTTCCGGCCAGAACTGCTGCCAAAACCGGTTCTTCCTCATTTCCCCAGCTTAAAAAAACATAAAAAAGCAGAAGCAGCAGACCCATAATTAAAGTCCACAGCCACGCTTTATTTGGTCGGTTAATAATTGCTACCCACACAGAACCATCCCTCCAGCCGCCCCAAATTCTACTATAAAATTCATATGCAGCAGCCGAAGACTTTAGACCCGATTATCCCAGGCATTGACCGCAGGATAATCGAGCCTGCAAGCAATCTTTTAACCCGCCTTCTGCACCAGAACAATAAATTCATCGCCCAAATTGGTTAAGCTGCAAATTTTGCTTTTGCCTTCCGTGGAAACCTCCACCAGTCCCAAAGCATATAACTGCATTACTACATGATCCAGAACCGCTCTTTTCACCCTGGCCGACAAAGATAATTCTTCCTTATTCATATTCCCCTGTTCCACCAGAGCCACCAGCACTCTTTCGGCTTCCACCGGCAAGCGGTCATTCACTTTGATAAAATAATCCGGTAAAGTAAGATCCTGCATTTTTTTGACCTCCCATTTTAAATTAGATGTTAATAGTATGGTCATCTTTTCAATTAAATAATACCTAAAAAACAGAACCTCAGAAAAAAATTTTTTAACACGCCGTGAGTAAGAAATCCCCCGCCTCTATAGGTGGCGGGGTGAATTGCGATAAACACGGCGTTGTTGGTTTGCTGATGATGTGTTATGAACTTATTGGGAAGAAAGTTTGTCAGGGGTGAAAAAAAAATTGAAAAAAAATTTGATTTTGCAGGAAAAGTGTGCTATGCTTGGTATATATACATATTAGCGGGAATAGTTCTGCTTTTTTCGGCTGCAAGAGGCTGAAAAATGGAAGGTTCCTGAGGATATGCAATAAATTACCTGATATGGGTGATAATGGATGATAAAGCAAAAAATATCTAAATCAATCAATCAATCAATCAATCAATCAATCAATCAATCAATCAATCAATCAATCAATCAATCAATCAATCAATCAATCAATCAATTAAGTGTAGCTCATCTGCACTGATTTGTCAAGCCCTTTTTTCATTTTTTTATAAAAATTCA
>JAZRXK010000009.1:0-30414 GCA_045600185.1 Desulfocucumaceae bacterium
GCTTCCTGTAGCCTCGGTATAGCTAAAAGCCTTGTTGATAACTACCGCAAATTCTGCCCGGCTGATCGGATTGTTCGGCCTGACAATAACAGAGTCTGGATCATTTCCATAACCCTGAATGATATTTTCATCAAGCAGATACTCGATGCTGTCAGCAGCCCAGTGCTGATTGTAGTCCGTCGTCTGACCGGCAAAAACCAGACTGGGACTAAAAGCAACGGCTAACAGACATACTGTCAAAATAACTGATATAACTTTTTTTGGCATCTCAACTTTCACTCCTTTTTTGTTCAATCCTGCTTCCACTTCAAAGCCTGTACTAAAACCTTTGCTGCAGTCTAAGTAAACTATGCTCTTCCTTTGATAGCCACCTCCTCTCCATAAAAACGGCACTGTAAACTTAAATGAAAATTGAAAACTCGCCATTCTTTTTTCAGAGGTATCTCCCAAAAAAGAGACGAGTTCTCATGCTAAAATCATATCAGATTTATTGTCCCAAATGCAATAACCAACCTGATTTTTATCGTTAGGGTAAAAACAAAAGTTAGCTTAAACTTTTTGGATTATTTGAGATGCAATTTTTTCATGTTTACTTTACAGTTCCGTTTTTTTAATTTTCCTGTTAAGTTTTCGCTTTTAAGAAGGAAAAAACCTTTTCCATCAGGAAGAAAGTATTTTACGATTTGTTGAGGCGGCGGAGGATGGGGAACATGAGCAGGAAAGCAATTTTATTTGACCTGGACGGCACTTTGATTGATTCATTGCCTTTGATTGAGGCTAACTGCCGTTGTACTTTTGAGGCTTTGGGAATTCCATGGGGCAGGGGCGAAGTTATGCAGTGGACAGGCATACCCTTGAAAAAAATTGCTGAACATTTTGCTCCACCCGGCAGAAGCGAAGAATATCTGGCTCTTTATCAGAGCTTTTTTCAGCGGGATCATGATCGATATTTGCGGATCTATCCGGGCAGTCGGGAGCTTTTGCAGGAATTAAAGAAACAGCAATATCAGATTGCTTTGGTAACTTCCAAAGGCAGACCAGCAGTAGAAAAAAATCTGGCCTTTTTAAACCTGAAGCCGTATTTGGATTTAATTATTACAGCCCATGATGTAGAGAAGCATAAGCCTGATCCCGAACCGATTTTCAAAGCTCTGGCAGGGTTGCAGGTACAGCCGGAAGAAGCCCTTTTAATTGGAGATAGTCCCTTTGATCTGGAGGCTGGACAAAAAGCCGGAGTGGAAACTCTGGGGGTCAGTTGGGGGGCAGCCGGACGGGAGGCTTTGCAGGTCTGGTCGCCTCTGGCTGTTTTGGACAAATGGGAAGATATATATCAATATTTGTAAGGAGGAGTTTGAAGTGGAAAAGCAAACCATGGCTTCGGTTTATGAGCCGCAGACAGTGGAAGATAAATGGTATCAGCACTGGGAACAGCATGGTTATTTCAAAGCGGAGGCTGATTCAGATAAGCCGCCTTTTACTATTGTAATGCCGCCGCCCAATGTAACCGGTCAGCTGCATATGGGACACGCTCTGGACTGTACCATGCAGGATATTTTAACCCGCTGGCGGAGAATGCAGGGCTATAACACTTTGTGGCTGCCCGGAACCGACCACGCCGGAATTGCTACTCAGGCCAAAGTGGAAGAACAGCTTCGCATGGAAGGTACCAGTAAATATGATTTGGGACGGGAAAAATTTCTGGAACGGGTCTGGCTCTGGAAAAATCAGTATGGTAATCGCATTACGCATCAGTTAAGAAAAATGGGTTCTTCATGCGACTGGAGCCGGGAACGCTTTACCATGGACGAAGGCTGTTCCAAAGCCGTGCGGGAAGTTTTTGTCAGTCTGTATGAACAAGGTCTGATTTATCGGGATAATTATATTACCAACTGGTGTCCGCATTGTCATACCACTATTTCAGATATTGAGGTTGAACATAAGGAAAAGCCGGGGCATCTTTATTATCTGAAATACCCCTTTACGGATGGCAGCGGTTTTATTGTTGTGGCCACCACCCGTCCGGAAACCATGCTGGGCGATACCGCTGTAGCAGTTAATCCCCAGGATGAGCGTTATCAGGCTTTTATTGGCAAAACTTTGCTTTTGCCTGTTGTCAATCGGGAAATACCGGTTATTGCTGATGAGTATGTGGATTCTGAGTTTGGCACCGGAGCAGTTAAAATTACTCCTGCCCATGATCCCAATGATTTTGAAGTTGGCCGTCGGCATCATTTGGCGGAAATTAAGGTTATGGATCGAGATGCCCGCATGACAGCGGAAGCCGGGATTTATGCCGGAATGGATCGCTGGGAATGTCGGCAGGCTTTGCTGAAACAGCTGGAAAATGAAGGGATACTGCTCAAAATTGAAGACAGGGATCATGCGGTGGGACATTGTTATCGCTGTGATACCATTATTGAACCCATGGTTTCTGAACAGTGGTTTGTAAAAATGGAACCCCTGGCTAAACCGGCCATTGCAGCGGCCAGGGAAGGCCGGGTGGAATTTGTTCCGGCTCGTTTCACCAAAATTTATCTGGGCTGGATGGAGAATATCCGGGATTGGTGTATTTCCCGGCAATTATGGTGGGGACATCGCATTCCGGTTTGGTATTGTCAGGATTGCGGTCAGACCATTGTCAGCAAAACCGATCCCGAAGCCTGCTCCAAATGTGGCAGCAGCAATCTGGAACAGGATTTGGATGTTTTGGATACCTGGTTTTCTTCCGGGCTGTGGCCGTTTTCTACTTTGGGCTGGCCGGAAAAAACAGAAGATCTGGCCTGTTATTATCCTACCTCGGTTTTAGTAACCGGTCGGGACATTATCTTTTTCTGGGTAGCCCGCATGATTTTCAGCGGTCTGGCCAATATGCAGGAGGTTCCTTTCCGGCAGGTCTTTATTCATGGACTGGTTTTGGATGCTCTGGGACGCAAAATGAGCAAGTCCGCCGGGAATGGAGTGGATCCCATTGAAGTAATTGAAAAATATGGAGCTGACAGCCTGCGTTTTATGCTGGTTACGGGCAACACTCCGGGGAATGATTTGCGTTTCCGGCTGGAACGCCTGGAAGGAGCCAGAAATTTTGCCAATAAAATCTGGAATGCTTCCCGCTTTGCTCTTATGAATCTGGCCGACTTTGATCCCAAGTGTCAGCCGCAGGAAAGTGAATTAAGCCTTGCTGATCTGTGGATTCGGGGACGGTTGAAAACTGTGGCGGCGGAAGTTACAGCCAATTTGGAAAAATATGAACTGGGCGAAGCGGCTCGTTTATTGTATGAATTTATTTGGGACGAATTTTGCGATTGGTATATTGAAATGGCGAAACCTGCCTTATATGGCAAAGCGGAAACCAGCAGGACGGACAGTCAGTATATTATTGCTCAGACCTTGCGGCAGGCTTTGGAATTGCTGCATCCCTTTATGCCTTTTATTACGGAAGAGATATGGCAAAAACTGCCGCATGATGGTTCCAGTATTATGTTAGCCGATTGGCCTCATTTTGAAGGCTTGACGGAAGCAGAAAAAGCAGCTGCGGAACAAATGGGAGTTTTAATGGAAGCGGTCAGAGCTATCCGCCATATTCGCAGTGAAATGAATGTGCCTTTGGGCAAAAAAGCCGAAGCCATTCTTGTCACAGCAAGCGAAAATCTGGCGGCTTTCCAGAAGATGCAGGCTTATCTGGAAACTTTGGCGGCGGTGAAAGTCGAATTTAAAACTGAACTGGCTCAGGCTCCGGAACAATCAGCTCATGCGGCGGTGAAGGATTTGGAAATTTATTTGCCCCTTAAAGGCTTAATTGATTTGGATAAAGAGCTGGCTCGTCTGCAAAAAGAATTGGCAGAGACAGAAAAAGATCTGGCCAAAATTCAAGGCAAGCTGAATAATGAAGGATTTTTGGCCAAAGCTCCGCCGGAAGTAATAGCCAAAGAAAAAGATAAAGCTGCCGAATTGACAGCCAAAAAGAAAGCTTTGGCTGAACGCTTAAAGGTATTTGCCGGCCTGGAATAGGCTTGGCGGGAGGAAGAATAATGGATTTTGCAGAAGCCTTGCAATATATGCAGGATTTAACCAAATTTGGTTTTAATCTGGGCTTGGAAAGAATTACTGAATTATTAAATCGGCTGGGCAATCCCCACCGGGAAATTAAAGCGGTGCATATTGGAGGAAGCAACGGCAAAGGTTCGGTATCAGCCATGTTGGGAGCGATATTGCAGGCAGGCGGCCATCGAGTGGGAGCTTTCTGTTCACCTCATCTGCACAGTTATACCGAGAGATACCGAATTAACGGGCAAAATATCAGTGAAGCGGAAATGGCGGCTTTAATTACCGAATTAAAGCCGCATTTGGAAGCCATGACTGTTGCCGGATTTGAACACCCTACTGAGTTTGAGGTCAGCACCGCCATTGCCTTTTGTTATTTTCAGCGGCAAAAAGTGGATTATCTGATTTTGGAAGTGGGTATGGGGGGGCTTATTGACTCTACTAATGTAATTAACCCCTTATTGAGCGTAATTACCAATATAGCCATGGATCATATGGATTATCTGGGCAATACCATTGCCGAAATTGCCGCAGTCAAAGCCGGAATTATTAAACCTGGCAGACCTTTGGTGACGGCCTGCACCGGAGAAGCTCTGGCGGTTATGCAGAAAACGGCTCAGGAAAAATCCTCTCCTCTTTATCTGGTAGGCAGGGATTTGCAGTGGCAGGAAGTGGAATGGTCGCTGCAAACCCAGAAAATTCAGGTTCAGGGGTTGAAAGGAAAATATGTAATTGACATTCCCCTGAAAGGACGCTATCAGCAGGTTAATGCAGCTACAGCGGTTTTGGCGGCTGAGGTTTTGGGAATGGAACCGGCAGTTATTGCGGCTGGAATTGCGAAAGCAAGCTGGCCGGCTCGCATGGAAATTATGCAGACCAATCCTCTGGTTTTGATTGATGGAGCTCACAATGTAGCTGGAGCGGAAGTTTTGGCTCAGGCTTTGCAGGATTATTCCGAAGGCCGCAAAATTATTATGGTTTTGGGTATGTTGGGGGACAAAGAAAGAGAAAAGGTAGTTAAAATTCTGGCTCCTGAAGCTGAACAGATTATTGTTACCCGTCCCAATAATTATCGAGCCGGAGACTGGACAAGGCTGGCGGAAGAAGCAGCTAAATATCAGCCAAAGGTGGAAAAAATTGAAAATGTTACCCAGGCGGTGCAGAGGGCTTTGGCCATAGCTCAGCCGGAAGATTTTGTTTGTATTACCGGCTCTTTATATATGGTTGCCGAGGCCAGAGAATATTTTTTATAAATCAGCAGAAATCAGCCCTGCAAAGGCTCAAAGCTTTTGCAGGGTAATTTTTTTTCGGTTTAGAAAGCGGTATTTGGGGCTAAACTGAAAGCAAAGGGAGGGAAAACAGTGCTGTTGACTGCTTTAAAAACTGTTTTGGTTTATAGTCTGCTTTTGCTGATAATTCGCCTGATGGGCAAACGGGAAATTACTCAGGTTTCGCCTTTTGATTTTGTGGTAGCTATTATGATTGCCGATTTGGCGGTAGCTCCTTTGGAAAAGGAAGTTTCGCTTTGGGAAGGAGTTGTTCCTCTGGTGATTCTGGCTGGACTGGAAATGCTGTTAAGCTGGGGTTCTCTGCACAGTCTGAAGCTTCGTCGGATTTTGGACGGCTCGCCGCAAATTGTCATTCGCAATGGCCAGATCCTGAAATCAGAATTAAAACGAGCCAGATATAATTTAAATGATTTGCTGGCTCAACTGCGGGAAAATGGTTATCCAAATGTGGAAGATGTGGAAATGGGAGTTTTGGAAACCAGCGGCAAACTCAGTGTGGTTCCCAAGTCTCAAAAAAGAGCTTTAAT
Source organism: Desulfocucumaceae bacterium (assembly GCA_045600185.1). GTDB lineage: Bacteria > Bacillota > Desulfotomaculia > Desulfotomaculales > Desulfocucumaceae > CATZDY01. The sequence continues at coordinate 5,858 of JAZRXK010000009.1, forward strand.
GCCGGCGGATTTAAATATTCCCACCCCTTATGAGGGCTTGCCGGTAATTTTAATTATGGACGGGATAATTATTAAGGAAGAAATACAACGCAATAATTTAAGCATTGAATGGTTGGAAAATATTTTGCTGGAAAAACGAATTACCCTGAAGGAAGTGTTTTTGGCTACCCTGGATACGGAAGGGAAAATTTATATGGTAAAAGCTGATCAGGCCAAAGCTCGAAAAATCTGGTAAATACTATTTAATACAGCAAAAAATTACAATCTCTGCCTTTGGAGATAATTCTGAAATCCCAAACCAGAATCTGACTTTTTTCCCTTTGAAAAATTTTATGGATTTGCTGAGAAGGGACTGGAAAAATTCCTTTGCTTTGTTTATAATTGAAAGTGTGGCCTGGAGGAAAATTACGAAAAAATCCGGGGCTGGCAAGATTGATTATGTTATACGGAGGGAAGATTTTGGGTCAGGAGTTATTATTAGTGGTAGATATGTTGAACGACTATATTCAACAAGGCGGAGCTTTTGATTGTGGCAAAACGGCCAGAGCCATTGTCCCTTTTGTTTTGAAGAAAATTGAAGAATTTATGAAATCCGGACTTCCGATTATTTTTTTGAATGATGCTCACGATCCCCAGGATTTGGAGTTTCGCCAATTACCTCGACATTGTGTTTTTGGTACTGACGGAGCCAGATTGATTAAAGAAGTCGAGGACTTAATCGGAGAATATTCCTTTTGTATCAAAGTTCCCAAGAGCAGCAACAACGGATTTTTTCGAACTGATTTGAATAATATTTTAAAAGATCTGCGTCCTTCTAAAATTGATGTGGTGGGGGTATGTACCAATATTTGTATTATGCACACAGTTGGAGAATTACGCAATCGCAATTATCAGGTTCGAATTTTCCGGAATGGAGTGGCTTCCTTTGATCCCAACGCCCACCTCTGGGCTTTAAATCAAATGGAGACCTTGATGGGAGCAGAATTGGTCTGAGTCAGAGGTGTATTTATGAGTTTAAGCAATCGGGATTGTTCCATTTTATCAGCTTTTGCAGCAGATTTTATGCTTTCTGGCATAACCTGTGTACCGAACTTATTACTGAAATATTATAAAAAAATTCCTTTGAGTGATGGAGAACTGGTTTTGTTAATTCAGCTTTTTCGCTTTGTGCAGGAAGAAAAGAAGCTTTATCCTTCTCCGGAAGAGCTGAGTGAATTCATCAACCAGAATCCAGCGGAAATAAAAAAAAGTTTGAAGCTCCTGCAGCAGAAAAATTTGCTTAAAACAGTTTACAGCCAAACCGAGAGCCAGACCCAGCCCAGCTATAATTTTGAAAAACTGCTGGATGTGTTGGTGGAATATTGGGTTTTGGATCGAAGCGAGCAGGAAAAACAGGTGATAACAACCCAGGAAACCGAAAATCAGCAAAATAGTTTGTCTGTTCTATATAAGCATTTTCAGCAGGAATTTATGCGGGCTTTGACTCCCAACGAAATAGAACGGGTGGGCAAATGGGTGGATCAGGTTGGTGTGGCTTTGGTGGAAGAAGCTTTAAGTCGAGCCAGCTTAGCCGGAACCAAAAATTTTCGCTATATTGACAGCATTATTCTGGATTGGCAAAAGCGTGATTTTAGAAGTGTAGCTGAAGTGGAAGAAAATGACCGGCAATACAGAAAAAAAATAGAAGAAAGTAAATTTCTTACCTTGCGGGGCAGTAAAATTGCCCGATCAGCCAAAACGGAAAGCTCCAATCAGCAGGAAGAGAAAAAAAACCGGGAAAAAGAGGAAAGAATTAGAATGCTTCAATCTTTATATATCAATTAAATTTTAGTTGAGGGAAAGATTCTCCATGTTTTGTTCCAGATGTCAGGATAGAGGAATTATCTTACAGGGCGATCAGGCGGTGATTTGTGATTGTCAGAAGGAAAAACAGCAGGCCAGCCTGCTTACTCAATCCGGTCTGCCGCCGCTTATGTGGGATTATTGTTTTGAAAAATTTGACTATAATTTTTATTCTGAAAGCAAGATAGATGAAGAAAGTAACTATACCTATCAAAAAACCGCCAGAATTGCCTGCCAGGAAGCTTTGAAGTTTGTGGAACAATGTCTGAAGGACTTTCAGCAGACGGAGGGTCTGTTGATTACCGGCGGTGTGGGCAGTGGCAAAACCTTTTTAAGCGGCTGTATAGCCAACCGCCTGCTGCAAAATAATTGCCCGGTTAAATTTGTGATTGTACCGGATTTGCTGGATGAAATTCGTTCCGCTTATTCAGATCAGGAAACTTCCGAGCAGGATATAGTGGAGCAAATCAAAAAAAGCCGGGTTTTAATTTTGGATGATTTGGGTGTGCATAATTATACTGAATGGGTCAAAAACAAATTGTATTCCCTGATTAACTACCGGCTTAATTATCGGCTTCCGACTGTAGTAACCAGCAACAGCGAACTGGGCAACCTGGAAGACTGCCTGGAAAGCCGGATTACCTCTCGTTTGGCTCAATTATGCAAGCCCTGTCGTTTAAATGCAGTGGATATTCGAATTATGCAAAAGTGCCGAGCCAAAAACAAATAAGGCGTTACAGCCTGTTTTTATTTTTGGGAGGAAAAGAAGATGTCGGAAGGAATTATCGTGCTGAGCCATGGCAGCCGCAATTTGGAGGCTCAGATTATGTTGGATCAGATTTTGCTTTTATTGCAGACCAAAAAACCGGAAGCCTGCATTAAGGGAGCTTTTTTGGAATTTAACCAGCCGGACTTGGGTCAGGCTTTGCGGAATATGGCCGAGCAGGGGGTAGGAAAAATTTTGGTTCTGCCCCTGTTTTTGCTTTGGGGCAGACATATTATGGAACATATTCCAGCCATTTTAAATCAGGTTCGGAAGCTTTATCCCGATCTGGAGCTGAAATTGGCGGATCCTTTGGGGGCAGATGCCCGCATAGCAGAAATTTTATGGGATAGATGGCAGGAATTAGAAAGCGGAGGTGTTAATTATTAAAAACATTACAGTGCAGGAGATTACAGCAGCCGTAGCCAATTTGTGTCGGGAAGCCAATTATTATCTGGGAGAAGATATTCTGGAAGCTTTGCGAGCTTCTCAACTCAAGGAAGAATCAGATATTGGCCGGGAAATTTTCAGCCAGATGGCTGAGAACTGCCGGATTGCGGCCGAACAGCAAATGCCTTTGTGCCAGGATACCGGCTTGACCGTGATTTTTCTGGAAGTAGGTCAGGATCTGCATATTACAGGCGGAGATTTAAATCAGGCTGTTCAGGAGGGAGTTCGGCAAGGTTATCAAAATCTGCGGAAATCCATAGTTGAACATCCTTTAAACAGAGTTAATACCAAAGATAATACTCCGGCAATCATTCATACGGAAATTGTACCTGGTCAGCAGCTTAAAATTACCGTAGCTCCCAAAGGCGGCGGCAGTGAAAATAAAAGCCGGGTGAAAATGCTGCAGCCAGCTGAAGGGGTGGAGGGAGTCAAACAATTTGTGCTGCAAACCGTTGAAGCAGCCGGAGCTTCTTCCTGTCCTCCTCTGGTGGTGGGAGTGGGCATTGGCGGCAATTTGGAACAGGCACCTCTTTTGGCGAAAAAAGCTTTGCTGCGTCCTCTGGGGCAAAAAAATCCCGATCCCCAAAATGCTGCTCTGGAAGAAGAATTATTGCAGAAAATCAATGCTTCAGGCATTGGTCCGCAGGGATTGGGCGGTCGAATTACCGCCTGGTCGGTGGCGGTGGAAACCTGGCCCTGTCATATTGCCAGCCTGCCGGTGGCTGTGAATTTAAATTGTCATGTGGCCAGACATAAAGAAATTATTTTATGAGGTGAAGGCCATGATTTTAACCGCTCCTTGTCAGACGGAAGTCTTGCGGGAATTGAAAGCCGGACAGAAGGTTCTGCTGAATGGAGTAATTTATACCGGAAGAGATGCCGCTCATCAAAAAATGAGTGAACTTTTGGCTAATGGGGAAAAACTGCCGCTGGATTTGCAGGGACAGATTATTTATTATGTGGGGCCGGCTCCGGCTTGTCCCGGTCAGGCTATTGGTTCGGCAGGGCCGACTACAGCCGTCCGCATGGATGCCTATACCCCGGATCTGCTGGCTCAGGGCTTAAAAGTTATGATTGGCAAGGGCAAGCGTTCTCCGGAGGTTAAAAAAGCTATGCTGCAATATGGGGCAGTTTATCTGGCCGCAGTTGGAGGAGCGGCTGCCTTAATTGCTCAACGCATTAAAAAATGTGAAGTTATTGCTTATCCGGAATTGGGAACGGAAGCCATTCATCGCTTGGAAGTGGAAAATTTTCCGGCCATTGTGATCAATGATCTGGCTGGAAATGATTTATATGAACAAGGCCGTCAGCTTTGGAAAATTCAGGAGGAGGGGATCTGATGGGATTTTCAGCCATGCGTCCCCGGCGTTTGCGTCAGGGAGAAATTTTGCGAAAAATGGTGCGGGAAAATACTTTGCAGGTTCAGGACTTGATTTACCCGGTTTTTGTGGCGGAAGGTCAGAATTTAAAACGACCAATTCCTTCTATGCCGGGAATTTTTCACTTTTCCATAGATACTTTAATAGAAGAAGCTCAAAAGGTTAAGGATTTGGGAATTCCAGCCCTGCTTTTATTCGGTCTGCCTGATCACAAGGACGCTGTTGGATCGGAAGCTTATAATCCGGAAGGCATTGTCCAAAGAGCTTTACGAGCCTTAAAACAGGAAGTTCCGGATTTATATTTGATTACGGATGTTTGTTTGTGTGAATATACTGATCATGGTCATTGCGGCGTAGTAGAAAAAGGGCAGGTTTTAAACGATCCTTCCTTGGAGCTGCTGGCCAAAGCCGCTTTATCCCATGCCCAGGCTGGAGCTGATATGGTAGCTCCCAGTGATATGATGGACGGGAGAGTAGGAGCAATTCGCCAAACTCTGGATCAAAATGGTTATGTAAATATTCCAATTATGGCTTACTCCGTGAAATATGCTTCCGCTTATTATGGACCGTTTCGGGAAGCGGCGGATTCTGCTCCTCAATTTGGAGATCGCAAGGCCTATCAAATGGATCCGGCCAATGCTCTGGAAGCCATTCGGGAAACTGAATTGGATATTGAAGAAGGAGCCGATATTTTAATGGTTAAACCGGCTCTGGCTTATTTGGACATAGTGCGGAGAGTTAAGGACTTATTTCCTTATCCCCTGGCTGTCTACAATGTCAGCGGGGAATATGCCATGGTTAAAGCGGCAGCTCAAAATGGCTGGATAGATGAACAAAGAATAGTTTTAGAGAGCTTAACCGGCATGAAAAGAGCCGGAGCGGATTTAATTATAACCTATCATGCCAGGGAAGTGGCCTCCTGGCTGCAAAACTCCTGATCCACTCTGGCAGGTGCTTAAAAAAATGAAATCTCAAGAGGAAAGGTTGACAACGGTGAATTTATGATAGTTTCCTGGAACACTACCAATGCCTGTAATTTGAAATGTCAGCATTGTTATCGGGATGCCGGCAACAGGGCAGAGGACGAGCTGACCACAGAACAGGCCAGACAAATGATCCGTCAAATTGCGGAAGCCGGTTTTAAAATTATGATTTTCAGTGGCGGAGAACCTTTAATGCGGCCGGATATTGAGGAACTGATTGCTTTTGCCAAAGCTCAGGGGTTAAGACCGGTTCTGGGCAGCAATGGTACTCTGATTTCGCTTCAAAAGGCCAAAAGCTTGAAAGCGGCAGGTTTGATGGCTGCCGGAATAAGTCTGGACAGTCCCTATCCCCAGGAGCATGACCGTTTTCGGGGTGTAGATGGCAGTTGGCTGGCGGCTTTAGCCGGAATTAAGTATTGCCGGGAAGCTGGCTTACCCTTTCAGCTGCATACCACAGTTATGGATTGGAATTACGGGCAAATTGAAGAATTAACTGATCTGGCTGTAGATCTGGGAGCCAGAGGGCATCATATTTTCTTTCTGGTTCCAACCGGAAGGGCGATTGATATTGCTGAAGAGTCTCTGAGGGCAGATCGTTATGAAGCTTTGCTGCGGCGGATTATGCAAAAGCAGCAGGAAGTGGATATTGAACTTAAACCCACCTGTGCTCCGCAATTCATGCGTATAGCCAGACAAATGGGTTTGGAAACCCGCTTTAAAAAAGGTTGTCTGGCCGGAACTTCCTATTGCATTGTTAATCCGGTGGGTAAGGTACAGCCCTGTGCTTATCTGGAAATTGAAGCCGGGCAGGTCAAAGAGCAGTCCTTTAAGGATATTTGGCAAAACAGCCCGGTTTTGCAGCGATTGCGGCAGGAAAAATTAGCCGGAGGCTGCGGAGAATGTCAATATCAGGGCATTTGTGGCGGCTGTCGAGCCAGAGCTTATTATTATTACGGAGATTATATGGCTGAGGAACCCTGGTGTTTATATCGAATGGAGAAAAATAATGAATCCTCCAATTAGCTTGGACAAAATGGATCGAAAATTACTGAATCTGGTACAATCTCAGTTGCCCATAGTGGCTAATCCCTTTGAGGAATTGGGCAAAAAACTGGGCATTTCGGAAGCTGAGGTTCTGGAGCGACTGCAAAAATTGCTGGATTTACGGATTATTCGCCGTTTGGGAGCGGTTTTTGATTCCCGCAAAATTGGCTATAACGGAACCTTGTGTGCCATGCGGGTTCCGGAAGAACGGCTGGAGGAAGTAGCTGATATTGTTAACGCTTATTCCGGGGTAACTCATAATTATTTGCGGGAAAACGAATATAATATGTGGTTTACTCTCCTGGCTCCCGGAACGGAAGCTGTCAGCCGGATTTTAAACCAGATTCGGCAGGACAGCGGAATTGAAGAAATTCTGGAATTGCCTGCTGAACGAATTTTTAAGATTAAAGTTAATTTTGCTTTGGCGGAACAGGGGGAAAGATGTTGAATGAATTGGAAATTCAGCTTACCAGAGAATTGCAGGAAGGATTGCCTCTGGTAACTCGACCCTTTGCCGCCATTGGCAAAAGGTTGGGCATCAGCGAAGAACAGGTTTTGCAAATGGTACAGGATTTAAGAGAGCGGGGAATCATTCGCCGCTTTGGAGCAACCATTCGGCATCAGAAAATTGGTTTTGTGGCTAATGCCATGGTAGTCTGGCAGGTTGAACCTGAACGAACGGCTGAAATGGGACAAAGACTGGCTGATTGTCCGGAAGTTACTCATTGCTATCAGCGAAAATCCAATCCTGAGTGGCCTTATCAGCTTTATTCCGTGGTTCATGGTCAGACGGATCAGGAATGTCGGGAAATCGCTCATCGCATTGCTCAAGATTTGGGAATAACTGATTATCAAATGATTTTCAGTATTCGAGAGCTGAAAAAAACCAGCATGAAATATTTTGTAGGAGAAATGGAAAGATGAATAAACAGGCTTTTACTTTGGCTCAAAAATATATTCCCGGTGGTGTCAACAGCCCGGTTCGAGCTTTTAAGGCGGTAGATCGGGAACCGGTGTTTATTGCAAGAGGGGAAGGAGCTTATCTTTACGATCTGGCGGGAAAAAAATATATTGACCTGGTTAATTCCTGGGGGCCGTTGATTTTGGGGCATTTGCATCCTCAGGTGGTGGAAGCTTTGCAAAAATGCCTGAGCATTGGCACCAGCTTTGGAGCTCCCACTGAATTGGAAACCGAATTGGCTCAAATGATTGTGGAAGCAGTGCCTTCCATGGAACAGGTACGCCTGGTTAATTCCGGAACTGAAGCGGATATGAGCGTTATTCGTCTGGCCAGAGCTTATACCGGCCGGAATAAGATTGTTAAATTTGAAGGTTGTTATCATGGTCATTCGGACAGTTTTCTGGTGAAAGCCGGCTCCGGAGCTTTGACTTTTGGTGTACCTACCAGTCCGGGAGTGCCGGAAGCTTTGGCCAAAGATACTTTAAATGCTCCTTATAATGATTTGGCTTATCTGGAAAATTTACTGCACAGGGAAGGCGGTCAGATTGCTGCTGTAATTGTGGAACCCATAGCCGGAAATATGGGAATGGTTTTGCCCAAACCGGGATTTTTGACTGGTTTGCGGGAAATAACCCGGCGTTATGGTATTCTGTTGATTTTTGATGAAGTCATTACCGGCTTTCGGGTAGCTTATGGAGGGGCTCAGACTTATTACGGAGTTTATCCGGACTTAACCTGTTTGGGCAAAATTATTGGCGGCGGTCTGCCGGTAGGAGCTTTTGGAGGCAAAAAGGAAATTATGTCCCTTCTGGCACCGGAAGGTCCAGTTTATCAGGCTGGAACTTTATCGGGCAATCCTTTGGCAGTAACGGCTGGAATTGCAACTTTGAAACTTTTGCAGCAGGAAGGATTTTATGCTCAACTGGAGGCCAAAGGCCAAAAACTGGCTGAAGGTTTGCAGGAAGCAGCCAGAAAAGCTGATTGTCCGGCATTTTTCCAACAGTTGGGTTCCATGCTTTGTACCTTCTTTACTTCTGAGCCGGTCTATGATTATAATACGGCCATTAAATCTGACACCCAAAAATATGCAGCTTATTTTCGTCTGATGCTGGAAGAAGGCATTTATCTGGCTCCTTCCCAATTTGAAACCACCTTTATTTCGGCTGCTTTAAGCGAAGCTGATTTATCTGCAGTTATTCAGGCAGCTTACAGGTCTTTTGCAGCTTTGGCTTAAAAATTTTTTGGATTTGGCATATAAGCCTGGCAATGAGAATAAATCAAATTTCAAGATAAATAATTCACCAGCGGGAGGAAAAGAAATGACAACAGGATTGATTCATCTGTACACTGGGGAAGGCAAAGGAAAAACTACAGCTTCTCTGGGGCTGGCTCTGCGGGCTTCCGGAGCGGGCAAACGGGTTTTGTTTGTTCAGTTTTTAAAAAGTAAACCAACTTCGGAATTGATTTCTCTGAACTCATTGCCCAATGTCCAAGTAATTCGTAATACAAAAAGTTTTGGTTTCTGGAGAAAATTATCCAATCAGGAACGGGAAGAAGAAAGACAAATGCACAACCAGATCCTGCAAAAAGTTCGGGAAATAATTCAGCAGGAAAAAGTTGATCTTTTAATTTTGGATGAAGCTGTCGGAGCTTACTCCCTGCAAGCTCTGGATTGTCAGCTCCTGGAAAAAATAATTGAAGAAAAACCGGCAGACCTGGAACTGGTAGTTACCGGGCGTAATCCGGCTCCATTCTTCTGGCAAAAGGCTGATTATATTACTGAAATGAAAGAACATCGGCATCCCAAAAATCAGGGTATTATGGCTCGCAAGGGCATTGAGTTTTAACTTGAAAATTTGGGGTATTGTGGGTCTGAAACAGGCGGCAGAGCTGTTGAATGTAGATTCAGGCCAAAATCACAGGGAGATCGAAGGGAGTTTTTATGAGAATTTTGGCTATCAGTGATTTACATTTATCCTTCAAGCAAAGCCATCGCCTGGGAGATGATTGGGAAAAAATGCAGTATAAGCCCATGTCAGTTCTGGATGACAAATGGCAGAATCACGCCCGGCACATTTATGATAATTGGCATCGAACTGTTCAGCAGGAAGATGTGGTTTTAATGCCTGGAGATATTTCCTGGGCAATGCGTCTTCCGGAAGCTAAATATGATTTGGAATTTTTGGGCAGTTTGCCCGGAACCATTTTGGCCATAACTGGGAACCACGATTATTGGTGGCAGTCTCTGAAAAAAGCCCGGGAAGCGGCTCCGGAAAATTTGCGGCTTTTGCAGAATGATGCGATCAGGATTGGGGACTTGGCAATTTGTGGTTCCCGAGGCTGGCTTTGTCCCAATGGGGTGTTTTTTACCGAAGCCGATCAGAAAATCTATAAAAGAGAGCTTTTGCGTTTGGAAAGCTCCTTGCAGGCAGCTTTAAAAAGTTCTCCCAAAGATATTCTGGTAATGACTCATTATATGCCGACTAATGAAAAGCATGAATACAGTGGATTTATTGAGCTTCTGGAAAAATATCAGGTTAAAAGAGTGATTTATGGTCATTTGCATGGCAAGGCTCGCCATTATTGTCTGCCCAGTACCAAATGGGGGATTGGTTTTACTCTGGTCAGTGCTGACTATCTGGATTTTACTCCTCGTTTGCTTCAGTTACTTGAGCCTTAGAAGGCAGACAGGCAGGATGAATAGCAATCAGCTCCTGCTTCAGATAACCAAAAAAAGCAATTTCTCCTTTCATCAAAAGCTGGTGGCAAAAATAACAGCTTTCAATATTTCGGTTTTTGCCCTGCACTGCCGTAAATTCGCCTTCTTCCAAAAGCATATTTGCGGTGATTAAATTAAATTTTTTGGGCTTTTCCGGAGTGCATTGGAGATGATAATGCTTTTGAATTTTTTTGCCATTTTGCCGATAATGAATTTCGATCATGGGGGTATAAGGCAAAATTGTTTGGTGACATTTGGCACAATGGACGGCATGATAACCGCTGGCTTTCAGGGTATATTTGTTTTTTCGTTCCCGGCGGCGGATTTGCTGGTTTTTCCAATAAATACTGCGTTGGGGAGAAGAACGAACCCAGGCCTCAATTATTTGATAGAACTCCCGATATTCCCGTCCGGCCAGCTTCAGATAGGGAGGGAAACCCGCCTGAACCAACTGCTGTTGAAAGCCTTCCTCGGCTGTATAGTGAGCCAGACCTTCCATTTTGGTGGTTTCCCAGGTGTATTGGTTTTGAGTCAGCCATTCATGGAGGGCAGAAAAAATATTGCCGGAACAAACCAGCAGTTGATCACTTTTTTGGACTCCGGCTTTCTGCATAATTTCCAGGGCAACCTGGAGAACTTTTTGTTCCAGGCTTTCCTTTCCTTTCCAAAACAGGGGAATTTGAACCTTATAAATCTCCTGTGGCTCCTCACAAACCAGCACGATTACTTCAGAAAAGGCTTTGCAGCCGCCTCCTGCATCTTCAATATACCAGGTTTTCAAAATAACAATCTCCTTCCAGGCATTCCTGAACTTAATTCTCAGTAGAATTTGCAAATTCCTGCCTTTTGGAATTTAAAAATAAGATTTATTTTTACTCTGTTCAAAAACAAATACTTTTATTGCAATTCAAGGTTGCGGAAACAGGTTTGAAAATGTATAATAGAAATATGGAAATAAGGGGGGCAGGATTTAGTTTATTTGAATACAGAAAGTTTTAAATTGGCTAATTAGTGAAAATATTAACAAATCAACCTGGAAATTCAGGATGTTGACAAAAGGCAAATTATCAGGAAAGGAGCAGGCTGGATAACTCGCAAAGCTTTTTAAAAGCGGTTTTTTCCAGTTCAGGTGCGAAAATGGCTGATTTTATTTGTGATGTCTGTGGGCAAAGAGTCGTTTCTTTAGACGGGATAGTTTCTTGGAACAAAGAAAACAAAACCTTTAGTAATTTTAAACTAACTCACAAAAATAAAGTAGGGGCTGAAACTGGTTGTCAGCCGGAAGGCAACAATCGTTGTCGGGAGTTATATACTTTAACTTTGGCCAATGGTTATCTGGATTTTATCCTTTATCTAATTCAAAATTGGGAGAACGGGTATTCTCTGGAAGGGGAAAGCCTGCGAAAACTAATTGCTCAGCTTAATTTGCATATCCATGAAAAATTGTTGTTAATGATAGAAGATTAAGGGGGTTCAGGCGGATCACACGGTTAAAATATGAATACATCAGAGAATCAAAGCTCCGTTGCTGAATCGGCGGAGCTTTTGAATTTTTCAAAAAAAGATTGTTTTGCGTCTTAATTTGTTGTAAAATTTACCTTGGTCTGAAAACCGAAGTCCAGCAATTTTTGGGCATCGCCATAACGATCTGAACTGTGCAGAATGACGGCAATTAAACGGCAGTTATTGCGAGTGGCGGAGGCCACCAGGCATTTGCCGGCAGCGTTGGTGGTACCGGTTTTAACGCCATCAGCTCCGGCATAATTCCATAGCAGGGCATTGGTATTAGTGAAAGAACGGGAGCCAATGGTTTGATCCCGGCTGGCTACAATCTGACTGAACAGGGGATACTGAAAGGCTTGCTGGGTAAATAAGGCCAAATCTCTGGCACTGGAATAATGTTGTTCATCCGGCAGACCATTGGTATTTTGAAAATGGGTTTGTTTTGCTCCATAAAATTGAGCGGTACGATTCATTAAAGCCACAAAAAGTTCTTCACTTCCAGCTACATTTTCGGCAATGGCTACGCAGGCATCATTACCGGAACGCATTAAAGCCCCATATAAAAGATCCTGCAGGGAAAGTTCTTCGCCTTCCTGTAAATAAATACTGCTTTCTCCAGTGGCAGCGGCTTTGGCACTTACCGGACTTACTTTGTTTAAATCACCAAATTGCAAAGCTACCAGAGCAGTCATGATTTTGGTGGTGGAAGCTATGGGACGAGATTCCTGCGGATTGAGGGCAAAAAGCACTTGTCCGGTTTTCTCCTCAATTAAGATAGCTGAATCGGCCTGAATAGCAGGCAGATTGGCCCAGGCGGGAGCAGTCAGACAGAAAAACAGAAAAAGACTAAAATAACTTAGCAGTTTTTTGGACATTGATCTTCTTTCCTTTCTGGTATTTTTGAAATAATCTGATGAAAAACGAACTTGTCGCAAAAACCGGCATATAGAAAAAGTAATTATATTTTGGAAAGGAGATGGGTGGGTTGCTGAAAACTCCCATTTTAAATGCTTTAAAAAAATATGCTCAACCCGAAACAGTCAGGTTTCATATGCCGGGACATAAGGGAAATCAGTTGCAGGGCAATCCTCTGGCCGATTTTTTGGGCAATATGGTTTTTCGGGCAGATGTTACCAATATTCCCGGCATGGATGATTTGCACCAGCCGGAGGGAATTATTAAGGAATCTCAGGAAATAGCGGCGAAAGTCTTTGAAGCCAAAAAAAGTTATTTCCTGATCAATGGCAGTTCCTGTGGTTTGGAGGCCTTGCTTTTGGCCGTTTGCAGTCCCGGCCAGAAAATTATTGTTCCCCGCAATATTCACCGATCTATTTTAAGCGGGATCATTTTAAGCGGAGCAGTGCCGGTTTTTTTTATGCCGGAATATGATGAAGGCTATGGAGTTTTTGTGCATACCTTACCGCAAGCCATTGAACAGGTTTTGAATGACAATCCGGATGCTAAAGCCGTTTTGCTGGTGAACCCGACTTATAATGGAATTGTTTCCGAAGTACAGAAAATTGCCGACCTGGTGCATAGCCGGGGCATTCCTCTTCTGGTTGACGAAGCCCATGGAGCTCATTTTGGCTTTCATCCGGATTTTCCAGAATCTGCTTTGAAATGCGGAGCTGATGCCGCAGTACATGGTTCTCATAAAATGCTGGCTTCTTTTACTCAGGCTTCCATGGTGCATATTCAGGGAAATTTAATTGATCAAAGCCGACTTGAAAATGCTTTGCGGATTTTGCAGAGTACCAGTACTTCTTATTTATTATTGGCCTCTCTGGAAGCATCTTTGTTTCAAATGCAGTCGCAGGGACGGGAATTGCTGGAAAATATCCTGCAAATCAGCCGTTCTTTAAAACAAAATTTAAACGAAATGGGTTATCCCATTATGAATGAAAAAAAATACTATTTGGATCCCTGCAAAATTACCGTTTCTCTGGAGAGCCTGCCCCCAACCGGACCTTGGGCGGAAAACTGGCTGCGGGAAAATTATCAAATTCAAGTGGAGCTTTCCGCTCCCAATAATTTGTTGCTTTTGCTCAGTCCCGGCAATACCTGGGAAGATATGCACAGATTGACTGCCGCTCTGGCCAAAATGCGAATCATGGAAGAGCGGGATTGGCCTGATGAAGCTTTGCACCATAAAAAATGTGCTTTGCCCTCCTGCTTGCCGGAAGTAACCATGCCTCCCAGAACCGCTTTTTTTGCTCCGGCCAGGATTATCCGGCTGGAACAGGCTGCCGGTTTAATTTGTGCGGAAACCATTAGCTGCTATCCGCCTGGAGTCCCGGTTATTTGTCCCGGAGAGAAATTTACGGCGGAAATAGTGGAATATTTGCAGGCTGTTAAATATATGGGTGTTCATTTTCAGGGCTGTCAGGATTCCAATTTGGAAACTGTTCGGGTTATGGCTTAGTAGTCAGCAGGCGGGATAAAGGATTGTAGGAACTTAATCCTCGATCCTGTTCCCGAATTTGTCCTGGAGCTTCCCAGGTAATACTTCGGGATTGAATTAAATAGCCATCCAGACCGGCTCGAATTTCACTGCCATCAGGCAGATCGGAATTGGTCTGATATTTGGTTTGATGGGGTATATATTCTTTAATCTGGTGCTGCCAAAGGCTGAAGGGAGCCTTTTGCTGACTGTAAAGAGCCAGATAAACCGTATCATCTACTTTCTGGCACCAGATTAAAAGCGGAGCAGAGAGATTATTGCTGAAGCGAAAGTCCTTTGCTCCATAACAGACAGTGGCATCCTGTCCGGGCGGAACATAAGGAACCAGCATGGAATGAGCATGGCGTTCCAGAATGGGCAGATCGGACAGAACCGCTGCATTATATAACAAGCTGGCTATTTTGCAGATTCCCCCGCCTATGGTGGTAATAACCTGTTCTCCGGCATAAGTGGGGCCTTCCTGATAACCGTTTTCAAGGGTATAAGGTCCCAGGGTTTGATTTTGGGAAAAGTTACTGCCTGCTGGAACCAAAGTCCGACATAATTTTTGGGCGGCCAAATTGATGTTTTCGGCTTCTCCAGGTAAGGGATCATGCAAAACCGCTTTATATGCAATCATGCGAATGGGCAGCTGTTCTTCCAAAGCCATTTGGATAAATTCCGGACTTCTTTCCCAGGGCAAAATTCCGGTATAGCCACTGGCCATGCCGGGATAATTTTGATAGATCAAATATTCTTCTTCAGCAGCCTGCACCGGAATGCTCCAGAGCAGCAACAAACCAAACCAGCTCAGTATGCGAATCATTTTTTTCACCTCGATAAAATAAATTCACCCATAGTATTAACAAAATGGTATAATAAATGAAGGGAAAATCGGACTGTCCTGCCAAAATAATAAGGAAAGTGGGGAAAATATGGCCAGAAAAAAACAGACATTTGAAGAGGCTTCGCAAAAACTGGAAGAATTGGGTGGAAAAAATGGATAGTGGAAATTTATCTTTACAAAAAAGTTTGTCTGCTTTTGAAGAAGGAGTTGTTTTAACTCGTTTTTGTCAGGAGATCCTGAATGATACCGAAACCAAAATCAAAACCTGGCAGAAAGAGGCGTAAATAAAAGTATGATTTTTAAACAAAAATTGGAGAATACAACAGCTTTGGTGAATCGGGCTTTAAGTGAATTTTTGCCGCCAGCCGATACAAAACCTGAAGAAATTCATCAGGCCATGCGTTACAGTGTTTTGGCCGGGGGCAAAAGGCTTAGACCGGTTTTGGCTTTGGCTGCGGCTGAATTGGGCGGGTTACAGCCGGAAATGATTCTGCCTGCGGCCTGTGCTTTGGAATTTTTGCATACTTATTCACTGATTCATGATGATTTGCCAGCTATGGATAATGATGATTTTCGGCGGGGAATGCCCACCTGTCATAAAAAATTTGGAGAAGCTCTGGCCATTTTAGCCGGAGATGCTTTATTGACCAAAGCTTTTGAATTGTTAACCTGGGGTAACTTCCCGGCGGAACTGAAAATGCAGGTTTTGCGGGAAGTGGCGGAAGCAGCGGGCAGTCAGGGTTTGATTGGGGGGCAGGCAGCTGATATTCGGACTGAGCAGGAGATCAGTGAAGCCAATTTGCTTTATATTCATCAGCATAAAACAGGGGAGCTTTTGACAGTTGCAGTGCGAACTGGAGCTGTGTTGTCCGGTCTGCAAGGAGCAAAGCTGGAGGCTTTGACTGCTTATGCCCGTTATTTGGGTTTGGCTTTTCAAATTACGGATGATATTTTGGACTTGACCGGAGAAGAAATTAAATTGGGCAAACCTCTTTTCAGCGATCAAAAAAATGCCAAATTAACTTATCCGGCTTTATTCGGTCTGGAAAAATCCAAAGCCATGGCCTGGGAAATTATGCAGCAGGGCTTGCAGTGTTTGGATATATTTTCGGAAGAAGCTGATTTTTTAGCTGGTTTGTTGCAGTTTGTGGTAAAACGGGATTATTAAAACAGCAGGAAGGATGATTGAGTTGGCTTTATTAGAAAATATCCAATCTCCCCAGGATCTGAAAAAATTAGAGCTGGCTCAACTGGAGGAATTAGCTCAGGAAATTCGCCAATTTTTAATTGCAACTGTTGCCCAAACCGGAGGCCATCTGGCACCCAATTTGGGAGTGGTCGAATTGACTCTGGCTTTGCACCGGGTTTATAATACTCCTGAAGATAAAATTATTTGGGATGTGGGGCATCAATGTTATGTACACAAGCTTTTAACGGGTCGTTACCAGCGTTTTTCCACCCTGCGGCAGTATCAGGGAATTACCGGTTTTCCCAATCCGCAGGAAAGTGAGCATGATGCTTTTATTGCCGGACATAGCAGTACTTCTTTAGCTTTAGCCGCTGGAATGGCTGCGGCCAGAGATTTGGCCGGCGGCAAAAATGCGGTTATTGCCGTTATCGGGGATGGAGCCATGACCGGAGGAATGGCTTTTGAAGCTTTAAACTATATTGGGCAGACCAAAAGAAAACTGACCATTATTTTAAATGATAATGAAATGTCTATTTCTCATAATGTGGGCAGCCTGGCCAATTATCTTTCCCATGTGCGACTTGGCTCCAAATATAACCGAAGCAAGAAAGAGCTGGAAAGTTTGCTGGATAAAATGCCGAATATAGGCAAAACCATGCAGAAGGTGGCTTATCGGGTCAAGGGCAGTCTTAAACATTTGTTTTTGCCGGGTATGCTCTTTGAAGATTTGGGTTATATTTATGTAGGTCCGGTGGACGGTCATAATTTAAGTGAATTATTGGAAGTTTTAGGTCTGGTGAACTTTGCCCGACAGCCGGTTTTGGTTCATGTGCTGACTCAAAAAGGAAAGGGCTTTGAACCAGCTGAAAATAATCCGGGCAAGTTTCATGGTATTGGGCCTTTTGATGTAATTACCGGGCAGACTGTTCCCAGTTCAGTTCCCACTTATACTCAGATTTTCAGTCAAACTCTGGTGAAACTGGCGGCAAAAGATGAAAAAATTGTTGCTTTAACTGCTGCCATGCCGAGTGGAACCGGATTGGGAAGTTTTGCCCAGGCTTTTCCTCAGCGTTTTTTTGATGTGGGAATTGCTGAACAACAAGGGGTAACTATGGCCGCTGCCATGGCTGATCAGGGCTTAAAACCTGTAGTTGCCATTTATTCTACTTTTTTGCAAAGAGCTTATGATCAGCTCTTGCATGATGTCTGCCTGACTTCCAAACCGGTCATTTTTGCCATTGATCGGGCTGGTCTGGTTGGAGATGATGGACCCACCCACCACGGAGTTTTTGATTTGAGTTATTTGCGTCCCATGCCCAATATGGTTATTTTGGCTCCTCGTAATGAAAATATGCTGCAAAAAATGCTGGCAGCTGCTTTGCAGCACAGAGAAAAACCGGTGGCTATTCGTTATCCCAGAGGTCAGGCTACCGGCTGCAAGCTGGAAAATCCTGTTCCAGCTTTGGCTTGGGGCAAGGGAGAAATTTTGCGTTCCGGAGATGATGTTTTGCTTTTGCCGGTGGGGGTTATGTGTCAGAGAGCTGAACAGGCGGCAGAGCTTTTGGCTGCTGAAGGAATTGAAGCCGAAATTATTGATCCCTGTTTTATCAAGCCTCTGGACGAAGAGCTGATTTTGAACTCCGTGCAAAAATGTTCGGCTGTGGTTACTATAGAAGAAAATGTTTTGGCCGGAGGTTTTGGTTCAGCGATTTTGGAGCTTTTGCAGCAAAGACAGCTCAACTGTCGACTGGTGCGTCTGGGCTTTGCGGATCAATTTATTGAGCAGGGCAAACGGGATCTTTTATTGGATAAATATGGACTAAGCTTAAATGATATAGTTAAGGCAGTTAAAAATATTCTTGAGCGGGGGGATAATGTTGGCTAAAATCAGGCTGGATCTTTATTTGGCGGAGCAGGGCTTTTTTGCCAGTCGGGAAAAAGCCAGGGCTGCTGTAATGGCCGGACAAGTAAAAATCAACGGCTTAAAAGCTCAAAAACCCGGTCAACCGGCTCCTCCGGATGGTTCAAAAATTGAAATTGAAGCTAAATTGCCCTTTGTCAGCCGGGGAGGGCTGAAGCTGGCCAAGGCCATCAGCTTTTTTGGCCTGAATTTGCAGGGAAAAACACTTTTGGATGCCGGAGCTTCCACCGGAGGTTTTACTGATTGTGCTTTGCAGAACGGAGCAAAACGGGTTATTGCCGTGGATGTGGGTTATGGTCAGTTGGACTGGTCCTTGCGAAACGATCCTCGTGTACGGGTGTTGGAAAGAACTAATATTCGTTACTTAACGGATTTGGGAGAAAAAATTGACTTCTTCACTGCCGATTTGTCCTTTATATCCTTAACCAAGGTTTTGCCCAATATTCAAAAGCTGGTTGAACCAAAAGCTGAAGGAGTTGTTTTGATTAAACCTCAGTTCGAGGCTGGACGGGAAAAAATCGGTAAAAAGGGAGTTGTGCGGGATCCCCAGGTGCAGGTGGAGGTTTTGGAACAAATTGGAGCTTTTGTGGAAAACGAAGGCTGGACTTTGCAGGGACTAACCCATTCCCCGATTAAAGGCCCGGAGGGTAATTTGGAATATTTGGCTTATTTGAATTTTGTTCACCCGGAAAACAAGCTTAATTTTGCTTATCAGGAAATTGTCCGGGCGGCCTGGGCGGAAATTGGAGGATAAAATGCAGGTAATTGGTCTGGTGGCTAATAAGGATAAAAAAGCGGCTTTGGAGCTGCTTCCCCGGATTATCAGCAATTTGGAGCTGAAAAAGGCTGAACTTATGTTGGAAACTGAAACTGCTGTTTTGGCTGGAAGATCAGATTTGGCGGCAAGTTGGGCGGAAATAAAAAAAAGCTGTCAGGGGATTATTGTTTTAGGCGGAGATGGAACAGTGTTAAATACAGCTCGGACTGCTCCGCAGGTTCCGCTCCTGGGAGTTAATCTGGGGCGGGTTGGTTTTTTGTCGGAAGTGGATATTCCGGAATTGGAAAGCAGCTTGCACAAGCTGGTTAATGATGAATACACTTTGGAAAAAAGAATGATGCTTGCTTCGTCTGTGGTGCGGCAAGGCCGGATTGTGGATAATTCCATTGCTTTAAATGATGCGGTTATTACCAAAGGTGCTTTTTCCCGCATGATTCGCTTGAAAGCTGAAGTGGACGGACAAACCGTAGCCGTTTATCCGGTGGATGGGCTGATTGTTTCCAGTCCCACCGGCTCGACCGCTTATTCCCTTTCTTCCGGAGGGCCGGTGGTGATTCCGGACATGAACCTGATGATTTTAACTCCGATTTGTCCGCATACCCTGTGGTCAAGACCGATGGTTATGCCGGCTTCCCGGCAGTTAAAAATTACGGTTTTATCGGATAATGCGGAAATTATGCTGACTATGGACGGTCAGCACGCTTACCGGCTGGAACCAGGAGATGAAGTGGTGATTGGCAAAGCTTCCTGTTCGGCTCAGTTTATCAAACTTTCCGGACGCAGCTTTTATTCGGTATTACATAGCAAATTGAGGGAAGGTGATTTGAAAATTGATGAAACGGGCAGCTAGTATTGTGGATTGGGCCAGGGAATTTATGCTTCCGGTTTTAAAGGAAGGCGGCAGGGCTTTGGATGCCACGGCGGGCAAAGGCAATGATACCCTGTTTCTGGCGGAAGGTGTGGGAAAAACCGGTCGGGTTTATGCTTTGGACATTCAGGCCAAGGCTCTGGAACAAACCTTAAAGCGGCTGGAAACAGTCGGAGTTCAGGATCGAGTTACTCTGGTGCAGGAAAACCATGCTAATTTAGCTCAGGCAGTAGATGGAGAATTGGATGCCATTATGTTTAATTTAGGCTATCTGCCGGGAAGTGATCATCGAATTAAAACCAATCCGGCTGATACCCTGTCAGCTTTGGAACAGGCTTTGGCCAAGCTTAGTCAGAAAGGCAGAATGTCGGTGATTGTCTATACCGGACATCCGGGTTCCGGAGCAGAAGCCAGGGTGGTTTCCGGTTTTGCAGCTTCTCTGTCGGAAAATTATACGGTGGTCAAGCTTTGCTTTTGGAATGGACCCCGGCAGGCTCCGGAGCTTTATTTATTCTCCCATTCGGGGGTAAATTTATGAAATCGGAGCGGCATAAGCTGATTAAACAGATTATTCAGCGAGAAAAAATAGAAACCCAGGAAGAATTGGCCGAAGCTTTAAAAAAATCCGGTTTTGCAGTAACTCAGGCAACTGTTTGCCGGGATATTAAGGAACTGGGGCTGGTAAAAATGCCGGGGGAAAATGGTCTGGCTGCTTATATTTTGCCGACTGAATCGACTGTACCTGCGGGGGAGGAACGCTTGCGGAAAGCTTTTGCTTCTTCGGTGCTTTCTGTTGCTTCCAGCGAAAATTTACTGGTGATTAAAACAGCTCCCGGTGAAGCTTCCGGAGTAGCCTTTGCCATTGATAATTGCGGCTGGCCTGAAATTTTGGGTACGGTGGCCGGAGACGATACCCTTCTTGCGGTGGTTAAGCCTTTGGAAAAAACTGCTTATCTGGAAACCAGATTTAAAAAATTAAGCGAAAGCTGAGATGATAAAATGCTGGTAACTCTGCAAATTAAGGATTTTGGCTTGATTGAAGAAGGAGAGCTGAATTTTGGTTCGGGGCTTAATGTTTTGACTGGAGAAACCGGAGCTGGAAAATCGGTGATCTTAGCGGCTATTTTGACCGTTTTGGGAGGAAGAGCTTCTGGAGAAATGGTGCGTTCCGGTTCGTCCAAAGCCAGAATTACCGCAGTCTTTCAAAATGTGGGAGAGCTGCTGAAGGATTGGGAAGTGGAACCGGAAGAAGACGGCAGCTTAATTTTAACCAGAGAAATCAATCGCAATGGCCGCAATACCTGCCGAGTCAATGGTCAGCTTTTTCCTTTGAGCCAATATCGCCTTTGGGCCGCTCAACTGGTGGAGGTGCAGGGACAGCATGAACAGCAGGCTTTATTAAATCCGGAATACCAGCTCCAGCTTCTGGATAGTCTGGGTAATACAATGGAATTAAAAGAAAGTCTGAGGCAAATTACCCGGATTTGGCAGAAAAAAAAGCAGTCCTGGGAAGAATGGCAAAACCAGTCTGAACAGTTATTAAGACAGGCAGATTTTTGGTCTTTTCAAATAACAGAAATTGCCAAAGCTCAAATTCAGCCGGGTGAATGGGCGGAACTGCAAAAAGAAAGTCAAAAGCTGGCCAATGCTTCCACTATAAAGCAGCTTCTGGGGGAAGCTCAGGCTGACTTGCAAGGGGAAAATGGCGTTCTGGAACTTTTGGCCAAGGCTCAAAAAAATTGGGAACGCCTGCTGCTTTTGGAGCCAGCCTGGACAGGAGAAGCAGAAATTTTAAATAATTGTTTCTATCAGTTGGAAGATCTAAGCCGAAACTGGGCAAGTTATTTGACCGGTCTGGAAGCTGATCCTTTACGCCTGGAAATGATTGAAAGCCGTTTATTTACTCTGGAATCGCTTTTTAAAAAATATGGAGACGGTGAAGAAAAGGTTTTGGCTTATCAGCAGGAATTGCAGGAAAAACTGGATAACTGGCAAAATAAAGAACAAAAAGAAGCAGCTTGGCAGCAGGAGTTAAATCAGTTGGCTGCCAAATGGCAGGAGCAGGCCGATCTTTTAAGCCAGCGGAGAAAACAGGCGGCTTGTTTTTTGGAAAAAGCCATAGCGATTCAGCTTCAGGAATTGGGTATGGGCAAAACTTTGTTTCAAGTGGAGTTTACCCCTTTGGAAGCAATGCAGGCGGAAGGTCAGGAGAAAGTTAATTTTCTGGTGGCTCTGAACACCGGAGAACCTTTGAAATCTCTGCAAAAAACCGCTTCCGGGGGAGAACTTTCCCGAATTTTACTGGCAGTTAAAACTGTGCTGGCCAAATTGGACGGAATACCAACCTTGCTTTTTGATGAAGTTGACGCTGGAATTGGAGGACATTCCTTGCAGGTGACTGCCCATAAACTCAGGGAATTAAGCGATTCTCACCAGTTAATTTGCGTAACCCATGGGGCGGCTGTTGCTGCTTTGGCTGAGGTGCATTATCTGGTTTATAAGGAAGAAAGCCAACAACGGACTTTGACCCGCATGACCAGATTGCAAGGTGAAGGATTGGTTCATGAGTTAGCTCGTATGTTGGGGGGAACCCAAACGGAAATTGCCTTGAATCATGCTCGCCAATTATTACGGGGTAATCAGGAGAAAGGAGAAAATCAATGAAAATAGCCCTTTGTCAATTTATGGTTGAAGAAAGCAAGATTCAAAATTTGCAGAAAGCAGTTGAATTTATTAACTCTGCGGCTCAAGCTGGAGCAGAATTAGCTGTTTTGCCGGAAATGTTTGTTTGTCCCTATCAGCCCGAACTCTTTCCCCAATATGCCGAGGAAGCGAGCGGCTTAATTTGCCGGACTTTAAGTCAGATGGCTCAGAAAAATCAAATTACTTTGGTGGCCGGCTCTGTTCCGGAAAAAGATGGAAATAAATTGTATAATACCAGCTATATTTTTGACAGGACAGGCCAGCTTCTGGGAAAACACCGCAAGGTGCATTTATTTGATGTGGACTTATCCGATGGAGTTAAGGTGCAGGAATCAGCAACTCTGTCTCCCGGAGATCAGGCTACGGTGGTGAAAACAAGCTGGGGTAAATTGGGTACAGCTATTTGCTATGATTTGCGTTTTCCGGAACTGTTTCGGCAAATGACTTTAAAAGGAGCGTCTTTAATTGCAGTTCCGGCGGCCTTTAATTCAGTAACTGGTCCGGCTCATTGGGAAATAACCCTGCGAGCCAGAGCTTTGGATAATCAGCTTTTTGTGGCGGCGGTTTCTCCGGCCTGCAATCCCAGGGCAGCTTATGTTCCTTATGGCCATTCCATGTTGGTTGATCCCTGGGGTAAAATTTTGGTCGAAGCCGGTACGGAAGAAGAATTGCTGCTGGCTGAAGTGGATTGGGACTATCTGGAGAAAGTGCGGCAGGAATTGCCTTTATTGCAGCATCGTCGGCAAGATTTATATGTATATTAGATCAACATTAGATCAACGGGAGGACTTTTTATGTTAACAGCAGGAGTAATTGGTTTGCCTTTGACCGGAAAAACTACGGTTTTTAATCTGGCTACCAATGCCGGAGCTACAACTTCCAATTTTTTATCTGGTAAGAGTGAAACCAATGTAGCCATGGCTGTGGTTCCGGATCGGCGGGTGGATTTTTTAAGCCAAATGTATCAGCCCAAACGCACAATTTATGCTCAGGTGCAGTTTAGTGATGTGCCGGGTTTGGTGCAGGGTTCCAGTCAGGGTAAAGGCGTGGGCAATCAATTTTTGGACGGAATTCGCAATGCAGACTTGCTGGTTCATGTTATCCGGGCTTTTAATAATGCTGAAGTGGATCATGTGGAAGGTGATTTGAATCCGTTAAGGGATATTGAAACCATCAGTATGGAATTGTTATTTGCGGATATGGAGCTGGTGGAAAAAAGAATTTCCCGGATTAAAGGCGGTAAAAAAATCACTAAGGAAAATCAGGCTGAACTGGAAATTATGGAAAAAATTTATACCTGTCTGGAACAGGAAATTCCTCTTTCTCAAGTCGGTTTGAGCGAAGCGGAATGGGCTTTGCTGGTTAATTACAGCTTTTTGACGGATAAGAAAATGATTTGGGTTATCAATGTGGACGAAGAACAGTTTAAGAGTGGAAACTATCCTTATAAAACTGAAGTGGAAGCTTTGGCTGCCGAAAAAGGCATCAAGTGCATTGAGGTTTGCGGCTTGATGGAAGCGGAAATAAGTGAATTGGAAGATGAGGATAAAGAACTGTTTATGGCCGATTTGGGCATTGAAGAATTGGGTGTGGAACGGCTTTCCCTGGCGGTTTATGAAACCTTGAATCTGATTTCCTTTTTTACAGTGGGGGAAGATGAAGTAAAGGCCTGGACGATTAGTCGAGGAGATGATGCCAAAAAGGCAGCCGGAAAAATTCATTCGGATATTGAACGGGGCTTTATTCGGGCAGAAGTGGTTTCCTATTCGGATTTAGTGGAATATAAAACCATGACTGAAGTTAAAAACAAGGGCTTAAACCGGCTGGAAGGCAAGGAATATCTTATGCAGGATGGGGATATAGTCAATTTCCGTTTTAATGTTTAACACGCCGTGAGCAAGAAATCCCCCACCTCTACAGGTGGCGGGATGAATTGCGATAAACATGCGTTTTCTTGACTTTTGTTATTTATAGTATTATAATCATAATATAATCGGTCGTAATCATCATAACATACAATCACAAGGTGAGAAAGATGGCAAACAAAGCAATTAAGTATCGAATATATCCTGCAACTGAACAAAGTGTTATGTTTGCTAAAACCTTCGGCTGCTGCCGTAAGGTTTATAATCTTATGCTTGCCGACAAGATTGAAAGTTATAAAGCT
>JAZRXK010000010.1:0-18020 GCA_045600185.1 Desulfocucumaceae bacterium
CATCACGCTTTGTTCAGCTGCAGGATATATTCGATACTTAATTGCTTTGTTTGCCATCTTTCTCACCTTGTGATTGTATGTTACGATGATTACGACCGATTATATTATGATTATAATACTATAAATAACAAAAGTCAAGAAAACGCCGTGTTTATCGCAGGGCAAAAGCATTTGCATATTTATGCAAAATAATTGTCAAAATCACGAATAATATTCACGCTTTGCGGGTCACAATCTCACATAGAAGTATCAAATGTCACCTGAATCGCTTTTTGGGGGCGCTTTTGGCTTTTCAAAAAAGTTAAATGCTGTTGCCCTGGTGTTTATCGCAATTCATCCCGCCACCTATAGAGGTGGGGGATTTCTTGATCACGGCGTGTTAAACATTGAAAAACTGGCTATACTGTAAGTAAATTCCAGGAGGAGGAAAAAAGTATGCAATGTCCATTGTGCGGAGGTAAAGCTATTGGCAAAATCGGCAGTGAACAATATTATTGCTGGGATTGTTGTGTAGAATATCACCTGACCAAAGAAGGAATACATGTGTATGACTTGGACGAAGACGGGGTTTTGACTTCTTTGGAACCAATGCGGGAAACGGAGGAATGAGTTTACCCTGAAAAATTGATTTCCGTTTTTTCGGCCTTTTCCGGAATTGACAGTAGGGGGAGTTTTGGCTTATAATAAAATATTATCGAAAATATATTCATCAGTCTGGAGTGATATTTTGATGAAAAACATGACTGGAAGTGAAATCAGGGAAGCTTTTTTAAGCTTTTATGAAAGCAAGGGTCATAAGCGTCTGCCCAGTGCCTCTTTAATTCCGGCCAAAGATCCCAGTATTCTGTGGACAGCAGCAGGCATGGTTCCCTTTAAGCCTTATTTTACCGGAGCCGAAGTTCCGGAAGTGCGGCGGATTACCACCTGTCAAAAATCATTAAGAACCCCGGATATTGAATCCGTAGGCAGAACCGCCCGACACCATACTTTCTTTGAAATGCTGGGTAACTTCTCTTTCGGTGATTATTTTAAAAGAGAAGCTATTAGTTGGGCGTGGGAATTCATCACTGAAAAATTGGAAATTCCTATTGAACAATTATGGATTACCATTTATAAAGATGATGATGAAGCTTTTGAAATCTGGAATCAGGAAATTGGCGTAGCGGCTGATCGTATTGTGCGTTTGGACAAGGATACCAACTTCTGGGAAATTGGTGTGGGACCCTGCGGACCCTGCTCGGAAATTTATGTTGATCTGGGAGCAGACAAAGGTTGTCAATCACCTGATTGTCAGGTTGGCTGTGATTGTGATCGTTATCTGGAAATCTGGAACCTGGTTTTCATTCAGTTCTTTAAAGATGAAGCCGGAGTCTATACTCCGCTGGAAGCTCCCGGTATTGATACCGGTATGGGTCTGGAAAGAGTGGCTTCAGTTTTGCAGAAGGTTCCCACCAACTTTGACACCGACATTTTCCGAACCATTATGGATTTTACGGCCAGAGAAATGGGTGTAAATTATGGAGACAAAAAGGTTGACCTGGGCTTAAAAGTTATTGCTGACCATTGCCGGGCGGTTACTTTTGCTCTGGGAGATGGAGCCTTTCCTTCCAATGAAGGTCGGGGCTATGTTTTACGCCGTCTGATTCGTCGGGCTGTGCGTTTTGGCCGCTTAATGGGAATTACTGAGCCTTTCTTACATAAAGTATCTCAAGCTATTATGGATCAGATGGGTGAAGTATATCCGGAACTCGAAAAATATAAAGATACCATTTTCAAGGTTTTGAGAATGGAAGAAGAACGCTTTGGAGCCACTTTAAACCAGGGCATTGAAATTTTGAATAAAATGATTGATGAAGCCGGAGACAAAAAGGAAATCAGTGGAGCTGATGCTTTTAAATTATATGATACCTTTGGTTTCCCGATTGAATTAACCGAAGAAATGCTGGAAGAAAAAGGCATGACTGTGGATAAGGAAGCTTTTCAGGCGGCTATGGAAGAACAGCGGCAAAGAGCCAGAAATGCCCGTCAGGAAACTGAATATATTTCGGAAATGGATGCCAAATATAAAGACTTCCGGAATGAAAACGGTGAAACCAGATTTCTGGGCTATGAACAATTAGCCAATAAAGGTAAGGTTTTGGCCATTTTTAAAGAAGGTGAACGGGTTGATCGGGCGGTAGCCGGAGAAGAAGCTCTGTTTATTTTGGATCAGACCTCCTGCTATGCTGAATCCGGCGGACAGGCTTCGGATAAAGCCACCATTACTGGAGAAGGCGATTTGAACATTACCATCCGGGAAGTTTTCAAACCGGTTGACGGTCTGTTTGTGCATCGGGGCTGGGTTAATACCGGAACTTTATGGGAAAACTCGGAAGTAGATGTGCAGGTTGATCCTCTGGCTCGGCAGGCCACAGCTCGTAACCACTCGGCTACTCACCTTCTGCACAAGGCTTTAAAACTGGTTCTGGGTGAACATGTCAATCAGGCTGGTTCCTCGGTGGATGGAGATCGCCTGCGGTTTGACTTTACCCATATGAGTCCCATTTCGGCGGAAGAAATGGAACAGATTGAATCTCTGGTGAACCGGGAAGTTCTGGCTGCTCTGGACATTAACACTAAAATCTGTTCTTTGTCCGAAGCAACTGATGCCGGTGCTACAGCTCTGTTTGGTGAAAAATATGGTGATGAAGTCCGCATGGTTTCCATGGGAGATTTCAGCATTGAGCTTTGTGCCGGTACTCACCTGAAAAATACGGCGGAAGTCGGTTTGTGCAAAATTCTGGGTGAAAGCTCCATTGGCTCCGGTTTGAGAAGAATTGAAGCTGTAACCGGCTTGGGAGCCCTGGAATATGTTCGGCATCGGGATCAGCAGTTAAGCGAAATTGCTTCGGCAGTTAAAACCAATGTTTCTGATGTTATTCAACGGGTCGAAGGCATGGTTAAAGAATATAAGGAATTGGAAAGAGAAACCGAAAACTTGAAAAATAAACTGGCTCGGCTGGAAGTTCAGGAATTAGCCGCTTCCCTTGATCAGGTAGACGGAGTTCCTTTCCTGGCGGCCAAAGTTTCAGCCGGAGATATGGAAGCTTTGAGATCTACTTTGGACTTGCTGCGGGATAAAGTTTCCGGTGCTGTTCTGGTTCTGGGATCAGTTGCCGGAGACAAGGTTAATTTGGTAGCTTCAGTTTCCAAGGACTTGACAGCCAAAAAGCTGCACGCCGGAAAACTGATCAAAGAAGTGGCTGCCCTTGTTGGCGGAAATGGCGGCGGCAAGCCGGATATGGCTCAAGCCGGCGGTAAAGATGCCAGCAAATTACAGGAAGCTTTGGATAAAGTTCGGAGCTTGTTGCAGGCTCAAATGAAATAAATCAGTTGGTTCCTGATTCGGATTCCTGCCAGATCCGAATCAGGAATTTTTTGTTTGCAGATCGGGAATGATTTTGCTGGTTCTATAAATATTTTCTGGCGGTAAAATAAAAGTGTCCGGATTGGGCAAAACTAAGGAAGCCTGACAAATTATTGAAGGGGGAATTGGTTATGATGGATTATCAGAAGCTTTATTTTGATTTATTTAGAGAGATATCCCGTACTATTGAGGATTTGCAAAAGCTTCAGCAGAAAATGGAAGAAAAATATCTGGCTGAAAGTGAAAAAAATGGAAAATTGCTGCTTCTAAAAAATAAATTAAGCTGAAAGCAGCTTCCGGCTGCTTTCAGCCTTTTCAGGTTATTTATTGAAATTCCTGCTCAAAATAACTGATCGGAACTGCCAGCCCAATAATTTGCTTTTCCTTCTCCGTACTTTGATCCAGGGTGGCAAAAACTACTGCTACCACCTGCCCTTGATTATTATAGACCGGACTGCCACTGTTGCCCTGATAAATGGAAGCCTGAATGGACATAACTTTTCCGGCATGATCAGCAAATTGATAGCTTCTGCCAACTATTCCTTCCACCGCAATTTGTTTCCAATGCAAAGGATTTCCGATGATAATGACTTTTTCTCCCGGTGAGGGCAAGCTTGTAGAAACCGGCACGCAGGGAAGATCAGAGCTGTTCAAATGAATCAAGGCCAAATCATAATCGGATTTTCCCTGCCAGTTAATTCCATTATAAAGCTTTTTATCCGGAAACTGCACCCAAACCCGCCGAGCATTTTCCAAAACATGATAATTGGTAATAATCTGGCCTGTGGGAGCAATATTAAAGCCGGTTCCTTTAACTTGTTTTCCATCCTGCCTGCTGACTTCAATTTCCACAACTGCCTGCAAAAGCTGTTGATTCAGTTCGCTTTTGAGAAGCTGCGAACTGGAATACAGGCTGAGCAAATCCCGATCTCGGAAGCTGTATACTACAAAACCATAAGTCCAGAGAAAAATCAGTAAAATCAGGATGATCAAGACTTTAACTGGCCAGCATAAGGGACGGGAAACCAGTTCCGAAGATAGATCATCCTGATTTTCTGATTGTTCAGTTGAAAATAAAGATCGGGTGGTTTTGCGAACTATATAGTATTTGGCCACGGAATTTCTCCTTCCAAACTTGCAGATCTAAAAGAACATTCTTTTTGGATTTGTATAAGTCCTTTCTCCAGTTTGAAATTAAAAAGGATATTCCGGCCAGCGGAATATCCTGAGCAAAACTGATTTTAATTTTCCAAACCAATCTCAATTTTTCTTTCTTTGGCATTTTCCTGCTTGGGAAGTCTGACATGCAGAATTCCATCCCGATAGGCAGCAGTTATATTTTCGCCGTCAATGGGGACTCCAAGGACAAAGGAACGGCAAAAACTGCCGAAATGCCGTTCGGAACGCAAATGACTGGCTTCTTTGTCTTCACATTCTTCGCATTTGCGTTCTCCTCGAATGGTCAAAACATTGTCCCGGAAGTTTAAGGTAATATCTTCTCTTTTCATGCCGGGAATTTCTGCCTGCAATAAAATGGCTTCGGAATTTTCGTGCATATCAACCGGAAAAATCCAACCCGGATGTCCGGAATTGGGGCTTAAAAAACCATAATTATTTTCCCACATCCGGTTTATGGTATCTCGAAAATTATTGATTTCCTGAAAAGGTTCCCATCTCATCAAAGAAGTCATCATCATTCCTCCTGTTTATTGATAATAACGGTAATCTATCTCCGGGAAAATATTATTCTGATTTTCCAAAATCCGCAGGTTAATTTCGTCCGGATGTTCCATTTCCCGAACTAAACGGAAAAAATTATCCAAATGAGTTTTGGTGCGTCGCAAAGCATAATCGGTCATGGTTCTGGTATGCAGAATAAAAGCCCAATCACTGCTTTGAGCCAATAATAATTCCCTGGCGGCCTGATTTAAGGCTCTTTTTATTATGCCCGTGGCCTGGGGATAATATGCGGCCAAATTTGTCATCTGCTGTCCAGCCTGGTGCAGATGACGATAAATCCAATGATTGTTTCCTTCCAGCCAAACCTGATAGTAACCGTTTTCACCCCAACTGGAAGGGCAGGGTTGAAGGATCTGGTTTTCCGGATAACGCTGCAAATATTGCCGGGGAGTGATCAGCTCAAGATTGGTTTGCCATATTTCCCGGCATACAAATTCCAGCCATTGCGGACCTTCATACCACCAGTGGCCAAATAATTCAGCGTCATAAGGGCAAACTATCAGGGGAGTTCGGCTCATGAACTGCCCAACATATTCCGCCTGTTTGGTTCGATTAAAAAGAAAATTGCGGGCGTGAAGATAGGCTTTATGCCGAGCCTTATTTGGATTATAAACTTCTTTATATTCGCCGGAACCGGTGATGCGGTGATATTTAAGGCCGGTATTGGTTCGGATGCCGCTTTTGTGAATATAGGGTTTGATATAGTCGTAATCCAAATCAAAGCCTAAATCCCGATAAAATTCCCGGTAGTCATAATCACCTGGGTATCCTTCTGCTGAACTCCAAACCTGTCGGGAGCTTTCCGGATCCCGACCGAAAACAGCCACTTTATTGGGACAGAAAGCCGGAGCATAAATTCCAAAAGCCGGACGGGGACGGGCAAATAAAAGGCCATGAGTTTCCAGAAAAAAGTATTTCAGACCAAATTGAGCCAGAATTTCTTCCAAACCGGTATAATAAGCACATTCCGGAATCCAGATGCCCTGGGGTTTTTCTCCCAGCAGTCTTTGGTGGCAGTCCACAGCCAGGCCTATTTGAGCCTTGACACAGGCTGGATTCTGACTTAAAAAAGGCAAAAAACCATGGGTGGCCGCACAGGTAATTAAATTAAGCTGATGGCTATGCTTTTTAAAAGCTTGAATTAAATTTCCCTGATAAACTTCTACAAAAAGCCGACGAATTTCCGTAAGCTTATGCCGATACATGGCTGAAACCTCAGCGAAAACTGTTCCCCGGGTGCGAATTTTTTCTTTTTCCAGGAGCTTCAATCGTAGATCCAGATATTTTACATAGCGTTGCTGCAAAAGCGGATCGTTAAGCATGGAAAGTAACGGAGGAGACAGGGACAGGGTCAGGGGGTAGGGAATATTTTCCTTTTGCAAACGGTCAAAAACCTGCAACAGGGGAAAGTAAGTTTCGGTGATAGCTTCAAAAAGCCATTGTTCTTCCAGATAATCTTCACTTTCCGGATGACGCACAAAGGGCAAATGAGCGTGCAGGGTTAAAAGCAAGTAGCCCTGGGGCATGGTTAAACCTCCTTATCGGAATGGGCGTTCCAGGGAGCCGGGATTGGACAGCGGGGGATCCTGGGGATATAAGTCCGGAATAAGCGGCCAGCTTGGATCTGTAATTGGGCTGACGGTGTTGGGCGGAGTATGAACCGCTCTGGAAACCAGAAAATGGTTAAATTCTCCGGCGGAATTAAGATAGCCTAATTCCAGACGATAGCTTTGATTAGGTTGCAGTTCCGGCCAGAACAGATCTCTTTGCTGCCGATTGATTTCTTTTTGCCAAAATCTCTGATCTTCCAGACGCACTAAACGCAAAACAGGAATTTCTTCCCTGCTTTCGGTTTCCCAATAGGCATAAAGACAGGTGGGTCCTTGTACCAAAAGTTCCAGATAATTTTGCTGATAGTTGGGAGGCAGCTCCGGTTCCAATTCAGCAGCGGTTTCCCAGTCGCTTAAGGGAGGAAGGTGACTGGGTGGCAGATCCAGCTTTTTTTGAATTTGCTGCTTTTGCAATTCATGGTAAAAAAGCAGAAGTAAAATCAGAAGCAGAGCCAGAGCTAAAATAAACCAGATCATTTTTTTCCTCCAAATGCTTTTTGCTTATTATGACCCACTTGAAAAAGATTTATCAAAAGCTTTCAAAAAGTCCGAAAAAATGTTATGATTAAAGCGAAAAAGAAAAGGAGTCTTGTTTATGGAAGAATTCTTGGCAATTTTGGCCAGGCTTTATCCGCAGCCCAAAACGGAATTAAATTACCGCACTCCTTTTGAATTACTGGTAGCAGTGATTTTGTCCGCTCAATGTACAGATAAGCAGGTTAATAAGGTTACCGCCAGGTTATTTGCCAGGTATAATCAGCCGGAACAAATAGCTGCTTTAACTCCAGAAGAACTGGCCGAAGAAATTAAAGAGTGCGGGCTTTTTCGCAATAAAAGCAAAAATATTGTGGCTGCCAGCCGCATGATTATGCAGAAATATCAAGGCCAGGTGCCGGAGACCCGGCAGGAACTGGAAAAACTGCCAGGGGTGGGACGCAAAACGGCCAATGTCATGGCCATTGTAGCTTTTGGTCAACCGGCCATGCCAGTGGATACTCATGTTTTTCGTCTGGCTCACCGCTTTGGCTGGTCACAGGGCAAAAGCCCTTTGGCCGTGGAAAAGGATTTGCTGGCTTTGTTTCCTTCAGAAATTCTGGCAGACCTGCATCATCAACTGATTTTGCATGGACGGAGAGTTTGCAAAGCCCGGAATCCTCTTTGTGGAGAATGTGCCTTGCAGCAAATTTGTCCCTCGGCTTTTCAGGAATAAAAAACAGAAAATAAGTATCAGAAAGGATCATTCTATGAATATTGTTTTGGTAGAACCGGAAATTCCGGCGAATACGGGCAATATTTCCCGTACCTGTGCCGTAACCGGCAGTCGTCTGCATTTGGTGGAGCCTTTGGGGTTTTCGACAGATGACCGGCATTTAAAAAGAGCTGGCCTGGATTATTGGGATAAATTGGACTTAACCTATTATGCCAGTTATCAGGAATTTGCAGAGCAGAACAGTTCAAAAGGCCGCTTTTGGTTTTTAACTAAGAAAGCCACCCGAATTTATACGGATATTCAGTTTCAGCCGGACGATTTTTTAATTTTTGGCAAGGAAACTGCTGGTCTGCCGGAAAGCCTGTTGCAGGCTTATCCGGAAAAGTGTCTGAGAATCCCCATGCGAGCCAATTTGCGTTCCTTGAATTTATCTAATTCGGTAGCTTTGGTTTTATATGA
Source organism: Desulfocucumaceae bacterium (assembly GCA_045600185.1). Lineage (GTDB taxonomy): Bacteria > Bacillota > Desulfotomaculia > Desulfotomaculales > Desulfocucumaceae > CATZDY01. The sequence goes on from JAZRXK010000010.1 coordinate 8,426, forward strand.
AGCTTTGCGGCAAATGGACTTTGCAGGGTTGGTATAAAACAGAAAGGGCTGATAAAAAAATGAAAAAAGTTAAGCTTCTCATGATTTTGGGGTTGGTTTTGGGGTTAATTTTGCCTCAAAATGCCTTGGCCAGTTATTATGATCTTTATGGGCCGCAGGCAGTGCGAAATGACAAAGTGGTTAACCTGGGAACCTTGGAAATGTATCTGGACAGTGGCCGCCTTAAAGCGGGAGACAGTGCTGTTTTCAGTTTGCCGGCTGATTTTGAATTTCGGAATCAGAATAATGAACTGATGACTGACAGTGACTGGGAGTTTTATCAAAAAAATACTGTGGTTTATGTCGGCAGCGGAGCCAATTATTTTGCTTTTCCGGCCAGCCTGAATGGAGAAGCGAATGGTTTGTATCAGGAAGAAGAACCTCCTTTCCAGGTGGAACAAATAAATAGCAATGAAATTTTATTCACCGTTAATTCGGAACCGGAAGAAGGCCTGGCCTGTTATTTCAGATTGGAGCTGGGACAGATCTATATTCCCAAAGATTATTGGGGTGAAGTTGGAGTTGTTCTGGAAGTAGATGGGGACAGTGGATTTATAGCATTGCAGGAAAATGACACAGCAACGGATAACCCTGAAACTTCTGTTTATCCCACCCTTAATCCTTCGGATGAACCGAAGCCTGCTGCGGAAACAATTCAAGCTGAACAGCCTGAGCCAACGCCTTTGCTGGAAACTCCAGTTGAAACGAAAGCAGAGGTTGTTGGATTTTGGGCTAAATTACAGCAGTTAATGGAAAGTGTTTATCAATCTGGTCAGTAAAAAAGAGCAGAAGAGCTGTCAGGAAAAAGGCGGGAAAGCTTGCTGGTTTCAATGCAGGCTTTTTCGCCATCTGTTTGTAAAAATGCCGTAGAAAAGCTAAAATCAACCTGAAAAAGACTCGAAAAATGATTTTTTTCGAGAAAAAAGCAGATCTAACAAGAATTTCTATAGCTTTAAGGCCGGAGTTTATGATAAAATAAAGAAGGTTTGGTTGACTGATTATTTATTAAAGGAGGTGTGCAGCTATGGAGAAACAGATTTTACCATTGCTGCCATTAAGAGGTATTTTGGTGTTTCCCCATATGGTTTTACATTTGGATGTGGGGCGGCAGAAATCAGTAGAGGCTGTTGATTTCAGCATGGCTGCTGAGCACCAGGTATTTTTGGCTACCCAAAAACAGGCTCAGGTTGATGAGCCGCAGGAAGAAGATATTTATTCGGTTGGAACTGTGGCCGAAATTAAGCAGTTGGTCAAACTTCCCGGTGGAGCTGTTCGGGTTCTGGTGGAAGGTAAAGCCAGGGCTGAAATTGCTCAGTATTTGAAGCAGGAGCCTTTCTTTGAAGTGGAAATAGAACCGGTTGAAGAATACAATTTTGAAACCAATTCGGAAACCGATGCGTTAATGCGGAGTCTGGTTAAACAATTTGAACAGTATGTTAAATCTTCCAAAAAAGTTTCGCCGGAAGTTATGGTTTCCGTAATGAACTTGCAAAATCCCAGCCAGTTGGCAGATACTATTGCTTCTCATTTGTCTTTGCGAATTGAGGAAAAGCAGGAAATTCTGGAAAATCTTAATGTCATGGATCGCATGGAAAAGCTTCTTGATTTAGTGAACAGGGAGCTGGAAGTTTTGGAACTGGAGCGTCAAATTGGAATTCGGGTTCGCAAACAGATGGAAAAAGCCCAAAAAGAATATTATCTGCGGGAGCAGATCAAAGCTATTAACCATGAATTGGGCGATAATGAAGATAAAGCAGCCGAAGTGGAAGAATACAGAGAAAAAATTGCTCAGGCTGACTTGCCGAACTATGTGGAAGAAAAAATGCAGAAGGAACTGGATCGTTTGGCCAAAATGCCGCCTATGGCTGCAGAATCTTCGGTAGTTCGCAATTATCTGGACTGGGTTTTGGATTTGCCCTGGAGCAGGAGTACCAAGGATCGCATTGATCTTAACTTGGCTGAAACAATTCTTGATGAAGATCATTACGGCCTGAAAAAAGTTAAGGAACGAATTTTGGAATATCTGGCCATTCGGCAGTTAACCAAAAAAATCAAAGGTCCCATTATTTGCTTTGTCGGACCTCCCGGAGTGGGCAAAACTTCTTTGGGGCGTTCGATTGCCAGAGCCTTGAAAAGAAAATTTGTCCGGATCTCTCTGGGTGGAGTCAAAGATGAAGCAGAAATTCGAGGCCATCGGCGTACCTATGTGGGAGCCATGCCGGGACGAATTATTCAGGGAATGAAAACAGCCGGTTCCAAAAACCCGATCTTCCTGCTGGATGAAATTGATAAAATGAGCAATGATTTTCGGGGCGATCCCTCCTCCGCTTTGCTTGAGGTTCTGGATCCGGAACAAAATAACACTTTCAGCGACCATTATATCGAGCTGCCCTATGATTTGTCCAATGTTTTGTTTATTACAACGGCCAATGTGCAGCATAATATTCCCCGGCCTTTGCAGGATCGCATGGAAATTATTGAAATTTCCGGTTATACGGAAGAAGAAAAGCTGCAAATTGCTTTGCGGCATTTATTGCCCAAACAAATTAAGGAACATGGCTTGACTGAGCAGCAAATTCAGTTTTCGGAAAAGGCCATTTTGCGGATTATTCAGGAATATACCAGGGAAAGTGGGGTTCGCAGTCTGGAACGCAGTCTGGCTTCTTTGTGCCGCAAGGCTGCCAAAAAAATTGTTTCCGGCGAAACCAAAAAAGCCAAAATTACGGCCGGCAATCTGGAAAGCTATTTGGGCGGGCCTCGTTATCATTATGGTTTGGCGGAAGCGGAACCGCAAATTGGTTTGGCCACCGGTATGGCCTGGACGGAAGTCGGCGGGGATACTCTGGTGATTGAAGTATCTGTGTATCAGGGCAGCGGCAAATTAACTTTAACCGGTAAACTGGGTGATGTAATGAAAGAATCAGCTCAGGCCGCTTTTTCCTTTGTCCGCAGCCGAGCCGAAATGTTGCAGATTAAGCCGGAAGCTTTTGAAAAATGCGATTTTCATATCCATGTTCCGGAAGGAGCCATTCCCAAAGACGGCCCTTCGGCTGGAATTACCATAGCTTCTTCCATTGCTTCCGCCTTGACTGAACGCCGGGTTCGGCATGATTTTTCCATGACTGGAGAAATTACTCTGAGAGGTCGGGTTTTGCCCGTGGGAGGCATTAAGGAAAAGGTTTTGGCTGCTCACCGAGCCGGAATCAAGGAAATTGTTTTACCCCAGGAAAATGCCAAGGATTTGGAAGACATTCCGAATAATGTTAAAAAGCAATTAACCTTCCACTTGGTAGAAAATATGGATCAGGTACTGGAACTGGTTTTGCTGGACGGAGCGGTTGCTGATGCAAATTAAAACAGCAGAATTTTTTACCACTTCTGTCAGTCTGAAAACCTGCCCCAAAGATGAACGCTGGGAAGTGGCTCTGGCCGGGCGTTCTAATGTGGGTAAATCTTCTCTTTTAAATAAACTGGTCAACCGTAAAGGGTTGGCCAGAACCAGTAATACTCCGGGCAGAACCCAAAGTATCAATTATTTTTTAATCAATAATGAATTCTTTTTGGTGGATCTGCCCGGATATGGTTATGCCAAGGTTCCGGCGGAAATCCGGGCTAAGTGGGGGCCAATGATGGAAAGCTATTTAAGCCAACGCTCCCGATTGAAAGGGGTTATTCAACTGGTGGATATTCGCCATCCTCCTTCGGCTCTGGACTTGCAGTTAAATGAATGGCTCAGGTATTACCGGCTTCCTTTTGCCGTAGTAGCCACCAAATGTGACAAGCTTTCCAATAATCAGTTGGTCAAGCAGGGTAAACTGATTCGAAATGCCCTGGGTCTGGAGCTGAACCAGTTAAGCTTCTTTTCTTCCGTAACTGGTCAGGGCAGGGAAAATTTGCTGGGTTTGGTTGAGCAGCTTTTGGAACAGCCACCAAGAATAGTGAGAAAGAAGGATTAAATTGTTATATCCGGCAGATACACATACACACAGCAATTTTTCCGTTGATGCCAGAAACAGCATTGGGCAGATGGCTTTGGCGGCTTTGGCCAAGGGTATTAAATATTTAACCTGTGCCGATCATTTGGAACATAATCAGCTTGACGAAGGCTATGGCTTGTGGAATCCGGAAAAATATGATTTTGAAATCAGGCGGATCTCCAAGCTTTTTGGCAAGCAGGTGAGAATCTTAAAAGGCATTGAATTCAGTGAACCGCATTGTTATCCGGAGGCTCTTGGCCGGCTGGATAAGGAAAATTTTGATGTAATTATTGGCGGAATTCACTATATTGGTAATCTGGGCTGTCATTATTTTGATCCGGCATATCCGGAATTTAAACCCCTGATTCAAGATTATGATGCTCGCCGCTGCTTTGAAGAATATTATCAGGAAGTTTTGCAAAGCGTTCAGCAGGGCGGTTTTCAGGTTTTGGCTCATTTTGATAACCCCAAACGCTATTTGCAGGAAAATTTTCCGGACTGGCCGATTGTGGATCAAATTATGGCGGAAATGGTTAAAAATGATATTGCTTTGGAAATAAATACTTCGCCTTACCGTAATGGTTTTAATGAGCCTTCTCCAGGCTTTGAGACAATACAAAAATATTTGCAGGCCGGGGGCAAAAAAATAACCATAGGCTCGGATGCCCATCGCAAAGAGGATATTGCTGCCGATTTTGAGCGGGTCGGGGAATTTTTAAGTTCTTTGGGAATAGTTCCCGGTTTATTTATCAAGCAAAAATTCTATCCTATAGATCAGTTATAGTCGACTATATTTGCAAAAGGAAGTGATGCTGGATTGGAAGAAACCCTGGAAAGTCAGAAAATCTATCAGGGCAGGATTATTTCTTTGCAGAAGGATCGGGTCAAGCTGCCGGATGGCAAACAAGCCTGGCGGGAAGTGGTAAAGCATGGCGGAGGAGCCGGTATTGTAGCCGTTACTTCCCAAAAGGAAATTTGGCTGGTTAAACAATATCGCTATCCAACCGGTCAGGACTTATGGGAAATTCCGGCGGGAAAAGTGGATCCGGGAGAAAATCCTCTGCAAACGGCTCAAAGAGAGCTACGGGAAGAAACCGGCTGTCAGGCGGCTGAATGGCAGTTGCTGTCAGAATTTTATTCCAGCCCCGGTTTTTGCAGTGAAAAACTGAGTATTTATCTGGCTTGGGATTTGGAAATGCACGAAGCCTGTCCGGATGAAGGAGAATTTTTGCAGGTCAAAAAATTCCCTCTGTCTGAAGTTCTGCTGATGCTGCGGGACGGCCGGATTAAAGATGCCAAAAGTATTGCCGGAATTTTGCTGGCAGCTCAGTTTTATATTTGAAAATCTGGAATTGACTTCTCGTAAGTGATGAACAGCTTGCAGCCTGAAATTTTGTATTTCCTGTCCAAAAAAACTCTTTTTTCCGGCAGGAAAATTCAGAGATAAAGAGAATATACTCTAAGAAGAACAGGACTGTATGTTTCAATTTTTCAAAATGATCTGTGAAAATGTTCAGTGTTGGATAAAGTGCAGGGAAATTTTTACCTGTGCTTAAACTTTCGGACAAAACAACGGACATTTTTCAAAGATAATAATTTTTGGTATTGCAAAAAAGCAGAAAAACCTTTATTGTAATACTGCAAGAACTATAATAAGGAGGTATTGCTTGTGGCTTTTGAACCTGTACGCGAAATGAAAAAGCTTAATTATGACGAGCTGCGTATTTTTTCCGATGCGGAGTTGAATAATTACACCGAAGAGGAACTGAAAAACTTTAAATGCAAACACGAAATTCCCATGCTGGAAGAGTTGGAAAGTGGTCCCTGGCCCAGTTTCGTTTCTGATGCCAAACGGGAAGCCCTGTTCAGAAGAAAACTGGCTGATGACAAAATGTTAATTGATCCGGATGCCGTTGAAGATCTGCTGGGTCAGGTGGAACTGTCTTTTGAAGATGGGGAAACTCACTGGAAACACGGCGGTATCGTTGGTGTATTTGGTTATGGCGGCGGTGTTATCGGTCGTTATTCTGACCTGGCTGAAAAATTCCCCTCCATTGCCATGTTCCATACTATCCGGGTAAACCAGCCGGCCAGTAAATTCTATTCTACCGATTATTTGAAAACCATCTGTGATATGTGGGAATTCCGGGGCAGTGGTGTTCTGAACCTGCACGGCTCCACCGGTGATATGGTTCTTTTGGGAACTACTACCGAACAGCTGGAACCTGTTTTCTATGAACTGACCCATGTTCTGGACACTGATATTGGTGGTTCCGGCTCCAACCTGCGTACTCCGTCTGCCTGTATTGGTAAAGCTCGCTGCGAATTCTCCTGCTATGATACTCAGGATCTTTGTTATGAACTGACTAACTACTATCAGGATGAATTGCACCGTCCGGCTTTCCCGTATAAATTTAAATTTAAATTTGACGGCTGCCCCAATGGCTGCGTAGCTTCCATTGCTCGTTCCGATATGTCCTTTATCGGTACCTGGAGAGACGATATTCGCATTGATCAGGACAAAGTAAAAGCCTACATTAACGGCGAAATTGCTCCCAATGCCGGTTCTTACAAAGGCAGAGACTGGGGTTCGTTCGACATTCAGGCTGAAGTTATTGATCGTTGCCCCAGCGAATGTATGTCCATGGAAAATGGCGAATTGAAAATCAATAACCCGGAATGTGTTCGCTGCATGCACTGCATCAATGTTATGCCTCAGGCTTTGAAACCCGGTCTGGATACCGGAGTCAGCATTCTGTTAGGTGCTAAAGCTCCTATTCTGGACGGTGCTCAAATGGCTACTTTGATCGTTCCGTTCATGAAATTGGAACCGCCGTATGACAACATTAAAGAACTGATCGAAAAAATTTGGGAATTCTGGATGGAAGAAGGCAAGAACCGTGAACGTCTGGGTGAATTGATGCAGCGCATGACCCTGCCTAAATTCCTGGATGCAGTCGGACTGCCGCCTTGTCCGCAGATGGTTAAAGCTCCTCGTTCCAACCCGTACATCCTCTGGAAAGAAAAAGATGTTCCTGGTGGCTGGGACAGAAATATCGACGACTATAGAGCTAAACATAAAAGATAAGGATAGGAGGTAAAGTTAATGGCATTATCAAAAGAAAGACTTGGCATTTATGATCCTAAAGAGCCTTTGAAAGATAGATTAACTGACTTGGGTCCCCGGCATTTCTGGGAATTTTTCCCGCCGGTAATCCAGGAAAACTATGGTAAATGGCAGTATCACGAAGTTTTGGAACCCGGTGTTCTGGTGCATGTTGCTGAATCCGGTGCCAAAGTTTATACCGTAAGATGCGGTGCTGCTCGTTTCGTATCTGCTCAGCATGTTCGGGAAATCTGCGAAATTGCTGACAAATACTGCAAAGGCTTCGTTCGGTTTACCACTCGTAACAACATTGAATTCATGGTAGACAATGCAGAAGATCTGGAAGCTTTGAAAAAAGATCTGGAAAGCCGTAAACATCCCGGCGGCAGCTATAAATTCCCCATCGGTGGTACTGGCTGTTCAATTTCCAGTATCGTTCACACCCAGGGTTATATTCACTGCCATACTCCGGCTACTGATGCTTCTTCCATGGTTAAAGCAGTTTCTGACGAACTGTTTGATTACTTCAAAGGCATGGTTCTGCCTGCCAAATTGAGAGTATCCATGGCCTGCTGCCTGAATATGTGCGGTGCTGTTCACTGCTCCGATATTGCTTTGTTAGGTTTCCACCGCAAACCTCCTATCGTAGACAGCGAATATATCAGCAAACTGTGCGAAATTCCTCTGGCTATTGCTGCCTGCCCGGTTGGTGCTATCAGCCCGGCTCAAACTGAAAGCGGCTTGAAGAGTGTTAAAATTAAACAGGAACGCTGCATGTTCTGCGGTAACTGCTATACCATGTGTCAGGCTCTGCCTTTGTCCGATAAAGAAGGCGACGGCGTAACCATTCTGGCTGGCGGCAAAATCTCCAACCGGATCAGTATGCCTAAATTCTCCAAAGTTGTTGTTCCCTGGCTGCCGAATACCTTCCCCCGCTTCCCCGAAGTGGTTGAACATGTTAAGAAAATCGTTGAAGCTTATGCCAAAGGTGCCCGCAAATACGAAAGACTTGGCGATTGGGCTGAAAGAATTGGTTGGGAACGCTTCTTTGAAGTTTGCAACCTCGAATTTACTGAACACCTGATTGATGACTATCGTCTGGCTTATGATACCTGGAGAACCAGCAGTCAGTTCAAGTTCACCGATGCTGCCTGGAATGTTTCCAAAGTAGCTGGCGGCATTGACGAATAAAATTAAAATTTACGCTGAATAATAAAAAGTGTTTGCTTATCATTCCGGCTGCGTACTGGAATGGTAAGCAATGCTTTCAGTTTTTTAGTCCGGTTTCCGGTTTGATTCGGGAGTAGTTCACCACTGTCTGAAAACTACTTCAGCAGGAAAATTTTCATGTGAGTATTGATGTATTCACATATAAAGGAGCAGAGATTACTATGGCCACAATAGACGAAATGAAAGCTGCCATTATGGAATTTGCTGAAAGCAGCAAAAAGAGTAAGTTCTATTTTAAAGATATGGAAGCTGCGGTTGAAAAGAAAATTCCTGGTGTTAAAATGCGGGATGTAAAAAAAGCTGCTACTGCTCTGGTAAATGAAGGAACCATGATTTATTTCTCCACCGGAAGCAGCACCATGTATGGCCTGGCCGGCAGAGGCATGACCGAAGATCCCACTGAAGGCACAGAATAGATAGTAAATTTTTAAGGGCTGCGGCTTGGAAGGGCGGCAGCTCTTTTTTCAAAAGGGCAAAAACTGACAGAACCGTGAGATATGCGGGGATAGCTCTTCTATAAATTGCTCACGGGTGAAAACCCCATTTCCTTCAGCAGCGGGGGAGTGTCAATATGGTTCTGCTTGTTGAAGTCTCCCATTTCCAAGCGTGGAAAAAGTGGGAAAGATGTCACTACCTTGGAACTCCACTCTTGTAAGAGAAAGGGTGGTCTTAGTAAAGAGGGATTTTTGTCAACTACCCACCCACTAAAGTGAGTGGGCTTGTAACTATCCAGTAGTGCAAACGATATAACTATCTCCTGCCTTTGTTACGGGCGAACCTGCTGATGTTACACCATGGGACGGCTGACAACGCCCCTGACATCTCAGATATACTGAGGTGCCACTGTATCCGGTACTTGACTGTCCTTTGCAGGATAGTTGATTCCCATGCGATACAGATTCATTGCCCCGATTCGGTCATCATTGGAAGTATATCCACAGCACTTGCACTTAAAGATATGAAGCCTTTTGCTGCGATTAGACTTTTCGGTATGTCCGCAAATGGGGCAGGTCTGGCTTGTATAACGAGGGTCTGCCTTGATAACGGAGCTCTCATTAAGAGCAGCCTTGTACTTGAGCTTCTGCTCAAGGTTATAGAACGAGCAGGATACTGAAACATAACTATTCTTTCGACGAACCTTCTCTGCAGCGGAACGAACACCTGACAGGTCTTCTAAGACAAAGAGTGTATGTTTCGGATTGTTTTCAACGAGTGCCTTTGATACACAATGGTTAACATCCTG
>JAZRXK010000011.1:0-9270 GCA_045600185.1 Desulfocucumaceae bacterium
TATGAATACTATAGAGATAAACTGCTGACTTTCGGGGATGATGTGCCAATGATGTCTTTGGGAGAAATTGCAACTGAAATGTACAGGGGAGCTGGTATCAAGCGTGACGAAGTAACTGAAGAAGGAATTCCATGTGTTAGATATGGAGAAATCTATACTACTTACGAAATAAGTTTCACCGAATGTGTTTCGCATACATTTAAATCGGTTGTTACCAAACCAAAGTACTTTGAACATGGAGACATAATCTTTACAATTACTGGTGAAAGCATTGAAGAAATTGCTAAATCGATAGCGTATTTAGGACATGATAAATGTATGGCTGGTGGCGATACAGTAGTGATGAAACATAATCAAGAGCCAAGATATATGTCATATGTTTTATCTACCACTTCTGCTCAAGCACAAAAAAGCAAAGGAAAGGTTAAAAGCAAAGTGGTTCATTCGAGTGTGCCAGCATTAAAAGAAATTGTTGTTCCAATTCCTGCCTTAGATACGCAAAAGAAAATTGCAGATTTATTAGATGGATTTCACTATCTAATAAATGATATTTCTTCCGGACTCCCTGCTGAGATTGAAGCTCGCCAGAAGCAATATGAATACTATAGAGATAAGCTGCTGACTTTCCCTGTCTGCCGACAGGCAGAAGACCGTTAGCGTAAGGAGGTGTCTCATATGCCATATTTCAATATAGTGGCAGCGACAAGCGAAAATACAGTCGTAACCGAATATGAGCCAGTAAAGGCTCGTTCTGACAGCTACCAGTCGGAGGCTGAACTGGAAAAGGAGTTTATTCGCCTGCTCTGTGAGCAGGGATATGAATATCTGCAAATCCATACGGAAAAAGACCTGATCGCCAACTTGCGTTTGCACTTGGAGAAGCTGAACGATTATAAGTTTTCCGAAGATGAATGGAAACGCTTCTTCTCTGACTGTCTTGCCAATGCCAATGAGGACATCGTGGAAAAGACCCGTAAGATTCAGGAAGATAATGTTCAGGTTTTGAAGCGTGATGATGGCTCTTCCAAGAACATCACCATCATTGATAAAAAGAACATTCACAATAATTTCCTACAGGTTATCAATCAGTATGTCATTGGCACGGCACAGGGGGCAAAGCATGATAACCGCTATGATGTTACAGTTCTGGTCAATGGACTGCCTTTGGTACATATCGAACTGAAACGCAGAGGCGTTGTCATCAGAGAAGCCTTCAACCAGATCAACCGCTACCAGAGGGATTCCTTCTGGGCAGGCAGTGGGCTGTTTGAGTATGTCCAGATTTTTGTTATCTCCAATGGCACGAATACCAAATACTATTCCAACAGCACTCGTTTCAATGCCATCAAGGATGCAGAATCTGACAAAACAAAGAAGGAAAAGACCAGCAACAGCTTTGAATTTACATCCTTCTGGGCAGATGCCAATAACAAGATCATTCCTGATCTGATTGACTTCACCAGGACTTTTTTCGCAAAACATACTCTGCTGAATGTGCTGACCAGATACTGCATTTTCACGGCGGAGAATATGCTGCTGGTTATGCGTCCGTATCAGATTACGGCCACGGAGCGGATTCTGAACAGAATCGAAATTGCCAATAACTATAAGAAGTATGGTTCTATTGCAGGCGGCGGATATATCTGGCACACCACAGGTTCCGGAAAAACGCTGACTTCCTTCAAAACCGCTCGGATGGCTTCCCGGCTTTCCTATATTGATAAGGTGCTGTTTGTGGTAGATCGTAAAGATTTGGACTACCAGACCATGAAGGAATATGATCGCTTTGAAAAAGGTGCCGCCAACAGCAACTCCTCCACGGCTATTTTGCAAAAGCAGTTGGAAGACCCGGATGCCCATATCATTATTACCACCATTCAGAAGCTGGCTACCTTCATTAAGAAAGCAAAGGGACACGAGGTTTTTCAAAAGCATATAGTTATTATTTTCGATGAATGTCACCGCAGCCAGTTTGGTGATATGCACAAAGCAATCGAGAAAAACTTCAAAAAATATCATATCTTTGGTTTTACCGGAACACCAATTTTTTCTATGAATGCCGAATCAATAAAAAATCCGCAGTTCTGCACTACAGCACAAATTTTCGGCGACCAACTTCATGCTTATACCATTGTAAATGCAATCAATGACAAAAATGTTCTCCCGTTCCGAATTGATTACATTAAAACAATGGACATTGATGCAGAAATTGATGATGAACAGGTATGGGATATCGACCGCAAGAAAGCTTTTGAGGCTCCGGAGCGTATCAGGCTGATTACGCAATATATTTTGGAACATTTTGATCAAAAGACCTATCGTGGTAACAAGTCCTATATCTTCAATCGGTTGACCAACATTCAAGAAGTTGCCTCTGTCAGAAACGGCAAAATCGAGGAAATCAAGCAGAAACAGCGTGTCAGTGGATTCAATTCCATTTTTGCCGTGGCGTCGGTACCAATGGCAAAGCTATACTATGAAGAATTCCGTAAGCAAATGGAAGCAGACCCGAAAAATAAACTGCGTATAGCTGTTATTTATAGTTATGGTGCAAATGAGGGAGAAAACAATGGTATCCTTGATGAAGAGAATCCGGAAGATACCTCCAATCTCGATAAAAATGCCCGTGACTTTCTGGATGAAGCCATTATGGATTACAACCTGATGTTTCATACCAACTATTCCACGGACATCAATAAGATCCAGAGCTACTATAAGGTTGTTTCCCTTCGCATGAAGAATAAGGAATTGGATTTGCTTATTGTTGTCAATATGTTCCTGACAGGATTTGATGCCACTACCCTGAATACTCTGTGGGTAGATAAAAATTTGAAGATGCACGGCTTGATTCAGGCATTCAGCCGTACCAACCGTATTCTGAACAGTATAAAAACTTTCGGTAATATTGTATGCTTCCGCAATCTGCAAAAGCGTGTAGATACTGCCATATCTCTGTTCGGTAATCAGGATGCTGTAGGAATTGTTCTTCTACAAAAGTTTCAAGACTATTATTACGGATATATTTCCGCAGATGACAAGCCAATACCCGGTTATGTGGATATGCTTAAAGAATTACAAGAGAAGTTTCCTCTTTCTGAACCACGCATTGAAGGCGAACAAAAGCAGAAAGATTTTATTTCCCTGTTTGGTGCATTGCTTCGTATGCGTAATTTGCTCAGTTCCTTTGATGAATTTGCCGGAAAGGAACTCATCAACGAGCGTGATCTGCAAGACTATCTTGGTCGTTATCAGGATTTAAGAGATGAATGGAAACGCAGGAGAAAAAACGGAGAAAGTACAGATATTACCGATGATGTGGTGTTTGAGGTTGAACTTATCAAACAGATAGAAATTAACATAGACTATATTCTGATGCTTGTGAAGAAATATCAGGATGCCCATTGTAAGGATAAAGAAGTTCTTATCACCATTAAGAAGGCCGTTGAGGCCAGCCCGAAACTCCGCAGCAAAAAACATTTAATTGAAACCTTTATTGCCAAAGTCAATGATATGGATGACATCGTAACCGGCTGGCAGGATTTTGTAGCCGAACAGCGTGAAACTGATCTGAAAGCCATTATCAAAGAAGAAGACCTTAAAAAGGCAGAAACCCGTAAATTTCTTGAGAACGCATTCCGGGAAGGGGAAATTAAGATTGTCGGTACCGACATCGAGAAAATTCTGCCTTCGGTCAGCCGTTTTGGTGGTAGTGGCAGAGCCAATAAGAAACAAGGCGTAATTGATAAGCTGAAAAATTTTTTTGAAAAGTACTCTGGCATTGGCAATGCTTTTCACGCAGAAGACAAACAAAACCACATCATAAGCAATCAGCTATAATGTGGTTCTGTTTTTTTAAGCCGGATTCAGTTGTTGAGCCAGCTCCTCCAAAAGAAGTTCTGTCCGCACGCCGGAAGTAGCAATTAAAGGAATAATGGGCTTTTGAGGATAGATCCGCCGCAGCATTTTCAAATTGGTATTGGCTATTTCTCTGGGGGTATCGTCCATTTTGGTAACAACCAGAATGGACGCTTCATCCAATAAAATGCTTCCCGATTCCATTAAAATTTCATTTTTAATTCCCGCCGGAATCACCGTTACCAAAATATCCGCTTCCGTTTTACACTCCACCGATTTATAGCCATCATTGATGCCCACCGCCTCCGCCACCGCCACATTGGGCAGATTGACGGCCGGGGGCAAATCCCTTTGCTGCATATTGCCCAGATCCAAAACCTGCCGCACTTTATTTAATTCTTCCAGAGTTTTGCGAGCGTGCTGAATCAAACGATTTTTTTCCTTCATTTGATTGACATGAGCCGTAATAATTTTATCCAGATCTTCTGCCAGATCCCGCCCCGGTTCCGGAGCAGCTATGGTTAAATAAGCCGGATGAATTCCTTTTTGAATATAAGGCTTTTCATCTTGAGTTCCGGAACCTACAATCAAAGGGAAATATTCCTTAAGCCTCAATCCCTTATAAATTTCACCAATCAGAGTTGATTTCCCGCTGTCATTGCGTCCGGCTACTACAATTTTTTTCATTTGGCACCCCTTCCTCTCCAAATCCTGTCTAAAAATATGCCGAAACCTCTGATTTTAGAATAAAAAAAGAAGGCGTTGATAATAACGCCTTCCTGTATAGTTAATTCCGGCTTACAGGTTAATCATTTTTACTTCCAGAATTCCATCAATTTCACTGATTTTTTCCAGAGTAGCTTCCGGAACCAGATCATCTACAGATAAAATCATAACAGCCTGACCGCCCAGTTCTTTGCGGCCTACCAGCATTCCAGCAATATTGATATTATGAGCCCCAATCAAATTGCCAACTGGTCCAATGATTCTGGGTTTATCCATATGCGGAATATAAACCATATGCGGGCTGGGAACTGCATCAATCCGATAACCATCAATCATAACCAAACGCTCTTCATTTTTTCCGAACAAAGTTCCAGCCAGACTCTTATTGCCTTTTTCGGTGGAAACGCTGACACTGATCAAATTGGAATAACCGGTGGATTCAGCGTCTTTGATTTCCACAACCTGAATACCTCTTTCACCAGCCAGATGCGGAGCATTGATAAAGTTGACGCTTTCTTTCAGAACGGGTTCCAGGAAACCTTTAATCAAAGAAGTGGTCATAGGCTTAACATTATTTCTGGCCAAATCACCGCTATAAGTAATTTCAATTTTTTGAGCCCGGCCATCAATAATCTGAGATTGAATGGAACCCAATTTTTCTGCCAGACCCAGGAAAGGCTTAACAAAGGACATGGTTTGAGGATTGATAGAAGGAATATTAACGGTATTTTTAACCATTTTGCCGGTTAAAGCATTTACGATTTCTGCTGAAACATCCACGGCTACATTAAGCTGAGCTTCTCTGGTGGAAGCACCCAGGTGCGGAGTAGCAATAAAATTGGGCAGATCCAGCAGAGGACTGGTTTCATTGGGTTCTTCTTCAAAAACATCCAGAGCAGCTCCGGCTACCTTGCCGTCTACCATAGCCTGATACAAATCATTTTCTTCAATAATGCCGCCTCTGGCACAGTTCAGAATATAAACACCATCTTTCATTAAAGCAATGGTGTCTTTATTAATCATATGATATGTGGCTTTGGTTTTAGGCATATGAACGGTAATCAAGTCGGCTTTGGGCAGGATTTCTTCCAAAGTACCCAATTCTACACCCAATTCAGTGGCAACATTTTCGGAGATAAACGGATCATAAGCAACCACATTCATTTCCATGGCATGGGCTCTTTTGGCCACGGAAGACCCAATCCGACCCATACCAATAACTGCAAGAGTTTTACCTCTTAATTCAAAGCCCATAAAAGCTTTTTTATCCCATTTTTTATCTTTAACCGTTCTGGTAACTGCTTCCGGAATTTGTCTGGCCAACGCAAACATCATGGCAAAGGTATGTTCACAGGCTGCAATGGTATTACCATCCGGAGCGTTAACCACCAAAACTCCATTCCGGGTAGCAGCAGTTAAATCAATATTATCTACACCAACGCCGGCTCTGCCCACAACTCTTAATTTAGTTCCGGCTTCAAAGACCTTAGCCGTAACTTTGGTAGCCGAACGCACGATCATGGCATCATATTCACCAATGCAGGCACACAGTTCGTCTTCGGTCATCTTGGAACCGATAACCACTTCAATACCTTCTTTTTCCCGCAAAGGTTTTAAACCAGCTTCTTTAACTCCATCCATTACTAATACTTTCATTTCGTTTTTCTTCCTCCTGAATTTTAATCTTTTGACACTCCGCACGACTAAAGCCGTGGGATTCCTGCTTCACAGACCGTTACACTGCCACAAGGACTTTAGTTTTACATAGTCTCCACAAGCGTAGATTATACTGTTCGGTTATGCCCTAACCTACAGTTTTATATCATCAGGCTACTTCAAGCCCTTTGTTTAATATATCACACTATGTAAATATTTGCAATATATACATTATTTGAAGAAAAACGGGCTATCATTCCACGATTAAAACCGTGGGTTTTCTCACCCAAATGGGTTATAAATTTTTCAAATAACATAAAAAAACCTCCTCTCTGACTGTAATTTAGTCAGGGACGAGATCTTAGCCCGCGGTTCCACCCTTTTTGATAAGGAAAAATTTCTTATCCGCTTAATCAGCAATAACGACGCTGAAATCGTTTCGATCTACTGCTTTTTTCAATCGAACCCATTAGGGGAGCCTGCTAAACAAAACTTTTATCGGTTTGCACCAGCCACCGACTCTCTGCAAAAAAGGTTTTTGTTTATTTTACCCCGGCATTTGGTTTAAATATTCAACTGATATTAAAAAATCAAGTGGAGCGGATGACGAGGATCGAACTCGCAACCCTCAGCTTGGGAAGCTGATGCTCTACCATTGAGCTACATCCGCAATACTTTTTTTATTATACGAGATTTCAAAGCAAAAGTCAAGGCAGGGTTTCAGCAAAAAACTGAAACCCTGTTCAAGTTAACGCTGATCCAAAGCTACATAAGGATGATGGCTGGAAACACTTTTATAAGCCGGACGAATAATTTTGCTGGAGTTAATCAATTCTTCCATGCGATGAGCTGACCATCCGGCAATACGGGAAATAGCAAAAATAGGCGTATAAAGCCCCAAAGGAAGATTCAGCATACTGTAAACAAAACCGCTGTAAAAATCAATATTGGCACTTACGCCTTTAAAAATTTTCTTTTCTTCTCCGATAACTTTTGGAGCCAGTTTTTCTACCATACTGTACAGGCGAAATTCTTCCATTCGTCCTTTTTCTTCTGACAGATTTTCAACGAAAAGCTTAAAAATTTCTGCTCTGGGATCGGACAAAGAGTAAACCGCATGTCCCATACCATAAATCAGGCCGGCTTTATCGAAAGCTTTTTTATGCAGCAGATCTCTCAAATATTGAGTAATTTCTTCCTCGTCATTCCAGTCCCGAACATTTTCCTTCATATCCTCAAACATTTGCACAACCTTGATATTGGCACCGCCATGTTTGGGGCCTTTCAGGGAACCCAAAGCAGCTGCAATAGTTGAATAGGTATCGGTTCCGGAAGAGGAAACCACATGGCAGGTAAAGGTGGAGTTATTGCCGCCGCCATGTTCGGCATGTAAAACCAAAGCCAGATCCAGAATACGGGCTTCCAGCTCGGTATACTGGCTGTCCATTCTTAAAATATGCAAAAGGTTTTCTGCTGTGGACAGTTCCGGAATGGGGCTGTGAATAAACAGACTGTTGCCATCATGATAATGGCTGTAGGTTTGATAGCCATAGACCGACAGAAGCGGAAACAGGGCAATTAACTGAAGGCATTGCCGCAGAACATTGGGAATACTGATATTGCTGGCTGCTGGATCATAAGAATATAAAGTCAGAACACTTCTGGCCAAAGTATTCATCATATCTCTGCTTGGAGCCTTCATAATAATATCCCGAACAAAGTTGGTAGGTAAAGTTCGGTAATGAGATAAAATTCGTTTGAATAATTTTAATTGTTCCTGATTGGGAAGATTCCCGAACAATAACAAATAGGTAACTTCTTCAAAACCAAAACGCTTTTCTTTAATAAAGCCATCTACAATATCTCTGATATTAATTCCACGATAATATAATTCGCCATCACATTGTACTTTTTCCCCATCAACCATTTTATAGGCATTGATTTCCGAGATTTCAGTCAGTCCGGTCAGAACCCCATTTCCTTTTTGATCCCTGAGACCCCGGTTTACGGCGTATTTTTCATATAATGATGGTTCAATGGAACTTTGCTCAATGCAGGCTTGAGCCAAATCGTTAATAATAGTTGTCAATTCAAAGCTATCAGAATTCATAACCACTGGAACACCCCTTCCCTTTAGGAAACCATATTTAAAATTATACAACTCCTGCCCTGAGAGGAATTAAGTTTTTTGAAGCATCCCCGGTTTTATTTATGTAGAGATGTCAAGCTTAACTGGTTTGACGCTCCCCTGCTGCTGAAGCAGCGGGGATTCGGAAGAAGTTTAATTGTTTAAGCAACTCTTATTCTTCAAGGGTTCGCCAAAAGCCCAATAAACAGTTTTTCGCAGTCGAAATTCTGCTTACTTTTATGAAGTATGCTGGCACTTCCATTGACATCAGCGTTGACAGTTGTGCCATTTTTATTTTATACAAACCGTGCTTTGGCACGGTCATAAAGCAAGGCGGGCTTCATCCCCAGTGCTGAAGCACATGGGATTTTCGCCCGTGAGCAGTTTATAATAAAGGTATAATTAAAGAGCCTCCAAACCCAAGGTTTATAGGCTCTTGTTTCGATGGCGGAGAGTGAGGGATTCGAACCCTCGATACAGGTTTAAGCCCATATACTCGCTTAGCAGGCGAGCGCCTTCAGCCAGCTCGGCCAACTCTCCTCAAACATATTATGGCGGAGGGGGTGGGATTCGAACCCACGAAACCACCAGGTTCAACGGTTTTCAAGACCGCCTCCTTCAACCGCTCGGACACCCCCCCAGGCTCTACCCCAGCGGCTCTTTTAGTATATCATACAGCAAACAGCAAGTCAAGCCATAATCAGCATAAAGGACTGAAAAATTTGTAGCATTACAACAGATGTGAGACCAGGGGGCTGGAAAAAAGCGATTGAGTTCGTTAAAATCAAGCAGCACACAATCCTCTGACGAAAGGACTCAATCGCCATGAATAGTATAGCACATAACAAAAGGTATTTGCCACATGAAATTACAACAAAAATTCATTCCGCAGAATTGTACAGAGA
>JAZRXK010000012.1:0-22701 GCA_045600185.1 Desulfocucumaceae bacterium
AATCAACTGTGGACTATTCAGCTCCTGAACCAGACATCAGCTATTCAGAACCTGAACCAGACATCAGCTATTCAGAACCTGAACCAGACATCAGCTATTCAAAACCGAAAGCAAGCCCGGATGATGGGGAATCGGGTAAAACTTATGATTCCAACAAAACTTCAGCAAGGGCTGCTTTTGTCATTGAATCTGCCAGCTATACCCTGAACGGCAAAAAATATAGCATGGATGCTGCTGCCTATATCAGCAACGGCCGTACCATGTTGCCCATTCTTTATGTTGCTCAGGCTTTGGGAATCAGTGATTCCAATATTGTTTGGGACAGCAGGCTTAAAACCGTAACTTTGAGCAAAGGGGGCGTGGTCTTACAGGTTCCGGCTAACAGCGATTATATGATCGTTAATGGGGTGCGTGTTGTTATAGATGCAGCTAATCCGGGAACTATGGCCAGAATTATTGATGGCCGACTTTATTTGCCGGTTAGAGAAATGTGCTATCAATTCGGTTATGATATTAGCTGGGATGCCAGCAGTCAAACAATAAGCATTATTCCGCAGCCATTTATGCAATAAGCTTTGGGGCTGTCTCACAAAATCAGGGAGGCAGCCCCTTCCCGCCCGAAAAGGTTTAAAATAACTTAACTTTATTTGAAATTTAATTTTAAATAAAATGCTGAAGGTATCAGTTAGTTGTAAACTGATACCTTTTTTATTTGCTGTTCCTCCCTGCCTCAGGAATTATTTCCGCAGCCGGTCATCCCAAAGCAAAACCGGCTGCTTCCAATCCTTCTTCCACAAATCTTCCCAGGGTTCTGATTGTGGCAAAATATCTTCGCTTTCCGGTTCAGCCTGCACAAGCAGTTCTGTTTCCTGTTCTGTTTCCTCTGGCTTGATTTCCGATTCTGCTTTCATTTCCGGCTGTACAACTGGCTGTTCAGGCAAAGTCTCCGGCAATAAAATTAAAGCTTCCTCTTTTATTTTTTCTTCTGTTTCCTCTGCCGAAAAATCCGGAATGGGTTTCAGCCTATCCTCCCGAACAGCTTCTTCCGGGACAGGTCGCCTGCCCCCAGGCTTTTGCTGTTTTTGTACCGCCTGAATTAAACCATACAAACTCAGTAAAGCCATTTTAATGGAGATATTATCAGACATTTTTTATCTTCTCCTTATTTTTCGCACTTTTTGTTTGGCTCGACCATAATATATATAAAAGAGACTTGGGGGAGGAAAATAAATGACTAACCCTTTATTTTTATCATTGCTGATGGCCGCTTCCAATCATAATAATGAGCTGGAAAAACAGCTCTCCGATTTTTCCTTTTTAATGGAAAACACCCAAAAAGCCCTGCGAACTTTTCGGGAAGGTATGCAAACTTTTCAAACCGGCTTTAACTGCTTTAATCATGTCAAGCAAGCTAAACCACCGGTTCCCACGCCCGCAGCCCCGGAAACATGGCCGGAGGAAGCCGAAAGTCCGGAAGAATCCCCTGAACCGGATTTGGAGGACTGAAAAACTATTTGTTTTTTTCACCGAATCGGTTCTGCCGATTCGGTTTGGCTTTGGCACTATTGTGAGCCATTTGGCTTAATAAACCCATCAAGGCTTCAGTGGAAGAATTCTTAGCCCCCTTATCAGGTATTTTTTCTTCCTGAATTTTTTCGGCTCGGCCATTGATAATATCAATTAAGCCCATTAAATTAACCAAACCCAAAATAATTAACAGGCTATCTTCATCCTGTTCCTTTTTCTCCTGAAGCAGCCGAAATAAAGTGTTTTCCAAAAACCCTTCCGTTAACCCCTCTTTAATTTTTTTCCCCTCCTGTCCAATATTTTCTGGCAATCCCAGCCAATTTTTTAACACATCGTGAGCAAGAAATCCCCCACCTCTATAGGTGGTGGGATGAATTCGTTGCACACGCATCTTCTTGACTTCTGTACCTCATACTGTTATAATCTCAATAATTACAGCAGGGACGGAGCAGCCCAAACTTATACGCCTGTGGACATTGTGTAAGACATTTCGCTATGTGGTATCATAGCCAATGCAGTAATGGTTGAAACAGGAAGCTCCGACTTTTATAAGTCGGAGTAGTTCACGGCACACAGATCAAGGCACACAGATCAAAGAAGCGTCATCAATAACCACTGAACAATTATTTTGCCGATCTCTGGGTCGGAAAGCAATAAAGACCTGAGCATAAGCAATTTCTTCCGGCGGGGGGCCAGCATCAAAGCAAAACTGATTCCAGCCGGAACTGATGGAGGAAGAATTCCATTGATTTTGCAGATTGGCCAAAATTTCTCCATCCTCGCCGTAATAAACAACTGAAGCGGTCAAAGTAAAATTGCAGTTACCCTGGTTTTCCGCATTGGAACGCCGCCCCCAAAAACACAGCCGGTAAGCATGCGGGCGTTCAAAATGTCCGGAATCACCGCCCCAGTCATCTGAATGATGATGATGATGGGAATCACAATCATCTTCAAAGCCGTTAAAAGGCCGATCCCAATCTCGGAAATGATGGTGTCTGACCCGACGAACCTGCTGAAAAACCGCTGCCTGACTGCCCGGATCTTCTCCCAGAACAGCTCCAAAGCTGCCGGTACGCACCGCATTGGAGGTTCGGCTTACATTGATGCCGCCCCAGGACAAAGGCAAATCGCCAACCCATTGTTCAAAACCGGGATCCCGCAGCAGATTTTCTCTGGTGCAGCCATGCCGGGGCGGACAAACCTGAATGTACATATTGCGTTCTTCCATGACTTTAACCCGAATTCCGATAATTCCCACCTGCTGCAAACGGCAGCCCCGAATTAAATCCCAGGTAATATCCACCTTGGCTCGGCGAAAGTCAATGGTAACATCATCTACATCCAGAACCGGCTCCGGATCCCGCAGCCGAAGCATTTTGGTAAAGGGAATATCTTCGCCAAAGTGCTTCACCTCGTCATTTTGATTCACATAATAAACTTGTTTGTGCAAAACTCCCCGCACAATAATTTTTTTAATAAAAGCCTTTCCCGGTCGATGACAGCAATAATCCGGCCAGCGTTTATTAAAACTTAAAGACCAATGGGATTCATCCTGATGAATGAAAACCGGATCAGCTTCAAAGCCCATGACCATAACATCAATATGGTCAATTTTTTTAGTCAGTTCCGGAGTTTGAGTCACGCTGTCCACTACGACCTGAGCTTCCGCCTCGGCCAGCAAAATAGGCAGCTTCACTTTCAAACAGCGCAGATTTTCCGGAACCGGCAAATCATATTCAATTGGCATTGCAGTCCCTCCTTTTAACCTTTGGCTATACAGGGAATATACAGGGACATTCCAACTTCCAGTTGATCCGGATCGGTCAACTGCGGATTAGCGGCGATCATATCTTCCACGCCAGCTCCATAGGGCAAACCAATGCTATATAAAGTATCTCCGGCCTGCACCACATAGGTGAGGTATTCTCCGATTTGGCAGGGCATATCTTCCGGTTCTTCTTCGGGCTTTTCTTCTTCCTCCAAGGGCAGCAGGCAGCTTATAACGGAGCGTTCCATAGTTTGATAAACTTTGGCCGAAAATTTCAAAACGGTTTCAATTTGAACACAGCAATTTTCCGGTCGAGCCGTAATATATTCCGATTCCGGAAAAATTTCCACCCGCAAGTCCTCTCTGGCTTCTGCTACTTCAATAAAAGCATGAAAGGACATTTGGCGTTCCAGAGTATGCACAGCCTGTTCACAACCCAAAGCAGCATAAATCAGAGCAACCGTGGCCTGACCTTTGATAATAACTTTGCCGGAAATAACTTTTTGACTTATAATTTGAATTTGACTCAGGCGGCTGTCCAGAATTTTTTCCACCGGAGGACGGGGATCAGGAGGACAAAAGCTGTCCTTTAAAATAATCTGGGTGTTGCCTTCTCCCACCATGGAATCAATTCTCAGCTGCACCAGCTGCGGCAAATAATTACAGCCGGCAATATCGGTTACAAGCTGGAGTTCCTGCCGCTGTACCGCATACGCTGTAAGCTTAAGCACCAGAGAAGCGGTCAGCTGTTCACAGCCGCAGGGATCCAGATCCAGATGCTCCAGATAAAGATAATGCCGCACCTGCATCCAGCTTTTGGCTCCCGGTACTTCCACAAAATCACTGAAACTGAAGCTTAAATTCAGGCGATGCACGGGCTGTTCCGGCAGCAAAGCCACATAAAGCATTTGTAATTGTACCAGACCTTCCACCAAAACCTGATCGGTCAGCACCCGCACAGAACGAATTTCCAAACGGGCATCACTGTCCAGAACCCTTTCCGGCGGCGGACAATCTGGCGGAAAGGGCAGCTTTTGTTCCAAAAGAATCTGGCGGCTGCCCTGAGCGGCTACCAAATCCACCGCCCAAAGCTCTGTTTCACATTGACAATCATCGGGACAGGCGGTTAAAACATCTACTTCCTGCACTTCAGTTACTACCGCAGTAAACAATAAAACAGCGGTTACTTCAAAAGCACAGGCCGCATCAGCCGCCCGAATAAATTCAGTTTCTTCAGCGATAATTTCGGCTTTTACCGTCATGCTGGGCAAGGCTCCGGGCAAATCAATAAACAAAGTAAAAGGTATCTGACCATGAAAATGATGTACCGATTGTTCCTCTGAAAAGGCGGTATAAATTGAATGTAAATGCAAAATTCCTTCGGCTATGGCCTTATTGGGTAAAAGACGAACTTCTCTGATCCAGACATTTTTTTCAGTTGATAAAATTTTGGCGGCAGCCGGTTTGGGTTCGGGAATGGCTACTCTCCCCCGCACAATCATTCGTCCGGAATTTTCACTGATTCGCAAATCCAGCCGAACTTTTTGGCAAGCTTCCAAAAATCCTCCTCCTTTCTTGAATTCCGTTTTTACTTAAACCATGAAAAAAGCAGACTTTGGCAAATTGTCCATCCTTGTCAGGAACTTTGCAGCTGTTTTCTCTATTCAGCATATGCCACTTTGAGAGGAGAAGTTCCTCTTGCATAAACTTATGCTCTGGAGTATAATATTAGAAGATTCGTTTCAAAAACGGACAAAGTTAAAAATAAGAAAGGAGATTTGATTATGCTTTTTAAAAATATAAGCTTTTTGGATGAAAGCTTTAAAATTCAGGAAAATCAATTTGTTGGAGTAAAAGAAGATAAAATTGCATATACAGGTTCTGAAAAGCCCCAGGAAAACTATGGAGAAGAATATGACGGCAGAAATAAATTATTACTGCCCGGATTTTATAATGCTCACAGCCACAGCCCTATGACCTTGATGCGGGGATATGGAGAAAACCTCAGTCTGGCCGACTGGCTCAACACCAAAATTTTTCCTTTTGAGGACAAATTAAACAGTCAGGATGTTTATTACGCTACCCTGCTGGCTGCGGCAGAAATGCTGCGTTTCGGCATAGTGTCTACCAGTGATATGTATTATTTTTGTCAGGATATAGCTGAAGCTATGTTGGCAAGCGGAGTAAAATGCAATTTAAGCCGGGCAGTCACCTGCTTCGACGACAGCGATTACTGGGATTTGCAGGCAGCCAAAGAAGCTCAGGCTCTTTTTGAAGACTACCACCGAGCCGGAAATGGTCGGATTTTAATTGATGCTTCTTTACACGCTGAATATACCTCCAATCCCCAGATTGCCCGGAATATCAGTGAACACTGCAAAAAACTGGGAATTATTATGCACATTCACCTTTCTGAAACCCAAAGCGAAGTTGAACAATGCAAGGAACGCCATAATGGTTTAACTCCGCCGCAATATTTTGCACAGGTCGGTTTGCTGGATAATCCGGTTCTGGCGGCTCACTGTGTCTGGCTGGAAGGTGATGATTTTGACCTGCTGGCTGAGAAAAAAGTCAGCATTGCCACTTGTCCCAAGAGTAATTTAAAACTGGCCAGCGGTGCAGCTGATGTGGTCAAAATTAAGCAAAAGGGAATCAATCTGGCTTTGGGAACCGACAGCGTAGCCAGCAATAATAATTTAAATATGGTGGAAGAAATGAAGTTCTTCTCCCTGCTGCATAAAGGCATTAAGCATGATCCGGTCTTAATCACCCCGGAAGAAGTATGGCAGGCCGCTACTCTGGCCGGAGCCAAAGCTCAGGGACGAACTGACTGCGGTTTAATCAAAGTTGGCTGTCAGGCTGACTTGCAGGTTTGGGATACTTCCGCTTCCTATTGTCAGCCCACCCACAGCTTACTCAATAATTCCATTTATTCTTCCTGTGGGACTGATGTAATTTTAACCATGGTAGACGGCAAAGTCTTATATCAAAATGGTGAATATACTACCCTTGACCTGGAAAAAATTTATTTTGAAGTCGAAAAATCCCGGACAAGAATTTTAAACGAGCTTAAATAAATTTTGCTCTGCTTTTCGGGGGTCGGAAGCTGGTTTTCAGCAAACTGTCAGATTTGGCCGCTGATTGCGACGAGCTTCCCGCCCCTTCTGATAACCGGTGTTATAAATGGATATGGCCTGATAAGCCAATTCCGGCCGGCAGTTCAGGCTTAAATAACCGGACAGTAAACCTTCATGCACCGGACGACCCTGCAAACCCTGTTCATAGCCTACCTTGGCCGGAGTGGAAACCGCCAGTTTGGGATGAGCCGGGTTATAATATTTATTGATCTCTTTGCATCTTTGGCAAAAAGCCTTAAAACTTAAATCATAATCGTCATTGTTAATTAAAGTAAATGGATTAGCCATAAGCTTTCTGTTTCCTTTCTGTTCTGTTAATCTTAATTCTATCATAACAGATTATCTGCTCGAAAACCAGCCGTTCTGAAAATTAAATTAAAACATAGGTTTAATTCAAAAACGGAGGTAAAGCTTGTGGTTAATTATTTGTGGCTCTTTTTATTGGGTATGGGAATTATTACCGCTTTATTCAAAGGAGAACCGGATATAATTTTACAGTCAGCTTTGACAGGAGCAGAAAAAGCCGTACAAATAGCTTTTGGACTGATTGCGGTTATGAGCTTCTGGCTGGGAATTATGCGTTTGGCCGAAGCTGCCGGACTGGTCAGGCTGTTGAGCAAAATAATTGCCCCTCTGACCCGCCGTCTTTTTCCGGAAATTCCTCCGGAATCTCCGGCTCTGGGAGCTATTGGTTTAAATTTGACTGCCAATATTCTGGGTCTGGGCAACGCCGCCACACCCATGGGACTTTTGGCCATGCAGGAAATGCAAAAACTGAATCAGGGGGATCCCAAAACCGCTACGGCTCCCATGTGCACTTTTCTGGCTTTGAATACCGCCTGCCTGACTTTAATTCCCAGCACAATTATCGGAATCCGCATTATGTTTAATTCCACCCACCCTACTTCCATTGTCGGAGCAACCATTGCCGCCACCGGCTTTGGAATGTTGTCGGCCATTGTAATGGACAGGATTTTGCGGCGAATCCGACCTTTATCTCCTCATAAATAAATTGTGGCAGCAGGCTTGTAAGCTTAATCATGCTGAAAGCGAGGATAAATTTAATCATGTCAGGCAAGAAATTTTTCCACATAAGAACCAAGAAAAATGATCCATCCTTCAAATCCAACGCTCAAACTACCATATCCCCAAATTTACAGCCTACCCCTCAAGCGGAAAAGCAATCTTCAGTAAGCTGGCAGGAAGCCGCCTATTATCAACAATTACCGGATAAGCGGGTGAAATGCCTGCTTTGCCCTCATTTTTGCCAGATAGACCCGGACAAAAACGGCTTTTGTCGAGCCAGAACCAATCAGGACAGCCGACTTTACAGCCGTAATTATGCCCAAATAACTTCCATGGCTCTGGATCCCATAGAAAAAAAACCTCTCTATCACTTTTATCCGGGGCGTAAAATTTTATCGGTGGGAACCTGGGGCTGTAATCTGCACTGCTCCTTTTGCCAGAACTGGCAGATCAGCCAAACCGAAGCTCCCGCCGAAACAGTCAGCCCGGAAGAACTGGTGGAAATGGCCAGGGTGCAGAAACAGCAGGCCGGGAATATCGGTTTGGCCTACACTTATTCCGAACCTTTAATCTGGTTTGAATATGTTTTGGAAACCTCTCGTCTGGCTCGCTCCGAAGGTTTAAAAAATGTCGTGGTCAGCAATGGCCTGATCAATCCCAAGCCCTTGCATCAACTTTTGCCTTGGATTGATGCCTTTAACATTGACCTGAAAGCCTTTGGAGAAGGTTTTTATCAGGAGCTTTGCCAGGGACGACTGGAGCCGGTTAAACAAACCATTCAGAACATAGCCGCCTCCGGAATACATTTGGAAGTAACTACTTTGGTAATTGAAGGCTGGAATGAACAGGATATTATCGCTTTAAGCGAATGGCTGGCCGCAATCAATCCCCGGATTCCTCTGCATTTGAGCCGCTATTTTCCCAATTATTATCTGGGACTGCCCCCAACTTCCGAAAAACTGCTGGTTGATCTTTGGGAAAAAGCCCGGAAAAAGCTCAAATATGTTTACCTTGGCAATGTGGAAAGTCCGGGACAGGACACCTTTTGTCCGGAATGTGGTCGGGTGCTGCTGAAACGCTGCAATTATCAGGTTAAAGATTCCGGCTTGAAAAACAACCGCTGCCGCCATTGTCAAAGCCCGGTGGATTTAATTTTAGCTTAAAGCTTGCTTTGTTTCCCAACAAAATCATAAAATAAGATAAAAACAGGAAAGGAACTTGTCAAAACCAGTCAATTTTCGGATCGGTTTTGACAATGGAAAGTTATGTTCAGTCAAGTTAAGCAGGGGCGATTAAGCCTCAAAAATCGCTTTATTCGTTCAGCCATCTGGGAGGAACAGGCTGACGATCAGGGACATTTAAACCCCAAGTTAATTCAAAGCTATGTCACCCTGGCCGAAAATCAGGTAGCTTTGCTGATTACGGGAGGCATAGCAGTTTCCGAGCAGGATTGGCCTTTGCGGCAAATGCTTTCTTTGCATCAGGATCAATATATTGCCGAACATCAGGAATTAACCTGCAAAGTTCATGAACAAAAAGCTCAAATCTGGGCTCAACTGACTTTGGGCGGCAATAATATTTATAAAACCTTTCGCAAAAAAGCTCCAATCGACTACAGCCTGGAAGAAATTAAAGCCTTAACCAATGATTTTGCCCAGGCTGCCCGGCGAGCGGAAGCCGCCGGTTATGACGGCATTCAAATTCAGGCTGCTCATGGCCTTTTATTAAGCCGTTTTCTCAGTCCCAAAGAAAACACCCGAAAAGATGAATACGGGGAAAACAATCGCCTTCGTTTTTTGCAGGAAATTTTTGCAGCAGTCAAGGCCGCAGTCAGCCCGGAATTTCTGGTTTCAGTCAAAATCAACTCGCAGGATTTCACCAAAGGCGGTCTGGAAGAAAGCGAAAGCCTGCAATTCTGTCAGGCTATGGATGCCTGGGGCGTGGACAGCATTCAGGTCAGCGGCAATACTCCTTCCCGACTGAATATGAGCAGTCGGGACAAGGAAGCTTATTTTGCCGGTTTTGCCCGTCAATTAGCTGAACTGATTGATACCCCCATTATTTTAGCTGGAGGTTTAAAGCATCTGGAAACCCTGGAAGAAATTCTGGCCAATTCCAAAATTCAGCTTTTTGCTTTGGGACGGCCTTTATTATGCGAAAACTGGCTTTTAAAACGCTGGATGGGAGGAGATCGGGAACCAGCCAAATGCGTTTATTGCAATAATTGTTTTAATATGCCCGATCATTTGTGTATCTGCAATCATAAATGGGCATAAAATAAATTTCAAAGAAAGGGTCTGCTAAAAGTCAACTACCCACCCACTAAAGCGAGTGGGCTTGTAACTGCCTGGTCGTAGTAACGGCTTACGCCTCCGACCTTTAAACCTCAATAGACACTGCTGCCTAAAGTGGCGTTACACCATGGGACGGTTGACAACGCCCCTGACATCTCAGATATGCTGAGGTGCCGCTGTATCCGGTACTTGGCTATCCTCAAGATAGTTAATTCCCATGCGATACAGATTCATTGCTCCGATACGGTCATCTAAAACAAAAAGTGTATGTTTTGGGTGTTTTCAGCGAGTGCCTTTGATACATTCTGCATCCAACGGTTTTCTCGCTGACCTGAAGGTTATTATATAATCATTATTAGTGAAAGTCAATATTTGAGGCGGATTACGGATAACAGATTTAAAAAGGCTCCTCCCACCCCTCAAGAGGAGTGGGTTTCCGCCTACGACAAACGAAAGGATTTTGTTTATGAAATTAAAAGAAATTTACAAATTATTTGTTGAAAAAGGCATGAAATTTGATCCCAGAGGTCTGAAAAATATGCAGGATCTCTTAAGCAAAGAACAAAAGCACTATGCCGAACTGAACGAAGATGAAAAGGAAGTTTATGATCTTGATTGTCTGACCAATCCCTACCGGGACAGCCGCATTTTAAACGGCAATCCGGACACCGAAATTAAGTCGATTATCGTCGGCGTGGATATGGAAATTGGAGAAATTCTGCTGGCTGACCGCTTGATTGAAAAAGGTCGGAAAATTGATCTGGTGCTGGCTCATCACCCTGAAGGCCGGGGCTATGCCGGTTTATATGATGTAATGCACTTGCAGGAAGATGTTATGGCCAAATTCGGAGTGCCGATCAATGTAGCCGAAGGAGTTATGGCCTCCCGCATTGCGGAGGTTCGACGCAATATTCTGCCAGCCAATCACAATCGAGCTGTTGATGCTGCCAAAATTTTAAATTTGCCTTTTATGTGTGCCCACACCGTGGCTGACAATCTGGTCAATTATTATTTGCAGGAAAAAATGGATCGGGAACAGCCGGAAACTTTGGGCGATATTATTAAACTTTTGCAGCAGGAACCGGAATATAAATTTGCCGCCCAAATGGGTGCAGGTCCCATAATTGTGGTTGGTGATAAAATGCGGAGAGCCGGAAAAATTATGCTGGATATGACCGGAGGAACCGGCGGTTCCAAAGATGCTTTGGAAAAAATGGCTCAGGCTGGCGTGGGTACCATTATTGGTATGCACATGGGCGAAGCTCACCGCAAGGAAGCCGAAAAATATCATATCAATGTAGTTATTGCCGGACATATGTCCAGTGACAGTCTGGGCTTGAATCTGCTGCTGGGTTATCTGGAAAAAGAAGGAATCGAAATTATTCCCTGCTCCGGATTCATCCGCAATTCCAGGAGCATGGAATAATTATGCGAAAACCGGAATTACTGGCTCCGGCCGGAGGAGAAGAAGCTTTGGCGGCAGCCGTGGAAAACGGGGCAGATGCGGTCTATCTGGGAGGTCCCATGCTCAATGCCAGAAGCTCTGCCCAAAACTTCAATTATTCCCAAATGGAATCCGGCATAAAATATGCCCATTTGCGAGGCTGTCGGGTTTTAGTTACGGTTAATACTCTGACCGCCGATTCAGAAATCAAAGCTGCCCTCAATTATCTGGCCGATCTGGAACAGATGGGAGCCGACGCCATTATTATTCAGGATTTGGGACTGGCCTGTCTGGCTCGGAAATATTTGCCCCAATTACCCCTGCACGCCAGCACCCAAATGACCACCCACAATCTGGAGGGTGTGCGTTATCTGCAAAAGATGGGTCTGAAACGAATTGTTCTGGCCAGAGAAATGAGCTTACAACAAATTAAACACATCCATCAACAAACCGGAGCTGAACTGGAAGTTTTTATACATGGAGCTTTGTGTGTCGGTTATTCCGGACAATGCCTGTTTTCCAGTCTGATTGGCGGACGCAGCGGCAATCGGGGCCGCTGTGCCCAGCCCTGCCGCATGGCCTATCAACTTTTGGACGGACGGGGCAAAGAGCTGAAAACTCCCGGTTCCTATTTGCTGAGTACCAGAGATTTAAATTTAAGTGCTTTTTTGCCGGAACTAATTGCCGCTGGAATTGCCTCCTTCAAAATTGAAGGCCGCATGAAAAGACCGGAATATGTGGCTACTGTGGTCAGGCATTATCGCCGCCTGCTGGATCTGGCCTTATCCAATCAACCCTTTCAAGCAGAACCGGAAACAGAAAGGGAGTTAGCTCAGATTTTTAACCGGGACTTTTCAACCGGCTATTTTTTCGGCAAGCCGGGCAGGGATTTAATGAGCTATCAACGCCCCAATAACCGGGGCGTTAAAATAGGCCGGATTAAATCCCTGGGTCATAATGCCGGAGTGGAAATTGCTCTGGAAGGGAATCTGGCTTTGGGAGATGGTCTGGAAGTCTGGGTCAGCGAAGGCGGGCGACTGGGCTTTGAAGTTAAACAGATAACTCTGGACAAAAAAGCAGTCAGTGAAGCTCCAGCTGGCTCCACGGTTTTTTTGCCCGTGCCGGGACGGGTTCGTCTGGGAGATCGAATTTTCAAAACCCATGATGCCCGGTTAATAGCCAAAGCTCAGGCTTCCTATGCTCACCCGACCAAAATTCCCCTACAATTCAAAGTACAGGCTGCTTTAGATCAGCCTTTGAATTTACAGGTTCGGGACGAATTGGGGAATCAAGTTGAAATTACCGGTCAAATCATGGGGCAAAAAGCCCTGAAACAACCTCTGGATCAAAAATATTTGAGCAAACAACTGGGACGATTGGGTAATACTCCTTATTTTCTGGCTGATTTGCAGGCTGATCTTCAAGGTTCGGTTATTTATCCGGCCAGCCATCTCAACGATCTGCGAAGACAGGCTTTGGAAAGTCTGGAAAAACAGCGTCTGCCCCTGCCTCCGGCTCGTCCGGAAATCAAATTGGCTCCGGCTCAGGCTCCCCAAAGAGCCAAGCTGCCCACTCAACTGGCCGTAGCCGTCAGCCATCCTGAAGCTGTCCGGGCAGCCGCTCAAAACGGAGCGGATTTAATTTATCTGGATGGTAATTTTAAGGGCTTTAAACCGGAGTTCTGGCTGGAAGCTCAGGCAATAGGCCGCCGGTATAACCTGGAAATTATTCCGGCTCTGCCCCGCATCAGCAGCGATTCGGATTTGGAAGTTTTAAAAAAGGAGTGGCAGTTCTGGAAACAGCAGGGTTTTACCCCGCAAAGCCTGCTGGTGGGCAATTTGGGAGCCGGACAAGCTGCCCGCACATTTTGGCCGCAGGCCAAACTCATCAGCGATTGGGGTTTTAATGTTTTTAACGCTTATACAGCAGAAGCTCTGGTCGGAGAATATGCCCGTCTGACCCTTTCGCCAGAATTAACCAGCTCACAAATTCAGGCTTTGGCTCACTTCCCGGTTGAAATTATTGTGCAGGGAGCTTTGGAAATGCTGATCAGTGAATATTGTCTGCCCGGTTCGGTTCTGGGCGGTCTAACGGCTCAAAATTCCTGCTCGGCTCCCTGCCAAAAGCAAAACTTTGCCCTCAAGGATCGTCTGGGAGCAGTGTTTCCCCTGAAAACAGATCGTTTTTGCCGGATGCACCTGTATAATTCCCATACTCTGGCTTTGGTCGAAGAAACAGCAGTTCTGCAAAAATGGGGAGTTGCCGCTTTACGACTGGAAGCTCGAACGGAAAGCCCCATCTGGGTGGCCAAAGTCACCCGAATTTATCGGCAGGCTTTGGAGGGCAAAGCAATCAGCAAAAATGAACTTGAAAAACTCAACAGCCTGACCAAAGGACATTTTTATCGGGGAGTCCTACAAGCTTAAAGCAAATTAAGAAAGGAAAGCGAATGGATCAACGCTCTTTAACAAGATTAGGTTATCCCATTATTTTGGAACAACTGGCTCAATGCTCCCTGTCCAATTTGGGTCGGGAACTAGCCGAGAATTTGCAGCCATCCACTGACTGGGCGGAAATTGTTCGTTGGCAAAATGAAACCACCGAGGCCAGAAATTTGTTTCGACTGGAGCCTTTGGCGGATCTGGGCGGCTGGCAGGACATTCGCCCCTGGATTATTCAGGCCAGTCGGGGAATTATGCTGGAACCGGAAGATTTTTGGCAGATTGCACTAACTTTGGGAGCTGCCCGACGAGCCAAAAGTTTTTTGCAGGAACGAGATTATCCTTTGTTAAAAGAAATTGGAGATTTTCTGGGTGACTTTAAGGATTTGGAAGATCAGATTATCCGCACAGTTAAGGACGACGGCAGCATTGCAGATCAGGCTTCCCCGGAATTAAATCGCATTCGCCGCACCCTGGGACAATTACAAAGCCAAATTAAAAGCCGACTGGAGCATTTAATTCATTCCACCGAAAATCAAAAATATTTGCAGGATGCTATTATTACGCAAAGAGGTAATCGCTATGTGGTACCGGTGAAACAGGAATACCGCAATCATATTCCCGGTGTAGTGCATGATCAATCCTCCAGCGGGGCTACTTTATTTATTGAACCAATGGCTGTTGTAGAAGCCAACAATGAGATTCGGCGTTTGGAAGTAGCTCATGAGCAGGAAATTATCCGAATTTTAACTCAGCTTTCTCAAATGGTAGGCTTGCGGCAGACAGCTTTGCTGGCAGCCCAAAAGGCTTTGGCTCATTTGGATTTTGTCCTGGCCAAAGCCCGCTACAGCCTGAAAATCAATGCTTCTGCCGTACAAATAGTCCCGGAAGCCCGCCTGAATCTGCAAAAAGCCCGTCACCCCATTTTAATTCTGTCCGGGGTGAAAGTTATACCGATTGATTTAAGCCTGGGGCAAGAAATCTCAACCATTATTATTACCGGCCCCAATACCGGAGGAAAAACTGTTACCCTGAAAACCGCCGGAATTTTAAGCCTTATGGCTCAAAGTGGACTGCATATTCCGGCTGATCTAAGCTCAGAAATGGGAATTTTTCAGGATGTTTTTGCTGATATTGGAGACGAACAGAGCCTGGAACAATCTTTGAGTACTTTTTCCGCTCATTTGACCAACATTGTGGAAATTTTAAAACGGCAGGGAACCAATAGTCTGGTTTTGCTGGACGAGCTGGGAGCCGGAACCGATCCGGTGGAAGGTTCCGCTCTGGCCGAAGCTATTTTGGCCGAACTGCACAGATGCGGAGCCAAAACCATTGCCACCACTCACTATGGAGCTTTAAAACAATTTGCCTATAATACTGAAGGAGTGGAAAACGCCAGCGTTGAATTTGATGTAGTCAGCCTGCAGCCTACTTACCGTTTGCTTTTGGGAACTCCCGGCCGCAGCAATGCCTTTGAAATTGCCCGCAGACTGGGTTTGCAAAACAGCATTATTGAAGAAGCCCGGCATTTCCTGGGAAAAGAAGAACTGCAGGTTTCAGAAATGATGCTGCAAGTGGAACGGGAAAAGCAGATCTCGGAACAGCTTAGACAGGAAGCGGAACAAAGTCGGGCGGAAGCGGAAAAACTTCGCTTGAGCTGGCAGAAAAAAGAGCAGGAATTACAGGAACGCAGGCAGCAGATTCTGGCCAAAGCCAGAGAAGAAGCCCGACAAATGGTGCGGGATTTTCGTCTGGAAGGGCAGGAAGCCATTCGAGAATTAAAGGACAGCTTGAAGGAAAGCTCAGCTCGCAATCGTGATTTGGGAATTCAGGAAGGCCGCCGCCGTCTGCAAAAAATGCAGGAAAAATTACCGGCGGAAGCTCCCAGAGCAGTCCGGCAAAAAGCAGATCCGGCTCAATTAAAGATGGGGCAGGAAGTTTTCCTGCCGCAATATAATCAGAAAGCCCTGATTTTAAGTCCGCCCAGTGGCAATCAGGTTCTGGTTCAGGTGGGTATTATGAAAATGCAGGTGGCAACTGCTCAAGTGGAATTATGTGCTGCCAGTCCGGAGACAAAGGAAAGATCCAGCCGCAGCAGATTTGGCTCTTTAGTCAGCGGTAAAGCTCAGAATATTGCCGCTCAACTGGATATTCGAGGTCAAACCTTTGATGAAGCCTGGCCGCAGGTGGAAAAATATTTGGATGATGCTTTGATTGCCGGTTTACCCCAAATAAATTTAATCCACGGCAAAGGCACTGGAGCTTTAAGAAAGGCTGTGCAGCAGGCTTTACGCCACAATCCCAGAGTTAAAAATTTTCGTCTGGGAGAAGTCGGAGAAGGCGGAGCCGGAGTAACTGTGGTTGAATTAAAATAACCATAAAAGAGAACAGGAAAAAAAGAGAGGAAGTTTCTCAGGAAACAAACTCTCTTTTTTAACCTGATTTCTGGAATAAAATAACTATTTTCTTGTTATTTTAAGATTTTTTAAAGTTACTTACAATGTTATAAAATATAATATCTCAAAATAACCTCATGCGGTTTAAATATTATTTATTGTTTACAGGTAATTCATATGCATAATTGACTATTGAAATATAGATAAATTTAAGTTCGATTTATCTTTGAACCCTCGGCTGTTTTAGAACATAGAATAAGCCAGAGAGAAGCCGAAAACAGGAGGTTAAAAAAGCATGAAAGTCAGTGAACTAAGCCGCCGGGATATTATCAATACCGAAGATGGTTCCCGCCTGGGAGCTTTGAAAGATCTGGTGATTGATCCAGAAAGTGGACAGATCCAGGCTTTAATTGTGCAGGGAGGCAAAAAATATGGTTTCTGGCGTAATGAAAAAGATTTAACTTTGGACTGGCAAAATATTGATAAAATTGGTTTACATACCATTTTAATTAAACAAAAGCTGCTTTAGGACTTCCTTAAAATACCATTTAAATAAAAGTGAAATTACCTTAAAATTACCTCACAATATTATGTTTACTTAAAAAGACTATTTTAAGGTTTACTAAAAATGGTTTTTAAGTAATTTATTAACTGGAAAAAAAATCGCAGATAAATTTCCATATTTTTGCTTTTATTCGACCAAAATTGAAGAATTTGAGTTGAAAAATATCCGTCTTTTTGATATGATGATTTTACCCCCAAAAGTTATCCACATAGTTATCCACAGATTTTGGCGAGTTATCCACAGATTTGGGCAAGTTGTCCACAGGTTATCCACAGGTTTTACCCTAACCTGTGGATAACTCTGTGGATAAGTCAGAAAAAAGGCAGGAGGTTCCTTTTATGACAGAAAATGACTTATCACCTTTATCAGCTTTATGGGAAGAAATTATTTCTATTTTACGAAGATCCAATTTTACCAATAATTTGGATAACTGGTTAAAAAAGATAAGACCCATTGAGTTAATTCACAATACCCTGTTGATCAAAGCCCCGGAAAGCTATTCCAAAGAGTGGCTGACCAATAAATATCTGACCTCAATTCAGGCCGCTTTAAGACAAATTGCCGGTAAAAATATGCAGGTTAAATTTGTTCTGGAGGAAGAAATTCCGGAAGAAGTTTATCGAGCTTCTCAAATCCCGGACAAGCAGGATCAACAGGATCAATATGTCAATCTTAATCCCAAATATACCTTCAGTTCTTTTGTAGTCGGCAACAGCAACCGCTTTGCCTATGCCGCGGCTCTGGCTGTAGCTGAAGCTCCGGCCAAAACCTACAACCCTTTTTTTATTTACGGCGGGGTCGGTCTGGGCAAAACCCATTTAATGCACGCTGTAGCCCGGCATATTCAGAAGCAAAATAAAAATTACCGCATTGCTTATGCAACTTCCGAGCAATTTACCACCGACCTGATTAACTCCATTCGGGATAAAAAACAGGAGGAATTCCGCAATAAATACCGCAAAATGGACATTTTGCTAATTGATGATATTCAATTTCTGGCAGGCAAGGATTCAACTCAGGAAGAATTTTTTCACACTTTCAACAGCCTTTATGGAGATAATAAACAAATTATTATCTCCAGCGACCGTCCCCCCAAGGAAATCCCCACTTTGGAGGATCGCCTGCGTTCCCGCTTTGAATGGGGGCTGATCACAGATGTTCAGCCGCCTGATCTGGAAACCAGAGCAGCTATTTTGAGAAAAAGAGTTCTGGCGGAAAATCTGAATATTGATGAGCCAGTTTTAGATTATATTGCCATGCACATTCAATCCAACATTCGGGAGCTGGAAGGAGCTTTAACCCGATTAGTTGCGTATTCTTCCGTAAATGACAGTAATATTACCCTGGAAATGACTAAAAAGGTTTTAAATAATGTATTTCCCACCAAAACGGAAAATACAGTTAGTATTGAATCCATTCATCAGGCTGTCTGTGCCTATTTTGAATTAGATTTTGAAGATTTAATCGCCAAAAAACGCACCAAAACTGTGGCCTTTCCCCGACAAATTGCCATGTACCTGGCCAGGGAATTAACCAATCTTTCCTTACCCCAAATTGGCAAGTATTTTGGAGGTCGGGATCATACTACGGTGATACATGCTTGTAACAAGATTCAGTCTGAATTGCATGAAAATAATGATCTTGAAGATCATTTAAAAAAAATTAACCGTAGACTATAAATCAGCCTGTGGATAACTTCGCCCAAACCTGTGGATAACTCGTCCAAATCTGTGGATAACTCGCTAAAATCTGTGGATAACTTTGTGGATAACTTTTGAAAAAATGAGATACCAGAACAAAGTTATCCACAGAGTTATCCACAGGTTATCAACAGGTTATCCACAGGCCTGTGGATAACTTGGTACCTCATTTTTTCCCTATATCACTGGGTTTGCGGGGTATCGAAAAAAAGTTATCCACATATCCACAGCCCCTACTACTACTACTACATTTAGATAATAATAATAATATATATATTTTTTGCGAAATTCAAAAGAGGTGTTGATAACATGAAATTATTTATCCACAGGGACAACTTTTTAAACGCCCTGCAAATTGTCCAAAGAGCTGTCAAAAATTCCCTGA
Source organism: Desulfocucumaceae bacterium (assembly GCA_045600185.1). Classification (GTDB taxonomy): domain Bacteria; phylum Bacillota; class Desulfotomaculia; order Desulfotomaculales; family Desulfocucumaceae; genus CATZDY01. The sequence continues at coordinate 18,684 of JAZRXK010000012.1, forward strand.
CCAATTCCGGAGGAATATTTTTCCAGGCAAAAGAGCAGCAGCTAACTTTAACTGCTTCTGACCCCGATTTATTTATTCGCTGTCAAACTGAGGCTCAGATCGAGAGTGAAGGCAGCATCTTATTGTCGGCTCGTTATATAACTGACTTTGCCAAAAGACTGCCCAATACTCTGCTCCGGATTGAAAGCAACCAGGACAATACCCAACTGAAAATCCAATACGGCAATTCGGAATTCAATATCAATGCCTATGATGCCGAGGATTTTCCAGAGTTTAGCTTGCCCAGAGCGGTTTTCAGCTTTGAGATTGAGGCTGAAAAACTGAAAAATATTTTTAAACAGGTTTTATTTGCTGCTTCCAATGACCTGAATCAAACGGTTTTTACCGGAATTCTGCTGGAAATCGAAGACAATCTGCTGACTGCTGTTACCACTGACTCTTACCGCATGGCCATCCGAAAAAGTTTGCTGGACTTTTCCACTCCGGAAAAAATTAAAATTATTATTCCGGCCAAAACCATCAGCGAATTTATTCGCACCGGAGATTTTAAGAAGCAGATGCAAGTAATCATTGGAGCCAACCATCTGGTTCTGGCCTCTGAAAAAACCGTTTTTATCATTCGCCTGATTGCCGGCAAATATCCCGCTTACCAGCAGGTTATTCCCAGGGAATTCTCAGCCCAGGCCATAATTAACCGCAGTGATTTTCTGGAGGCAGCAGAAAGAGTAGCTCTATTGGCCGGAGAAAAAAAATCCAATGTACAGCTTGACCTGAACCAGTCTGATTTAGTCCTGACCACGAAGGCAGAAAGCGGCTGGATTCGGGAAGAACTGGAAAGCGAGAACAACGGCGAAGAACTGACAATTGGCTATAATGTCAAATTCCTCAGCGAAATCCTTCGAGTTTTGGAAAGCGAGAAAATTTATTTCAAGCCTTCCGGAGCCTATAGTCCATCCATTTTTCAGGCCACAGAGGAAGCCGAAAAAGAACAATTTCTGGCCATTTTGGTACCGGTAAAACTGGACAATGCCTAAACTGCCCTTAACTCAAGCTGTCCGGAAGAAGCTCAAACATTCTGCCCGGTTCCACTTCCCCGGACACGGCGGACAGTCTCCCTGGCCGGAAACCGCCCAAATCCTGGGTCAGGCTCTTTATAAAGCCGACTTTACCGAAATTCCAGGTCTGGATGATCTGCACCAGCCGCAGGAAGTAATTAAACAGGCCGAAGAACAGGCAGCTCAGGTTTTCGGAGCCAGAAAAAGCTTTTTTCTGGTCAATGGCAGCTCCGCAGGAATTCAAGCCATGATCTGGGCAGCGACCAAACCCGGTCAAACTGTCCTGCTGAACCGCAATGCCCACCGCTCCGCTCTGAGCGGCCTGATTTTAAGCGGAGCCAGACCGGAATGGATCTATCCGCCCCTGGTTCCGGATTTTGCCTGTCCGGGAGCCATTTTGCCGGAACAACTGGCGGCCATAGGAAAACGACAGCAGCAAGGAGAAATCAACTTAACGGCTTCAGTCGAGGTCTACCCCAACTATCAGGGAATCAGCGGAAATCTTCAGGCCTGGAACCAACTGGCCGTTCCTTTGCTGGTGGACGAAGCTCACGGCTGTCACTTTTACTTTAACACTGAACTAGCTCCGGGAGCCTTGCTTTGCGGAGCAGAAGCTTGTGTGCAGAGCCTGCATAAAACCGGAGGTTCTTTAACTCAAACGGCTTTGCTGCACTCCCAGGGTAATAAGATTTCCCCGGCAGAGCTGGCTCGCCAGCTTTTCTTACTGCAAACCACCAGCCCTTCCTACCCCCTGATGCTTTCTCTGGAAGGAGCAGTTAGCTTTTGGCAGGAGCGAGGCAAACAGGTTTTGGAACAGCAAATTTACCGAGCTGAAGAATTACGCCGCCGTTTAAGTTGCCTGCAGGGACTGCAGCTCTTAGATCAAAACTATTTGGGACAAGCCGGAATCACCTGTCTGGATCCTCTGAGGCTGGTTTTGCAGCTCAAAGGCTGGAACGGTTACTGTCTGGCCGAAGCTTTAAACAGACGCTGTATTCCGGTAGAAATGGCGGCTCCCGGCTTTCTTGTTTTGGTAATTGGTCTGAGCTATACTCCCCAACAGGGAGAAATTTTATATCAGGCTTTGAAAGAAATCGCCAAAATGCCCCCAGAAGGCCGATTTTACACTTTGCCGCTGCCAACATCGCCCAAAGCGATTTTAACGCCCAGAGAGGCCTTTACGGGGCAAAAAAGGCTATTGAAACTGGAGGAGTCGGTGGGAGAAATCAGCTCAGAATGGCTGGCAGTATATCCACCAGGAATCCCAGCTTTGATGCCTGGGGAAATAATTACCCCTGAAATTCGGGATTATCTGCTGCTGGTACGAAAATATAAGCTGCATTGCCAAACTTCTGGTGATCCTGAACTGAACTGGCTTGGAGTAGCAGCCGAAAAAACAAAATGGCCTTTTCAGGCTTTTAAAGGCCATTCTAAGGCTCCAAGCTTTCGAGACAAGGAAGAATACTAAAAAACAATTTGAAACTCTCAGGAAGGCCTTTACGGGGCAAAAAAGGCCATTCCAAACTTTTGTCCCCCAACTTTCAAGTTGGTTCAACAAAATTTCGCAGGGAAGAGGCTGATGATTTGTCCAACGGAATTTTAATTGCCTTTGAAGGTCTGGATGGCTGTGGTAAAACCACACAAATCAGGCTTTTGGCAGATTATTTGCAGACTTTGGGGAAGGAGGTCATTTGCACCAGGGAACCGGGAGGAACTGCCCTGGGGGAAAACCTACGGCAGCTTTTACTGCAGGAAAGCGAAATCAGGTGGAGCGAAACCAGCGAAGCTCTGATCTTTGCTGCCGCCCGCAGTCAGCTTTTGCATGAAGTTATTTTGCCGGCTCTGCAAAAAGGTCAGATTGTGCTGTCTGATCGCTTTTATCTTTCCACCCTGGCTTACCAGGGTTTTGGCCGAGGTTTGGATCTGAACTGGCTGCGAGCTTTGCTGCAGCTGATTTTGCCGTCGGATCTGCCTTTAATTAACCTGATTTTGGATCTGCCTCCGGAAAGATGCCATAAATTACAGCCTATGGATCGTTTGGAAAAAGCTGACCTGCAAAAACGGGTTTGGCGGGGTTATCAGAAATTAGCCAGAAAAGAAAAAAATTGCTTTTGGATCTCCGGATACGGATCACCAAAAGATGTTAATTATCGGATTATTGATTTTATACGGAAAATAGGATAATTATGGAAAATTTTATTTTAAGCGATCATTTACAGGATACCTTGCAGGCAGCTCGCTGGCTTTTGGGCAAAGTGCTTTGGCATCAAAGCCCGGAAGGGATTACGGCCGGCCGCATTGTGGAAACCGAAGCCTATTTAAGCGACGATCCGGCCAGCCATTCCTTTAAAGGCCGGAGTCAACGCAATCAAGCCATGTTCGATGCTCCCGGCCGAGCCTATATTTATACAATCTACGGAATTCATTTGTGCTTCAATGTGGTAACTGCCGCTGCAGGACAGGGAGAAGCCGTTTTAATCCGGGCTTTGGAACCTCTGGAGGGTTTGGATTTAATGCGTAAGCGGCGATCCGGCCGTCCGAATTTATGCCAGGGGCCGGCCTGTCTGGTTCAAGCTTTGGGCATAACTCTGGATTATAATCATTGGGATTTAAGCCAGGGCAAACTGCAAATTAAAAATGGCCTTGATCTGCCGGCAAAAGAAATTGCCTGTAGTCGGCGTATTGGCCTGAGCAAAGCTCAGGATCGCTTATGGCGATTTTTCTGGTTAAATTCCGTTTGGGTAAGCCGCCGCTGAATTTCAGAATTTACAGACGGCTGACTGCGGTTTCATGTGAAACTATCAGTTCAGCCGCTGCGAATTATGCAAAAGTTCGTGGGCTTTGGAACTGAGCGGTTCTTCCAAAAAATCCCGGTAAAGCTTTTGGACTGCCGGATTATCCGAAGCTACCCGATAGACTGCCTTTTCGTCTGCCTGATAAAGCTGTTCAGCACGGGCAGTGGT
>JAZRXK010000013.1:0-4086 GCA_045600185.1 Desulfocucumaceae bacterium
TTTTGTAAATTTCCGGGTAACAGACCCGTGATTACCAAACTGCATAGCCTCAAGCAAAATCAAGGCTGCTGCAGAAAAATCGGATCTGCTGCCGTTACTGTGTGATGAATTTATGTAACACATCAATTGTAAACCAACACAATTTTCAGAAAAATTTTCAGGAAACCTCTTGACAAAAGCAAAGGATTTTCTTATTATCGTTATAAGTTAAAAATCATTTCTAAAATACAAAATGCTTTAACAAAGGAGTTTTTATACAATGATCAGTGTACCTTTATTGGGAGATAAATTCCCGAGCATGACTGTTAAAACCACTCAGGGTGTTATGACTCTGCCTGATGCTTATGCTGGAAAATGGTTTATTTTATTCAGCCACCCCGGAGATTTTACCCCGGTTTGCACCACTGAGTTTGTAGGATTTGCCCGCCGGGCAGATGAATTCAAAGCCCTGAACGCTGAACTCATCGGTTTGTCTGTAGATCAGGTTATTGCTCATATGAAATGGATCGAATGGATTGAAAACAATATCGAAAACACCAAAATTCCTTTCCCCGTCATTGCCGATGAATTAGGCACCGTATCCAGCCAGCTGGGTATGCTGCATGAGAAAAAAGGCACTGATACCGTCAGAGCCGTCTTTGTAGTTGATCCGGAGGGTATTCTGCGTTTAATGATGTATTATCCCCAGGAAATTGGTCGGAGCGTCAATGAAGTTCTGCGGGTAGTTAAAGCTTTGCAGGCCACTGATGAACATAAAATTGCCTGCCCGGAAAACTGGCCGAATAACGCCTTATTGGGTGATAATGTAGTTATGGTTCCTCCGCCGAAAAGCGAAGCTGCCAAAAAGGAAAGACAGGAAGCCATTAAAGCTGGTCAGATGGAATCCAAAGACTGGTGGTTCAGCTATAAAAAACTATAAGAATGTTGTAGTTTGATTTATCCTATCATAAATACCCTTGTATTTTCAGACTATGGAGCTTCCCTTTATTTAAGGGGGAGTTCCTTTTTTTATAATCTTGACATACAGAAAAACACTGCACAGGAATAAAATTCAATTTGCCGGGCATAATAGCTAAAAAGTATGCGAGGTGAAACAGTTATGGAATCTCTTTGGAGCCTGGGTGGAATTTTAATTATGATTCAGGTTATTTTTGCTTTGGTGGTAGGTATGTATTTCTGGAATTTATTGCGAAGTCAGAAAAGCCACAAAAGCAGCATTGAAAGTAAATCCCGGCGGGAACTGGAAAAATTGCGGCGATTGCGAGCCATTGCCTTAACTGAGCCTTTGGCCGAAAAAACCCGTCCGACTTCTTTGCAGGAAATTGTGGGACAGGAAGATGGACTTAAAGCTCTGCGAGCGGCCTTATGCGGACATAATCCCCAGCATGTCATTATCTACGGTCCGCCCGGAGTGGGAAAAACCGCTGCTGCCAGGGTTATTCTGGAGGAAGCTCGTAAAAATGCTGATTCCCCCTTTCGGGACAAGGCCAAAGTGGTGGAGATGGATGCCACAACCGCCCGTTTTGATGAAAGAGGCATTGCTGATCCTTTGATTGGCTCAGTTCATGATCCCATTTATCAGGGTTCCGGCTCCATGGGAGCTGCCGGAATCCCTCAGCCTAAACCGGGAGCAGTAACCAAAGCTCATGGCGGAATTTTATTCCTGGATGAAATTGGGGAACTGCACCCCATTCAATTAAATAAACTGCTCAAGGTGATGGAGGATCGCAAGGTTATGCTGGACAGTGCTTATTACAGCATGGATGATATTAACATTCCCTCCCATATTCATGATATTTTTTTAAACGGCCTGCCGGCTGACTTTCGCTTAATTGGAGCGACTACCCGCCGTCCGGAAGAAATTGCCCCGGCCATTCGATCCCGTTGTCTGGAGATTTTCTTCAAGCCTTTGACTCCGGAACAAATTGAAATCGTAGCTCAAAGAGCCGCTGCCAAAATTCCCTGTGCTTTAACGGCGGAAGGTTCCAGGCTGATTGCCAAATATTCTGCCAATGGTCGGGAAGCGGTTAATCTGGTGCAGTTAGCTGCCGGTCTGGCTCGAACTGAAAAGCGTACTCAAATCACTGTAACCGATCTGGAATGGGTAATCAATAACGGGCGTTATTCTCCCCGTTTGGAGAAAAAGATTCCGGAATATCCCAGAGTAGGTCTGGTTAATGGTCTGGCTGTCACCGGAGCCGGAACCGGAATTTTATTGGAAATTGAAGCTTCAGCAGCTCCGGCATCGCAAATTCCGGGTCGTTTAACTTTAACCGGAATTGTGGAAGAAGAAGAACTGGGAGACAACAGCCGCACCATTCGCCGCAAAAGCATGGCCAAAAGTTCTTTGGAAAATGTTTTGACCGTTCTGCAAAAGCTGACTGACTGCAATCCTTTTGCCTATGACCTGCATTTGAATTTCCCAGGAGGAATCCCGGTAGACGGCCCTTCGGCCGGAGCAGCGGCGGCTTTGGCTTTATATTCAGCTTTAAGCGGCCAGATGGTGGACAATTTTCTGGCTTTGACCGGAGAAATTTCTTTACAGGGAGAAATTTTGCCAGTTGGCGGCATCAAAGATAAAATTGAAGCGGCCAGATTAGCCGGAGCCAAACGGGTTTTAATTCCCCAGGATAATTATCAGGAAATTATGCAAAGCTGGAAGGGTATTGAAATTATTCCTGTTAAACGCCTGGAACAGGTTTTTAACCTGGCTTTTCTGGAGGAAAACAAAGCGTCAGCCTTTGTTCCCTCCTGTCCTGCCCGGATTTTAAGTGCCAAAGGTCTGGCTTAAATTTTGGCTCCGGCAGCAAAATCAAAACCACTCTTGCGAAGGGTGGTTTTGATTGATCTGCATTTTTCTAAACCGTAGGCGTTCCACATTCGGAGCAGAATTTGCCGCTGACCATTTTCCGGCAGTTGGGACAAAAACGATCTCCTCCAACTGTCCCACCGGCGGCTCGAACTTCCTTGCCACATTCCGGACAGAATTTGACGGCCTGAGCAAAGTTCCTGCCGCAGCCAGTGCATTGCCAGGAAGCCCCGGCATTGGCCTGCTGTGGGGTCGGCTGCTGACTTTGCCGGGTCATCTGCTGAGCCATCTGCATTCCCATGGCCATTTGAGCGGCCAAAGCTGCCGGATTGCTTCCGCCGCCCGGCTGATTGAAGCTTTCAGCCATATTGATGGCAGCAAAGCGATTGGTATCGCTAACAAAGGATTGAGAGGCCATTCTTTCGGCCATTTTCTGCACTTCCGGAGGATAACTGAAAGAATTGATATTAACATCTTTGACCGTCAAACCAAAATCAAATAATTCCTTATCCAGCTCGGCCGCAATCTGCTTGCCCAAAGAGCGGCTGTTTCGCTGCAATTCAAACAACACATTCAAACCAACCTGATTTTGCCCGTTCAGAATAGCTTCTGCCAAAACTGCGTTCATTTCTCCCAAAATTCTTTCGGAAATATCCTGAAGGGAATAAGTGGATTTTACCCCAGCTACATTGGTAATAAATTTAAGATAATCACTGAAGCCAATGATCATATTGCCATTGCAGCCCACCGGAACTCCGGAAGGCACTTCGGGAGAAGGAATCATAATCCGCTGTTTGGTTCCCCAGCGTAAAAGCAGTTCTTTGGCATTAACAAAATAAATTTCAGCTCGAATTCCGGAATCTCCCCGCAGTTTTACCAGCCCTTGCAGACTGCTTAAAAAGGGAATAATCTCGCTTTGAATATCAAAGGAACCTTCGTTTTCAAAGATTCCGTTAATACAGCCGCCGGAATAAAAGATTGCTTTTTGTCCGGGGCGAATAATCAATTTGGAACCTTTTTTAATTTCATCATTGGGCCATTTATAAAATAAAACATCCGGCCTGAATTCATTCCATTCAATGGTATCTTTTCCCTGTCCAAACCAGGCCATAACTTACCTCCTCATTATAACTAATCTGCCGACAGCCGTAGTTAAGCTCAATTATTCAAATAAAGAAGCAAACCAATGATCACTATGACCGCCAGGATTGCCGCTCCGATTTTCCAGGGGCTATAGGGGCGATCTCCGCTGACCTCGCCGGTTTCTCCATTGATAA
>JAZRXK010000014.1:0-2765 GCA_045600185.1 Desulfocucumaceae bacterium
CCGCCAGTTTCATTGATTTCCAGAGGTACATTGCCTTCGTAATCACTTTCAACATAAATGTTGGCCATATGAAGTTCGAAGTAAGAACCAAAATTATCAGTATAGTCATCAAAATCATCTTCTACAACTAACTGAATTTCATAGTCGCTGATTTGGCTGATAATGAACGGTCTGGGAATATAAGATCCACCGCCGGCATTCTCAATGTAATCATACAGAGCATTGTAGTTTCCATCATAAATTTCCGGGATTTTGATGTAGTTGCCATCTTCTTCATCACCGAGAATCCAACTGGAACCACTTTTTTTCGGAGTAGCATTCCATTCATCGTCAGTCATTACATAATAATCTTCTACTTCAGCTTCGTCGCCCCGTGCTTTAGGGTTAGAGGTGACAAACTGAAAACCGCTGGGCAGAGAGAAAGTAGCTTCGTCGCCGCCTTCCAAACGACCGGAGTTCAATTCCATGGATACAGTACCCAGGGTTGCTACTTCGTCGTCAGAAACGGTTGGGCTACTGAAAACATCCAAAGTATTGGATGCAAGGGCAACACTGGGGATCATGCAGGCCAGCATTGCCAAGGTTAAGACTATTGCAAAACCTTTTTTTGTGCGTTTCAACAACACAATCACTCCTTTATAGATTTTTGGTGCCAATTCTAAAGGGATGGCTCCCATTTTGGCCATCAGCTTGCAATGGCTCTGCTGTTTTTAAGAGGACAGCCCACTCTGGAACGAAGAAACCCAGGCAGCTTCTGCTTTTTCCCTTCAAATTTCTTTGCAGACAAAAGCATAAACCGCCGAGCTTTTCCAGCTTCCTGACCAGTTAGACAATGTTTTTTTGAAAAGGTTCCCGGAAAAAAAGTTTTTTTTAGCAAGGTTTTGAAGAATTTTTTTGAGGAACCAGAAAAGCCGTCTTTCTGCTGCAGCAGAAAGACCGCCGGTTCTAGCAAATCTGCAAAAAAGAATAAACTGCCTGCTGCATAGCCTCTTTGGCCACAATCTGCTGATGCAGAAGAGGCCGTTCCGGCAAACCTTTCAAGCCCTGGGGAATACCCCAGCCGGTTTCTTGACTCAGAATCTGCAGCAGGTCAAATTCATCTTTTTCGGCTGTCTGTTCTTTTCCCAGCAAGGCAGCAGCTACACTGCGATTAAATTTAAAGGGGCTGGCTGTGGAAATAATGACCGCCGGGGTTGAATCTCCGCTTTGCTCCTGATATTTTTCCCAAACCCGATAGGCCACCGCCGTGTGAGTATCCAGCAAATATTTTTCCTGCTGCCAGACCTGGGCTATGGTGTCCAGAGTTTCGGCTTCAGTAACAAAATCAGCGAAAAAGTCCTGTTGCAGCCGGGTCTGAACAGCCGGTTCAACCTGATAGAAACCCTGCTCGGATAAGTCCTGCATCCAGCTTCTGACCCGTTTGGAATCAGTCAAATGCCACAAAAGCCGTTCCAGATTGCTGGAAATCAAAATATCCATGGAGGGAGAAATGGTTTTAATAAATTTTCGGCGGCAATCATAAATTCCGCTCCGGAAAAAATCCGTTAAAATTTTATTATCATTGGAAGCACAGATCAATTTGCCCACCGGCAAACCGGCCTGTTTGGCATAATAACCGGCCAGAATATCGCCGAAATTGCCGGTTGGCACCACAAAATTCAGCGGATCGCCCATTTTCAGGCGGCCAGCCTGCACCAAATCCAGGTAAGCCGAAAAATAATAAACTATCTGCGGAGCCAAACGCCCCCAGTTAATGGAATTGGCTGAAGACAGGCTTAAATTGCAGGCGGCCAGATCTGCCTTAACGAGCGGATCGGTAAAAATCGCCTTAACTCCGCTCTGGGCATCATCAAAATTGCCTTCCACGGCAACAACTTTTAAATTGGAACCTTCCTGAGTCTGCATTTGCAGTTTCTGCACCTGGCTTACTCCCTGATTGGGGAAGAAAACCATAATTCGAGTTCCGGGAACATCCTTAAACCCTTCCAGAGCTGCTTTCCCGGTATCGCCAGAAGTGGCCACCAAAATCACAATTTCAGCTTTTTCGCCGGTTTTGGCCAAAGCAGCAGTTAAAAGCCGGGGCAGAATCTGCAAAGCCAAATCCTTAAAAGCACAGGTTGGCCCATGCCAGAGTTCCAATAAATTAGCTCCATTGCTCAAACTTTTTACCGGAGCAATTCGGGAATCGGCAAAATTGCTCTGATAAGAAGCCGCTGCAATTTCATTCAGTTCAGCCTTTGAATAATCGCTTAAATATGGTTCCAGAATCAAAGCTGCTCTTTGGGGATAAGTCAAAGGCAGCAAAGCAGCCAAATCGATTTTTACCGTTTCGGTCGGCACAAAAAGCCCTCCATCAGCGGCAATTCCCTGTTTGATGGCCTGAGCCGAGCTGATTTTTTCCAAGTCGCTGCGGGTACTTTGATAGAACATAATTATTTCTCCGGCAGGACGGTTACTTTGGTCATAATATCGCCCTGTTCAATTTTATCCACTACATCCATACCTTCGGTAACAGTACCGAACACCGTATGCACTCCGTCCAAGTGGGGAAAATCGCCCAGACAAATAAAAAATTGACTGCCGCCGGTATCTCTGCCCCGATGAGCCATGGACAAGGCTCCTCTCAAATGCTTGTTGGGGTTAATTTCGCAGGGAATGCAATAGCCGGGGCCGCCCGTACCATTGCCCAGAGGACAGCCGCCCTGAATGACAAAATCCGGCACTACCCGGTGAAAGGTCAGACCATCATAAAATTTCTTTTCAAT
>JAZRXK010000015.1:0-16485 GCA_045600185.1 Desulfocucumaceae bacterium
CTAAATATACAGTAGGGATGGAACAGCCCAAACTCATACGCCTGTGGACATTGTGTAAGACCTGAGCTAACGATTATGTTAGCCAGGCAGTAGTGATTGAAGCAGGAAGCTCCGACTTCTATAAGTCGGAGTAGTTCACCATTAAACTAGAAGACCCGAAGTTTTTCGGGTTCTTTGTTTTTGGGGGTGCAAAAATGCCGGTTATTGTGGTAGGGGCTGGTCCGGCTGGTTTAATGGCTGCTTATCAGGCGGCCAAAGCCGGGGAGCAGGTGATTGTATTGGAAAAAAATAAAATCAGCGGTAAAAAGCTTTTAATGACTGGAGGAGGGCGAGGAAATTTTACCAATATTTCCGGAGATTTAATTGCCAATACTCCGGGGAATGGTAAGTTTTTATACAGTGCTTATCGAAAATTTTCCGGTGTTGATTGCCGCCGCTTTTTTGCAGAATTGGGTGTGGAATCTCAAGAAGAAGAGGAAGGAAAAATTTTTACCTGTCGAGGAGCCGGAACTTTAGTTGAAGCTTTTCATCGAGCTTTTAAACACCTTAAAGTGGAATTGCGTTATGGCTGGAATGGAGAAAATTTGATTTTGACTGATGGAGTTTGTCAGGGAATTCAGGCTGAGGGGCAGAAGTTGTTGGGTAAGGTTATTGTAGCGACTGGAGGTCTTTCTTATCCGTCAACTGGCTGTACCGGGCGAGGTTATGAGCTGGCTCGGCAGGCCGGGCATCAGGTCAGGGGGTTTTGGCCGTCCGGGGTGGGAGTTCTGACCCGGCCTAATTGGGGCAGGGAACAGGCTTGTCAGGGGATTTCCTGCTCCAGGGTGGGTTTAACTTTGTCGGCTCTTAATTTGAAACCGCTTAAAACTCAAGGAGATATAATTTTTACTCATTTTGGACTTTCCGGTCCGGCTGTATTTCGTTTAAGTCGGGAAATTGCTCTTTATCTGGCTCAAAATTCTGAGCTGCTTTTGCAGGTGGATTTTTTTCCGGCATATTTGGAAAAGGATTTGCAGGAAGTTTTGCTTGGGCGATCAGAGAGAATAGCTGCTAAATCTGTGGCTGCTTTATTAAAAGGACTGCTTCCTTCCCGGCTTTGTGGGGCGATTTTGGCTCAAGCCAAAATCGCCCCACAGCGAAAACTGGCTTCAATGCAGACCCCGGAGTGGAATAAGCTGGTGCAGGTGCTGAAAAATATGCCTTTTGCAGTTTATCAAACCAGACCTTTACAGGAAGCCATTGTTACTGTAGGTGGAGTGGAGGTGAAAGAAATAAACCCCCGTACCATGGAATCCCGTTTGGCAAGGGGGCTGTATTTTGCCGGTGAAGTTTTGGATTTGGATGCTTATACCGGTGGTTATAACTTGCAGATGGCCTGGGCAACCGGTTTATTAGCTGGCCAGTCTGCGGCCTTCTATTCGTTGTGATGATGGAAACGAGCCAGGATTTTATCCTTCAATAAAATTCCAGCTATGCCAACTATGGCAATTATAAGGAATAAAGCTATGGTTAAAGCCCAATTACCATCAATTAAATTGCTGCCCATGGCAGCAGTGACAAGAATGCCTGGAGTACGAGCCAGCATGGTAAGGCATAAAAAAGAAGAACATTTAATCTTGCTCAAAGGAACCACATAGGTTAAAAGATCCTTGGGGGTAAATGGAATCAAAAAAGCAATAAAAACAATTATTTCCAACCTTTGAGCATTGTTCAAAAATTTAACTTTTTCCAGGTCTTCATTGGCAAACATTTTACTGACCAGGGGATAGCCGAACTTTCTGACCAGGGCAAATACCAAAGCTGAAGCAATAACTCCTCCAACCAGGCAGGTGAAGAAACCGCCCCAGGTGCCATAAAGAACTCCGGCCATAAATTCCACTGGTCCACCGGGAATAAAAGCAACAACGATTTGAGCAAATTGAATAAAAATAACAACCAGCCAACCCATAAAACCCATATTTTGCAGTTTATGGAGAAATTCTTTTTGAATTTCCGGATTGGTTAAATCACCAAAATATAGAAAACAGACTATGGAAATGATTGCCAGGGCCAAAACATAAGGACCAATAATCCACAAAGCTTTTCTCAGAAGGCCTTTTGAATTTTGATTCAAGATAAACTATCCTTTTTCACTGATTTTAATAATACTATTGACATAATGCTTGTGGAACAATGAAACCGTCTTCAATATGCTTCCGCACTTCCTGAGACATACCTTCCGGGAATTCAATCTGAATTTCCTGGATTACCGAAGCCGCAGCTGGGGCTTGCTCTGGTTTTGGAGCCACAGCTGTTTCATTGACGGCAGCTTCCTGAATTATTACAGGAGTTCCATAAGGAATTATATCATATAAAGTGATAACATCAGAATTATTCATGCGGACACATCCGGCAGAAGCGTTTGTACCAATGGATGAGGGAGCATTGGTGCCATGAATGCCATATTCATAGCCGCCGCCATAATCAAGACCCAACCAGCGTGCCCCCAAAGGATTGTTGGGATCGCCGCCGGGAGTATTAGTTTTATAGTAATAGGGCTCAACCATTTTGACAATTATGCTGAAGTTCCCTTGGGGAGTCGGAGAAGAGCTTTTTCCGGTGGCTACCGGATAAGTTTTGGTCAGGTTCCCGTCCTGATATAAATAAAGCTTGTTGGCTGAAGTGGAAATAACAATTTTGTAGTCTGCTAAGGCTGCTCCACTGAAACAAATTAAAAAAAGCAGAGTTAAGAAACAGGAAGCAATTTTTTTCAGCATGAGATTTCAAGTCCTCCTAAATTTATTTTTGCTTTTTAATTCGACGATAAAAGAAAAAATCCTGCTTTGGAAATTTGAGATCCGGCAAATAATTAAGAAGAAAAATTTTTGACAAGCCGAATAATTATATGTATGATCAAAGGCAAAAGAAAATTTTTGCAAAGGAGGTTATATAGTTGAAATCGTTGGTTTTGGCGGAAAAGCCTGCGGTAGCCAGGGAAATTGCCAGGGTTTTGGGTTGCTCAAAGAAAGCCAAAGGTTATCTGGAAGGTTCAGCTTATGTTGTTACCTGGGCTTTGGGGCATCTGGTGGAATTGGCTGAACCGGAAGATTATGACGATAAATATAAGCAATGGAAATTGGAAGATCTGCCTATGCTGCCTGAACCCATGAAATTAAAAGTAATTCGCCAGACCTCGCATCAGTTTCGAGTGGTCAGGGAACTTATGAAAAGAAAAGATGTCGGAGAAATGATTATTGCCACTGATGCCGGCCGGGAAGGAGAATTGGTGGCTCGTTGGATTATGGTTTTGGGACAGTGGAAAAAGCCTTTTAAGCGTCTGTGGATTTCTTCTCAGACAGATGCGGCCATTAAAGAGGGTTTTGCTAATTTGAAACCGGGGCATGATTATGATCCCTTATTTGACGCGGCAGTATGTCGGGCGGAAGCTGACTGGCTGATTGGCTTGAATATGACCAGAGCTTTGAGCTGCAAGTTCAATGCTCAACTGAATGCCGGGAGGGTGCAAACCCCTACCCTGTCCATGATTGTGCAAAGAGAAGAAGAAATTCGGCAATTTGTTCCCCAGGATTATTGGACGCTGAAAGCAGACTTTGGTGAATATTTTGGCCAATGGCGGGGTAAAACAGGTATTCGGATTTTTGATCAGCAGAAAGCTTTGGATTTACAAAATAAAGTGGCCAATCAGACCGGGCAAATTGTGGAATTAACAAGAGAAGTAAAAAAAGAACCTCCGCCTCTGGCTTACGATTTAACTGAGCTGCAAAGAGATGCCAATCGGCGTTTTAACTGGTCGGCTCAAAAAACCCTGCAAATTTTGCAGGGGTTATATGAAAGGCATAAAATTGTCTCTTATCCCAGAACGGACAGCCGGTATATTTCTTCGGATATAGTTCCGACCTTGCCGAGCAGATTGCAGGCAGTTGCGGTGGGATCTTATCGGGAAATGGTTCAGGAAATAAGTAAGAAAAAGCTGACCTTGGGCAAAAGGCTGGTGGATAACAGCAAGGTTTCGGATCACCATGCAATTATCCCCACTGAACAGCCGGTTGATTTAAACCGTCTGGATCCGGATGAAAGAAAGCTGCATGATTTAATAGTCCGGCGTTTTTTGGCGGTTTTAAGCTCGGCTTATATTTATGAGCAATTAACTTTGGTAACTGAGGTTAAAGATGAAAGATTCTATTCCAAAGGCAAAACTGTGCAGGATCTGGGCTGGCGAGCTGTAACTTCCGTCAAAAAAGAAGGTGATTTGAGTGACGAATTGCCGGAACAAACTCTGGGACAAATGAATCAGGGGGAACAAAGATTGGTCAAAGCGGCCAAAATCAGCAAAAGCAAAACCAAACCTCCGGCTCGTTACAGTGAAGCCACCTTATTAACCGCCATGGAAAATCCGGGCAAGTTTATTGAAGATGAAGAATTAAGAGAAAGCATGAAAGGCAGCGGTTTGGGAACTCCGGCTACCAGAGCGGAAATTATTGAAAAGCTGCTCTATACCAATTATATTGAACGCAATGGCAAGGAGCTGCTGCCTACTTCCAAGGGTTTGCAGTTGATTAAGCTGGTTGTGCCGGAATTGCGTTCGCCGGAACTTACAGCCCGTTGGGAACAAAGCCTGACCGATATTGCCAGAGGACGGGGCAGCAAGGAAAAATTTCTGAGTGCAATTCGACGCAATGCGAAAACTATGGTGCAAATGGTGGAAAACGATCAGGATTCCACTTATAAGGCTGATAATGTTACCCGGCAAAAATGTCCGGTTTGCGGCAAATATATGCTGTTGATGAAGGGTAAAAGAGGCCGTATGCTGGTTTGTCAGGATCGAGCCTGTGGTTATCGCCAGCCGGAAAAAGAAAATGAAGAAGGCTTCAAAACTTCCCGCAAAGCCAGCCAGATGAATCAGAAATTGATTCGACAATATAGCGATAAGGGGAATTTGGGCAATAATTTGGGGGATTTGTTAAAAGCGGCTTTGGAAAAAGAACAATAGCTGGTGCAGAGGAGAGAGATTTAAAATGCGTTTTGAATACTTTAACGGGGAAGATTTGTTGACTATGCTGGTAGGTTCAGCTAATTTATTATCTGAACAGAAACCAATTATCGATGCTTTGAATGTTTTTCCGGTTCCGGACGGAGACACCGGCAGCAATATGGCCATGACTTTGCTGGCGGGGGTTAAACATGCCCAGGATCTGGAGAATTTGCAGAACGCCGGTGAAGTGGCGGCGGCTTTGGCGGAAGGGGCTTTATTGGGAGCCAGAGGTAATTCCGGGGTGATTTTATCCCAGATTTTACAGGGCATTGCTCTGGCTTTGCAGGGCAAGGAAAAAGCTTCGGTGCAGGATTTGGCAGCGGCGTTTCGTTCGGCTTCCGATATGGCTTTGCAAGCGGTATCTCAGCCCAAGGAAGGAACTATCTTAACAGTAGTTCGGAAAATTGCTGAAGCTCTGGAAGAAAGTCTGGAGAAAAAATATGATCTTTTGCGGGCTACGGTATATGCTTATAAAGCAGCTCAGCAAATTTTGGCCAAAACTCCGGAAATGCTGCCGGTTTTAAAAGAGGCTGGAGTAGTTGATGCCGGGGGTAAGGGTCTGGTCGTGGTCATGGAAGGAATTATCAAGGCTTTGAAAATGGTAGCTGCCCGCAAGGAATTAAAGCTTTTTGATCTGGCTGCCACTCAGCAGCAGGAATTTGCCGGCAAGGCTCAAAATTTTTCGGCTGTAATTACCTTTACTTACTGCACGGAATTTATTGTGAAAAACAAAGATATTCCGGTAAAAAGAATGAAAGAAGAGCTGCTTCCTTATGGAGATTGTCTGATGGTGGTGGGCAGTCAGGGAGCTGCCAAAGTGCATATTCATTCCAATCACCCTGGACTGGTTTTGGAATGCTGCCTGAAATACGGGGTATTAAGTGAAGTGCATATCAGCAATATGGAAGAACAGCATCAGGAAAAAGTGCGTACAGCCGAAAAGCCTCTGGGCGTGGTTAGTGTTGGTTTGGGAGAAGGAATTCAGGCGGTTTTGGAAAGCATGGGAGTGGATGTGGTGGTTTCCGGCGGGCAAACCATGAACCCCAGTACTCAGGAATTGCTGGAAGCAATTAAGCAGGTTAATGCTCCGCAGGTTTTGCTGCTGCCCAATAATAAGAATATTTTGCTGGCGGCTAAACAGGCTGTGGAAATGAGCGAAAAGAAAGTTTATCTGGTGCCTACGGTGAATGTGGCTCAGGGTATGGCGGCTATGCTGATGTTTAATCCTTATGAAGAAGCTGAACATTTGGTGGAAGATATGACTGAAAGTGCGGCTCAGGTTCGCTATGGTGAAATTACCAAAGCTGCCAGAGATACCAAATTTAAAGGACAGGAATTAAAGGTTGGCAGTTATATTGGTTTGGCTGATGATGAATTGTGCTGCGGCGGCTCCAAATTTACAGAGGTTTTGGAGGATTTACTGCAAGAACTGCTGGACGAAGATAAGAGTATTGTTACCTTCTATTATGGAGCGGAACTTAAAGAAGATGAAGCTCGAAAACTGCTGCAAAATCTGGAAGAAAAATTTTCCGGCATGGAATTCGAAGTGCATTATGGCGGGCAGCCTCATTATCAGTTATTGCTTTCTGTTGAATAAACTCTAAATTATAAAACAGCGGGGAGGAAAGAACATGGTTAAAATTGTAGTAGACAGCTCCTGTGATTTGGGAAAAGAATTATGTCAGGAATGGGATATGACTGTAGTTCCTCTGAAGGTTTGTTTTGGCAAAGAAATTTTTGTCGATGGAGAAACTCTTTCCAAGGAAGAATTTTATCAAAAGTTGGCTGTTTTTCCCGGTTTGCCTTCTACTTCTCAGGCTACTCCGGCTGAATTTGCCAAGGCTTATCGGGAATTGGCGGAGGATGGCAGCAGTATTATTTCCATTCATATGACTGGCAAAGCCAGTGGAACTGTGCAGTCAGCTCGTTTGGGCAGCAATATGGTTCCGGAAGCAGATGTTGAAGTTATTGATGCGGAGTCCCTGAGTGTTGGCTATGGTCTTATTGCTCTGCGGGCGGCTATGGCTGCCAAAGCGGGCAAAACCAAGGCTGAAATTGTGGATCTGGTGGCCAGATTAAAGGCAGTGCATAAGGAATATTTTGTAGTTAATAATCTGGAACACTTGCAGAAAGGCGGACGCATTGGCAAGGCAGCGGTTTTTATGGGATCTTTGCTGAAGATCAAACCTTTGCTGACTCTGGCGGAAACCGGGGAAGTTTATCCCCAGGAAAAGGTCAGGGGTAAAGCTAAGGCGGTGGACAGAATCTTGAGCCTGTTGCAGGAGCAGTTTGGCCAGCAAAAGGTGGAATGCTTTGTCGTTTATGGAGATACCAGGGATGAATTGGCGGACAAGCTGGAAAATGGTTTGCGGGAGAAACTGAATTGTCAGATTTTGCATGAAGGACAGTTGGGAGCCATTATCTGTATTCATGGCGGTCCTTCCATGCTGGGTATTTCCTGCCTGCCCATTCTGGATGACTGAAAATGCTCAGACTGACTAACTTCAAGCTGGATCTGGAAGAAGAATTAAACTCGGCGGTGATCTGCCGCAAATTAAAAATTAAACCGTCTGATCTGCTGGAATGGAAAATCCTGCGGGAAGCTTTGGATGCCCGGCATCAGGAACAGTTTTTCCGGGTTTATACCCTGGAATTAAAACTGCAAAATGAAGAAAAGCATTTGGCCAGAAATCGCAATTTAAGCCGCATAAAACCGCCGGAAGTAATTCTGCTCCAGCCCGGCTCACAAATTTTGCGGTCAAGGCCGGTGATTATGGGCTTTGGTCCGGCTGGAATTTTTGCCGGACTGCTTCTGGCCAGAGAAGGCTATGCTCCTTTAATTTTGGAACAAGGAGCGGATTTGGATACCCGAATTGCTCAGGTAACAGAATTTTGGCAAAAAGGCAGGCTGAATCCTCAAAGCAATGTTCAGTTTGGCGAAGGCGGAGCCGGAGCTTTTTCGGATGGCAAACTGACCACTTTAATCAAGGATCCCCGCTGTCAGTTGGTTTTGCAGGAGCTGGCAGCGGCAGGGGCTCCGCCGGAAATTTTATACAGTGCCAAACCGCATATTGGGACGGATAATCTTTGCAAGGTTGTCAAAAAGCTGCGGCAAAAAATTCAGAATTGGGGCGGCCAGATTTGCTTTAATCACAAAATTACTGATTTAAAAATTGATCCCTTCTCTTATCTAAAAGGCCTTCAGGTTAACGGCGAAAAATTTCAGACGGCCGAAGTCTTAATTGCGGCTTTGGGGCATAGTGCCAGAGATACCTTTAAAATGTTTTATGAACGAGGGCTGAAGCTGGAGGCCAAGGCTTTTTCAGTAGGCTTACGCCTGGAACACCGGCAACAGAGCATTGATTTAGCTCAATATCAAAAATTTTTCGGTCATCCCCGCTTGAAGGCAGCGGATTATAAATTGGTTTATCACAGTCCTTCCGGGCGTTCTGCTTATACTTTCTGCATGTGTCCGGGCGGTCAGGTGGTGGCAGCAGCTTCGGAAGGCGGCCATTTGGTTACTAATGGCATGAGCTATTATGCCCGTGATGGTCAAAATGCCAATAGTGCTGTTTTGGTGGGAGTACAGCCAAAAGATTTTGCTTCCGCTCATCCCCTGGCTGGAATTGAATTTCAGCGGCAATGGGAAAGGCAGGCTTTTCTGGTCGGAGGCGAAAATTATCAGGCTCCGGCTCAACTGGTCGGGGACTTTCTGGCCGGACGGCCTTCCAAACAGGGCGGCAAAGTGCGGGCTACTTATTCTCTGGGGGTCAAATGGGGAGACTTTCGGAACTGTCTGCCGGATTATGTGCTGGAAACCCTGCGGGAAGCCTTGCCGGTTTGGGAGCAACAGTTGACCGGCTTTGCTGATCCACAGGCTGTTTTGACCGGAGTGGAAACCCGCAGTTCTTCTCCGGTGCGAATTTTACGGGACAGCAGTGGTCAAGCTTCGGTGCGAGGCATCTATCCGGCTGGAGAAGGTGCCGGTTATGCCGGAGGAATTGTTTCAGCGGCAGTGGACGGCTTAAAAGCGGCTGAAGCGGTTATTAAACAATATCGAAAGCAGGCCGGATAGATGAAAAATGCTTATCAGGTGGCTGTTATCGGCGGAGGAGCTTCCGGAATGGTAGCTGCTATTCGGGCAGCTCGATTGGGAGCCAGAGTAATTATTTTGGAACGAATGGATCGGGTGGGCAAAAAAATTCTGGTAACTGGCAACAGTCGTTGTAATTTAACCAACAGCCAGCTTAAATCGGAATTTTATTTTGGCCGTCAGCCGGAATTTGTGCAGGGAATTTTAAAAAAATTCGGCTGGCAGCAAACCCTGGATTTTTTTGCTGAACTGGGTTTGATCTGCAAGGCCGAAGGCAGTAAGTTTTATCCGGTTTGTGGTCAGGCCTCAGCCGTCCTGGATGTTCTTCGTTATGAACTGGAAGCTCTGGGGGTGGAAATCTGCTGTCAGGCTGAAGTTTTGCGTCTGGAAAGAAATGCTTCCGGCTTTTGCCTTTTTCTACCCCATAAACAACAGGTAACAGCCCGCAAAATAATTTTGGCAGCCGGAGGCAAATCTTCGCCGGTTTTAGGTTCCAACGGCAGCGGCTATCTTTTGGCTCAAAGTCTGGGGCATAGCTTAATTGAACCTTTTCCGGCTCTGGTTCAGCTTCAACTGGACAGTTCTTACTTGAAAGCCCTGAAGGGGTTTAAATTTGAAGGTCAGGCTCAGGTTTTCAGTCGGAACCGTTTTTTGGATCAGGCAGAAGGGGAAATCTTATTTACGGAATATGGCATTTCCGGACCCGCTATCCTAAAGGTAAGTCGGGCGGCTGGATTAGCTTTGCAGCATGGGCAGGAAGTGGTTTTGCAGCTAAAGCTGCTTAACTGGCTGCCTTCAGAAGAAATGGAACAATATTTGACCGCAAGATTTCGACAGCAGAAAGCCAAAAGCATTTCTCTGGCTCTGGTGGGATTTTTGCATAAAAGATTGATTCCAGTGCTTTTAAAGGCGGCTGGCTGCGTCGATTTAAATCAGCTGTCTGAGGAAATAAGTGGAAAACAAATTGCTGCTTTAGCTCAGATTTTAACTGGCTGGAGATTCAGGGTAAGAGGCTTGAATGGCTGGTCCAATTCTCAGGTGACGGCTGGCGGTGTTGCGGTGCAGGAAGTTAATCGGTTAACTTTGGAGTCCCGATTGGCACCGGGAGCTTATTTAACCGGGGAAATTCTGGATATTGATGGAGCCTGCGGCGGCTATAACCTGCAATGGGCCTGGGCTTGCGGCTGGGTGGCCGGAGAACAGGCCGCTCAAAAATAAAAAACAGAACCCTCTTAACTAAATGGCTGACATTTGATTAAGAGGGTTTTGGGCATTTTATTTTAAAAGGCGTTTTAAAATTTTTCCGCTGGCTCCTCTGGGAAACTCCTGAGCAAAAACAAATTGTTCCGGAATTTTGTAATTGGCCAGATATTGCCGCAAGTAATTCATAAGATCTTTTTTGTCCGGAATGTTTCCTTCCTGGCTCGGAATAAGGAAAGCCTTGATTTCTTCTCCTTTAGCCGGGTGTGGAATACCAATGACCGCAGCTTCCGAAATTTGAGGGTGGGTTACCAGGACTTCTTCAATTTCCTTGGGATAAACATTAAAGCCGGAGGTAATAATCAGTTCCTTGCTGCGACCGGCAATGAAAATATAACCATCTTCATCCTTATAGCCCAGGTCTCCGGTGTAAAGCCAGCCGTTTCGTAAAGCTTTGGCTGTATCTTCCGGCCGGTGATAATAACCCTGCATAACATTGTCTCCGCAGACAATAATTTCTCCGATTTCTCCCGGCGGCAGTTCCTGATCCTGTTCGTTGACTATTTTGACTTCTATATCCTGCATGGGCAGACCGACGGATTTAATTTTCTGGACTCCATACAGTGGATTCAGACAAACTACTGGAGAAGCTTCGGAAAGACCATAACCTTCAATAATGGAAAATTGATAGTTGGTCTTAAAGTTTTCAATAATTTGCGGGGCAATGGAATCTCCGCCGGAAAAGGCATAACGCAAAGTCGGGAATTTAACTTTTTGGGACATACGGCTTAAAACATGGAACATGCCGGGTACTCCGCAAAATACAGTGATCCCCTTTTCAGCACTGGTCAGAAGCTTGAGAATTTCCTTGGGACGAAAACCATCAACAATAGTGACAGGAATTCCCCGGAAAAGAGGCAGCAAAACACTGGTACTCCAGCCAAAGCTGTGAAACATGGGTAAGACTGTCAGAAAATGATTATTGCGATCAAAGCTGGAAATGGCGTGCATGGATAAAACATTGGATAATAAATTACCCTGGGTCAGCATGGCCGCTTTGGGCTTTCCGGTGGTGCCGGAAGTATAAAGAAAAGTGGCAGTATCCTGTAATTCTCCTGCGGGAAAATCAGTTTCGCAGGGAAAATCATCCTCCAATCCCCAGGGGGAATCCATAAGCAAAATTTTGAAATTACCAGTTTCTTTAAATTTTTCTGCTATGGCGGAATTGGTGATCAGAAAAGCCGCTTCTCCATCTTCCAGAATATAAAGCAGCTCCTGAGCGGTTTGCTGCAAATGCAGAGGTAAAACCACTCCTCCCGCCCGACTGATTCCCAGATAGGCATAAAGAAAAGCCGGACTGTTGGGCAGAGCCAAAGCTACCCTTTGTTGAGGCCTCAAGCCATTGTTTTTCAGGAAAGTGGCCAATTTAAGAATATTTCTTTCCAATTCACCATAGCAGATGGTTCTTTCTTTATAAAAAATAGCTGGCTTGTCTGGTTGACTCAAATAAGGCTGGTGTAAATTGTGGATTCGTAAATGTGCATTGGCTTGCAGAAACTTCCTGGAGAAAGTCAAAATATTTTTTTGCAAAATCAATTCCTCTTTTCTGGTTTGTATGCTATAATGATAAATGTAAATTCAAACTATGTCCAGAAAAAAATAGCTGAAAAATAATTGGAAGGATGTGAAATTCTTTTTCAACAAAATTACAATAATTTTTGTTTACAAACAACTTAATATTTGTTAAAATAATTAGTGATTATCTTGAGGTAGGAATTATTGGGAGCTTCAGAATATAAAAATTGGCAGCAGATTGAAAATATGTGTCTGGAGGTGTTAAAAGCTTGGCTGAAAAGCTTGAAGAAACAACAGATAAGGTTATAGAAATTGATTATCAGGAAATATTTACTGTCCTGTGGTCCAGAAAAATGCTTATTGTTTTAATAACCATTTTAGGGGCGGTTATTGGGTATATTTACGCTGCTTTTTTTCAGGTTCCGGTATATAAAGCTTCAACTACTCTTTATGTTCTTAATGAACAAAATCAGAAAACTGGAAATATCAACTTAAATGATGTTTATCTTTCTCAAGCTTTGGCAGGGCCTTACATTATTATTATACGAAGTGATCGGATTTTAGAACAGGTTGCTTACCAGATGGGAGGAAACTATACTGCTGACATACTGCGAAGTGAGGTAACGGCTGAAGCAGTCGATGAAACAGAAGTACTTAAAATAACTGTTTCCGATTTAAATCCGGAAAATTCAGCTAAAATAGCTAATATCCTGGCTCAGATTCTGCGGAATGAGATTGTGGAGATTGTTCATGGCGGAAGTGTTGAAATAATTGATGAAGCCAAGGTGCCTGAAAAGCCTACCTATGGAATTAGTGTGTTGAAAAGTATTTTTTTGGGCGGCTTTTTAGTTTTTATTTTGATCTGTTTGCTTTTTGCGGTTTTAACTGTTCTGGATACCAGAATTAAATCGCAAAATAAATTAGCCCGCTTGTTTGATTTTCCGGTGCTTGGGGAAATTCCTCCCCTGCTGGTTACACATAAATCTCAATCCTATGGTTATCGGACTGGTTATCGGACGGAGTATGCTTACAGAGAAAATAGAGTAGAAAAAGAAAGCTAGAAAAGAGTTGAAGTGATCAATGGGAGTTCTCCGGCATATCTGGAGTTGGAATTGGAATAGACATCAAAAAAATAATTTTACATCCAGGGAAGGAACTTTGCTGCATCCGAAGACCAGTTTTGAAATCGCGGAAGCCTATAAGGCCGCCAGAACCAACCTGATGTTTTCTCTTGCAGGTGAAAAAGGCGCTGCAATTGCCTTTACCAGTTCACAGCCAGGAGAAGGGAAAACCACTACCTGCTTAAACCTGGCAATTACTTTTGCTCAGGCTGGCCTGAAAATTCTGGTTATGGATGGGGATTTGCGTAAACCCCAGGTACATCGTTATTTTGATTTGCCATCTAAGCCGGGCTTAAGTGATGTTCTGGGCGGTCTGACGGAAGAAATTTGTATTCATCCTACCAAATACCCGAATTTGTCAATTTTGACAGTTGGAACTATTCCTCCCAATCCGGCAGAACTTTTGGGGTCTTCCCGCATGAAAACCCTGCTGAATAAATTAAAGGGCAGTTTTGACTGCATTTTTATTGACAGTCCTCCGGTCGGTGTTGTAACCGACGCCGTTGTTTTAACCTCGGTTGTTGCTGGTCTGGTTTTAATAGCCAGACAAAACTATACTACTACAGGGATTTTGCGAGATACTGTTAACGCCCTGGAAAAAGTTAATGCAAGGATTTTGGGTCTGATCTTTAACGATGCACGAAAAGAATATTATGGCATACATCGTTATTACCGTTCTTATAAAGGCAAATATCGTTATAAATACGGATATACCCGTTACGGTTATTCCAAAAGAAGCTATGGTTATCAAAGATATCGTTACGGTCAGGAAGCCAAAGAAGGTTATTTCCATGTTATCAATAGTTATGGTGATAATGATTATGCACTGTATATTCAGGAAGAAAATGTTAACAATTCAGAAAAGAACGCTGACACAAAAGATTAGTCATGATTAACGAAACAGGATTAAAAAAATGTATATTGATTTTCATTCTCATATATTACCTGGAGTTGACCATGGAAGCAATAATCTGGCCACTTCATTAAATCAAATAAAAAAAGCTCAGCAGGTGGGAATTGACACGATTGTAGCGACCTCTCACTTTTATTTGAAGCAGGGACACAAGGTTGAGAAGTTTTTGCAGTTGAGACAATCAGCTTTGGAGCAACTGACCCAGGCTTTGCAGGAAGAATCCATAAAGATTATTCCTGCGGCTGAAGTTACCCTGGAAAATGGTCTGGATCAGCTTCCGGGCCTGGAAAGGCTGTGTGTTAAAGGCACAAACTATATTTTGCTGGAAATGCCCCAGGATTATTGGCGGGAAGAATTGATAGAAACAGTTTATTTAATCAAATCGCAATGCCGTTTGAAGCCAATAATTGCTCATGTTAATCGCTATAATTGGAAGGATATTTCCAAATTATTAGAACTAAATGTGATCTTCCAAATCAATGCAGAGGCTTTTATGTCCTTATTTACCAGAAGTCGTTATCTTAAATTGATAAAATCCGGCGTTATTCAACTTTTAGGTAGCGATGCTCATCAGGAAGCCATGGAGTTTCATTGGTTTGAGAAGGCTATGAAATATTTGGGAGATTGCGGAAAGGAGTTGATGTACAACGGCAGGGCAATTTTAGCTGGTAAGTAGTGATCTAAATTTTTTTCAGGAGGCGGATTATCAGGATGTGGAAGAAAATTTTTCTAATTGTTCTGGTGATATTTTTGGCAATAGTGTTGATTGGGGCATTATGGCAAAAAGATAAAATTATTATGGTCAGGCAATATATGGATGATATGAATATAGGGTATATTGATGCCATCCAGGAAGCACCTGCTTTATGGAAAGCTTATAAGGACAGTAATAATTATACCTCGGAAGAAATAGCGGATCAATTAGCTTCCAGTAAAGAAACTGTGACTCAGGTTCTGGATAATTATGAAGTGGACATTTCCAGGGATTTTACTCTGGAAGAAGAAAAACAACTTTTGACTGGTCAACTGAAACCGGAAGAAGCTTTGAAAGCGATTACCAGGAAAAATCAAACCACAGAAACTGCAAAAACCATGGAATCCGATCAACCAGAAAATCAAGCACAGAATCAGTTGGAAAATCAGTCAAAAAGTCAGTCCTCTGAAAGTAAACAGCCTGAAGAACAAGCCCCAGGCCAAAGTAAGGAGCAAGCTATTGTTAATAAATATGTTTCGCAGCTCTATGCCTGCAAAGCAGAGTATATGGGAAGATTGGGTCAGGCCATAGCTGATAAGAACGCCGGAACAGCGATGAGTCTGGAAGGAGAATGTGATGGTAAGGTATCCGGTATTTTAGCCAGTTTGGAAAGTGAGCTGCAGGCTATCGGAGCCTCCACTGACATTGTAAACACGATTAGGAATGAATATGAAAAAGAAAAGTCTTTAACCAAATCTTATTACATTGATCAGTACCGTCAGTACTTGCCTTGATTTTAGAGGTAATATCGGTGTTGTAAAATCTTTGTTAAAATATGTATTGCATATTTAACTAAACTATTGTATAATAAAAGTCAGCTTTCAGCACAAGCCTGAAATCATTGAATTTTGGCCAGGCTTCATTATATGATATGCTTGGATCAGCCATGTTTCAGGTATGGTGATGTTAGCAAAAAATTCAAAAGGTGGTCAAAAAATGAAAAGAACTAACCTGATGCGGAAATCCGCTGTGGTGGGTCTGGGACTGGTTTTGCTGCTGGCTCTGTCAGTTGGAGCTTATGCAGTAAGCTTTTCAGATATTTCCGGACACTGGGCGGAAAACTACATTCAGTGGTGGGCAGATCAGGGGTACACTGCAGGTTATCCCCCCACTCCGGAGGAGTTAGCCCAGGGAATCACTGTCAACAGTTTCCGGGCGAATAATATAATTACCCGGGCTGAAGTTATGGTATGGGTTAACAGATACCATAATTATACTGAACCCACTGCAATCAATTTCACAGATGTAAAACCATCCGACTGGTTCTACAATGATGTAGCTATAGCTTATAATGCTGGCTATATTAGTGGCTATTCCGATGGAACCATGCGACCCAACGAAGGCATGACTCGTCAGGAAATCGCAGTTCTTATTGCCAAGTTAGCTGGTGTTCCCGAAGACGCATCTGCGGCTGACAAACTCACCGATGGCGATAGCATTCCGGCTTGGAGCAAGGGATATATTGGTAGTTTAACTAAACTTGGACTTATCAATGGTTATCTGGATGGCAGTTTTAATGCTACCAAATCAGTTACCAGAGCGGAAGCCATCGTAATGTTCCTGAATTATGGTGATTATACCGATTTAACTGAAAGCGGTTTAACTATTTTCTCCGAAAGTACGACTTCTCCGACTCCGCAGGATCAGCAGACTCAGCAGACTCCGCAGACTCCGCAGACTCCGCAGACTCCGCAGACTCCGCAGACTCCGCAGGATCCGCAGACCCCGCAGGATCCGCAAACTCCGCAGACCCCGCAGGATCAACCTGCCACTCCTGGAACCACCACCGGCGGCGGT
>JAZRXK010000016.1:0-21389 GCA_045600185.1 Desulfocucumaceae bacterium
AACTAAATATACAGTAGGGATGGAACAGCCCAAACTCATACGCCTGTGGACATTGTGTAAGACCTGAGCTAACGATTATGTTAGCCAGGCAGTAGTGATTGAAGCAGGAAGCTCCGACTTCTATAAGTCGGAGTAGTTCACTTGCAGTTTACTTGGATTTAGGCTAAAATTAAAAATAAAAAAGGAAAATTAACATGAAAAAAATTCTGATAGTTTTTTTGCTCCTCCTGCTCGGAACCCTAACTGCCTGCAATAATTCTTCTGAGCTTGCCGATGAGAAGCTTAAAATCGGCTTTATTCACCTGACCGACCCTATAAAAATGTCCTATACCTACAACCATGATCAGGGAACCAAAAAAATGATGCAGAATATGAATCTGACTTCCGATCAGGTGATCAATAAATATAATATCCGGGAAAATGAAGAATGTACCACAGCTATTGATGAGCTGGCTGCGGCTGGCTGTCAGATTATTTTTGGCACTTCTTATGGTTATGAAGAATATTTCATTGAAGCTGCCCGCCGCTATCCGCAAATTCAATTTTGCCATGCCTCCGGAATCCAGGCTCAAACAGTTGACCTGCCCAATTATCACAATTATTTTGCCGCTGTTTATGAAGGACGCTATTTAACCGGAATTGCCGCCGGTCTGAAATTGAAAGAATTACAGGCACAGGGCGTTAAGCCTCAGTTGGGTTTTGTAGCCGGTTTTTACTTTGAAGAAGTTATTTCCAGTTTTACGGCCTTTTATCTGGGAGCCAAATCCGTTTGCCCGGAAGCTACCATGCTGGTCACGAAAATTGATTCCTGGAACGATCCAGCCAGAGAAGCGGCGGCGGCTCAGGCCTTAATTGATCAGGGCTGTCAGGTTATTTGTCAGCAATCCATTAACAGCACTCCAGCCACCACAGCCGAAGCTAATGGAGTTTATCACTGTGGCTATAATGGAGATCTGAGCGAAGCGGCTCCTCGAGCCTCTTTAATTTCCACCAGAGTAGACTGGAGCATTTATCTGACTTATGCCGTCCAATGTTTGATGGAGGGTCGGGAAATTGCTGCGGACTGGTGTTCGGGGTTGTCCGATGGAACTGTTTGTTTAACCCCTTTGAATAGAGCTATTGCCGCTCCAGGAACTCAGGAAGCTCTGGATCAAGCCAAAGCTCAGTTAATTTCCGGAGAATTAAAGGTCTTTGCCGGCCCCTTCAGCGGCTGGAATTATCTTAATCCTCAAGATACCATTACAGTAGCCGCCGGTGATTATTTAACAGAGTCAGAAAAGCGATCCGCTCCTTATTTTTCCTATATTATAGAAGGAATTACCCTGTTCAATGGCAATTTCTAAAATAATCTTGCAAACAGATCGGCTCAGCAAAAGCTTTGGTTCCATTCAAGCCAATCGACAAATCAGCCTGCAAGTTTACCGAGGAGAAATTTTAGCCGTTTTAGGCGAAAATGGCAGCGGCAAAACCACTTTTATGAACCTGCTGGCCGGAATTTATCAACCGGATTCCGGCCAGATTTATCTGGAGGGACAAAAAGTCAAAATAAGTTCACCTCAAAAAGCTTTGGCTTTGGGAATCGGCATGATCCAGCAACAATTTCGTTTGGTGGAAAGCATGACCGGAGAAGAAAATCTGGCTTTGGGTTTAAAAGTTAAACCGGCTCAAATTAAGGCACAGGCTCAAAAAATCTGCCGGCAATATAATTTTGAACTGCCCTGGTCGCAGCCTGTTGCCCGATTATCTCTGGTGCAGAAGCAAGTTCTGGAAATTGTCCGTCTCATTCACCGACAAGCTCAAATTTTAATTCTGGATGAACCATCAGCTATTTTGGGCAACGCTGAAAAGCTCAAATTAAGACAGGCTTTGCAAAAATTACAAAGCGAAGGCAAAACTATTTTAATTATTACCCATGATGCCAGGGAAGCCTCTCAAATTGCCAATCGGATTGCTTTTTTCAGACAGGGAGAATTGATTGAAGTGTCGGAAAACCCTCCGGTTTTCACTGAACCTCTCCCTGCGGACAATCCTCCTTTAAGCCACTCTGAGCAATATTTGAAAATAGAAAAACTAAGCTGGTCAAATTATGCCAGTTTAAGCTTGCAAGCCTGGGGCGGTGAAATTCTGGGTTTAACCGGAAGCATTTATTCCCGACAGTTATTGGAAATTCTGGCCGGCTTAAAAACCGATTACACCGGTTCTATTAAATTTGCCACCAAATCCCGCATTTGGGAACTCAGCCAGAAAAACTCGGTGCAAATCAGAAAAAGCGGTCTGCAACTACGCTATATTCCTCCGGATCGCAGTTGTTCCGGCCTGATTTTTTCCAGTGGAATCCAGCCCAATATGCAGCTTCGAACTTTTCAGCACCCCAAAGCCGGACAAATGGCCAAAAAGCTGGCCGCCAGAATTTTGCAGCCTTTAAAAATTCAGCTCGACCGCCCCGACTTGCCCATAGGCTTTTTATCGGGGGGCAACCAGCAAAAGATTTTATTGGGACGGGAAGTTTTCAGTCAGCCGGACATTCTTTTAGCTGACTGCCCCACCAGAGGTCTGGATTTCAAGGCCTTGGAAATCTGGCTTAATCTTCTAAACCGTTTAAAAGCTCAAAGAACTGTTATTATCTGGACAGATGAGGAAGAACAGCTTTTGCAGAAATATTCGGATCGTCTGCTCCGGTTTGAAGGAATAAAATAATTGCTTAAAATCAGAAAACCTTTACCTTTTTATCAGGCCAGCCTGATTCGTCTGAGCAGTCTTATCCTGGCTTTGGCTCTGGGCGGAAGCTGGTTTGCTCTTTTGGGACACCCGCTGCATGAAGTTCTGCTGATTTTGTGGCAGGGAAGCCTGCAAAATGAGATTGCCCGTCTGGCTACTTTAAAAATTGCTCTGCCTCTGACCGGGGCAGCTCTCGCCTTAATTCCGGCCTTTCGCATGGGCTTTTGGAACATTGGAGCCGAAGGTCAAATTATGCTGGGAGCCATTGGAGCCAGCTTTGTAGCCTTATTCAGCTCTTTTGCCTGTCCCATGCCATTTATGCTGGCGGCAGCTTTGCTGGCCGGAGGACTTTGGGGAATATTGCCCGCTCTTTTTAAAGCTTACCGCCAGGTTAATGAAACTTTATTCAGCCTGATGTTAAATTATATAGCCATTGGTCTGACTGTTTATTTGGTTTCCCACCCCTGGCGAGATGCGACCGGCACCTATCCCAAAGCAGCTATGTTCCCCCTCGCTGCCCGCCTGCCGGAATGGGGAGGAATACCCATAAGCTGGCTGTTTATTGTTTTGACAATCCTGTTTTTAGTCTGGTATTTGAACCATACCCATTATGGCTATGAACTAACGGTTCTGGGAGAAAACCCCAAAACTGCTCATTATGCCGGAATGCCCATAGCCCGTATAATTATACAAAATATGTTTCTATCCGGAGCTTTAGCTGGTCTGATTGGTTTTCTGCTGGTTGCCGGTTCATCTTATACCCTGACTCCGGCCACCTCTGCCAATTATGGTTATACCGCCATTGCCATAGCCTGGCTGGGGCGACTGAATCCCTGGGCCATGTTTCCCATTGCTTTCTTAGTGGCAGTTTTAACCAAAGGCAGCCAAACTCTGCAAACCATTCTGGGCATTCCCTCCTCTGCTTCCGAGGTACTTTTGGGACTTGTCTTTTTTGCCATGCTGATCGGAGAATTTTTTATTAACTACCAAATCAGCCGAAAGGATCAACTATGAGCTATTTTTTAAATTTCCTGATTATGGCTGTCACCGCTTCCGTTCCTCTGCTCCTGGGAACGCTGGGAGAAATGCTGACGGAAAAATCCGGCACTTTGAATTTGGGGCTGGAAGGTCTGGTCTTTTTGGGAGGAATCGGAGGTTTTGCCACTCTTTACTGCCTGCAGCCGACAACTTCCGGAACCATTATTTTATGGAGCCTTTTGGGGTCTCTGGGAACAACCTGCCTGGCTGCTTTATTTTTTGCCTTTCTAACTGTTACCTTGAAAGCCAATCAAAATATAGCAGGTCTGGCTCTAACTATCACTGGCACAGGTCTGGCCAATTTTGTGGGAGAATATCTGGTCAGTCTGTCTGCTTCCGGTTATGCAGTCATAGAGCCAATTCAGGTTTTTAATACAGCTTTACCCTGTTTTCAGACTCTGGCCAAAACCGGCTGGTTGGGGAAATTGCTTTTTTCCTATAATTTTCTGGTTTACCTGGCGATCATTCTGGTTTTAATTTGGGGCTGTTTGTTTTATCATACCTCTACAGGCTTAAATTTGCGAGCCGTCGGAGAAAATCCGGCGGCGGCTGATGCCTGTGGAATCCGGGTTTCCTGGTATCGTTACTGGGCAATAATCATCGGAGGAGGAATTTCCGGACTGGCCGGTTTATATTTGGTGCTTAATTCTTCCTTTGGCTGCGGAGGAGTCTGGATTTTTAACGGACTGTCCGGTTACGGCTGGTTATCTCTGGCTCTGGTCATCTTTTCCCGCTGGAACCCTTACAAAGCACTTTATTGTTCTTTGTTCTTCGGAGGTCTTTCCATTCTAAGATTTTATTATCCTTTAAGCTTTATTCCCGCTGAATTCTACAGTATTCTGCCTTATCTGGCCACAATTATTGCTTTGATTTTGCTGAGCTTTCGGAGTTTCCAGGACAGTTCTCCTTTTCTGGGCAAATCGTATTTTCGAGAATCCCGTTAAAAAGGGGCTTCAAACCCACTGTGGGTTTGAAGCCCCCAATACCAGACAATTCCGAATCTGGCTTTGCCCCTATTTCAAGCCTTTGAATTCCTCGTGCAAAGCCTGCCAGTTATCAATTTGACTGACCTGCCGGTTAAGAGACTGCAATTTCAGATCAATGTCATGAATGGCCGAGATATAACGCACAGTTCTGGTTTTAGCCCGCATGACTACGGAATGAGTTTCGGCTCTGCCGCCACCCAGGAAATTAACTCCCTTGAGCAAAGAACCGCTGGTTACTCCGGTAGCCGAGAAAATAGCATCATCACCTTTAACCAGATCATCCATATACATAATTTTGTTTAAATCGGTAATTCCCATTTTATAGCAACGCTGCCGTTCTTCTTCATCTTCCGGATATAAGCGAGCCTGCATTTCTCCCCCCAGACATTTCAAGGCAGCAGCAGCAATCACTCCTTCCGGGGCTCCTCCAATACCCACATAAAGATCGATTCCAGTTTCTTCAATGGCCGTATAGATTGCCGCTCCGACATCACCGTCACCAATCAGGAAAACCCGGCCTCCCACTTTACGAATGGTATCAATAAGTTTTTGATGCCGTTCTCTTTCCAGCAAAATCACCGTTAAATCATTTAAACGCTTATTATTGGCTTCAGCCACAATTTCCAGAGTTTTTTCCAAAGGATCGTCCAAACTGATTTTACCGGCAGCCCTGGGACCTACAGCAATTTTTTCCATATACATATCCGGAGCGTGCA
Source organism: Desulfocucumaceae bacterium (assembly GCA_045600185.1). Lineage (GTDB taxonomy): Bacteria > Bacillota > Desulfotomaculia > Desulfotomaculales > Desulfocucumaceae > CATZDY01. Next base: position 5,459 of record JAZRXK010000016.1, read on the forward strand.
AAAGATTGCCTTTTTCGGAAATAGCAATAACTGACAGGGCATTGGGTAAACCTTTAGCCAAAATATTGGTGCCTTCCAGGGGATCAACAGCTACATCTACAGCAGGACCGTCAGGATCACAGCCTACATTTTCCCCAATATACAGCATTGGAGCTTCGTCCATTTCTCCTTCTCCAATGACCACTGTTCCATTGATGGGAACCGTATCAAAAACAGCCCGCATAGCTGTAGTAGCTGCTCCGTCAGCTTCGTTTTTCAAGCCCCGACCCATCCATTGAGCGGAAGCCAAAGCCGCCATTTCAGTTATTCTAACTGATTCCAAAGTTAAATTTCTATTCATTTTTGGGTTAATTCCTCCTTTGCACTTTACAGGATAATATTCGGCAAAGTTCCACTTATTCCTGCTTTTTAAAAAGATTATTTCAAATCAGCTGACTTTAGAACAAACTGTTTCAACTTGTAAAATTAAAATTTAAGGTATTTTTAAGCTGTTTATTTTAAAATGATAAATTTATTTGTTTTATCTACAAAAAATATATTATAAATTTAAGTTATTTTTAAGGTTGCAATTTTATAATCATATTCGCAAGCTTCAATCCATATCCAATTAACAGGAAAGGAGGTGATTATTTATTTTTCTTAAAGATCTTTTCAGTTTAGAATCACCCGATACTTATAGTGCTAATCTCAAGTTTCGGCATGAATTTAAACATTTCATCAGTTATGGAGATTATCTAACTATTTCTCAGGCTTTAAAGCTCGTATGTGCAAAAGATCCTCATGTTAATTCAGAAGGATTTTATCAGGTTCGCAGCTTGTATTTTGATAATTTTGAAAATAAAGCTGTTCGGGAAAAGCTAAATGGTTTGAAAGTACGGGAAAAATTTCGAATTCGCTTTTATAATCAGGATGCTTCCTTTATTCGTCTGGAGAAAAAATTTAAAGCAGGTGATTATTGCCATAAAGGTTCAGCCAGACTGACTCAAGATGAAGTTGAAAAAATCCTGGCTGGAGAAATCAACTCTCTGGACACCAGCGAACGAAAAGTTTTGGAAGAATTACGCCTGAAAATGACCTGCCAGCAATTAAGACCCAAAACCATTGTGGAATATCAGAGAGAACCTTTTATTTATGCTCCGGGCAATGTCCGCATTACTCTGGACAGCAGGATTTGTTCCAGCAATTATTCCACTGATCTTTTTAATCCGGAGCTGCCCCTGGTTTCAGTCAGCACCCCCGGTCATTTTATTTTAGAAGTCAAATTTGACGAATTTTTACCGGAAATAATTCGGGATTTAATTCAAACCAACACCCGCCACTCTTCGGCCATTTCCAAATATGTGGCCGCCAGAATTTACAGTTAAGAATCCAAAGGAGGTTAAAATGACTTTTAAAGATATTTTCAATAGCAGCTTTTTGGAATCAGTCTCCTCTTTTTCTCTGGTGGACTGTCTGATTTCCCTGGCTCTGGCTTTAGTTCTTGGTTTGTTTGTTTTTCTGATTTATAAAAAAAGTTTTAATGGGGTCATGTATTCAGCTAATTTTGGTATTTCTCTGATAGCTTTGAGTTTGATTACCACTCTGGTTATCAGTGCTGTTTCTTCTAATGTTATTCTCTCTTTGGGCATGGTCGGGGCTTTATCCATTGTCCGTTTCAGAACCGCTGTCAAGGAACCTGTAGACATTGCTTTTATTTTCTGGTCCATAGCCATCGGAATTGTTTTGGGAGCCGGCTTAATTCCTCTGGCGGTCATTGGTTCCGTCTTCATTGGTATTTTTATGCTGTTGTTTGTGAATAAAAAACGCAGTGATCAACCTTATATGCTGATTCTGCATTGTTTGGATGAAGTCAGTGAAAAGCAAAGTCAACAGCTTATTCAATCTTCTACTTCCAGATTCTTGCTTAAATCTAAAACCGTTTCCACTCAGGGCATTGAATTAGCCATTGAAATTCGGCTGAAAGAAGGAGAATACAGTTTTATTAACCAGCTTTCCCAGCTTGAAGGAGTAAAAAATGCTTCTCTGGTTACTTTTAACGGAGACTATATGGCTTAAAGCTGAGGAATAAAGATGATTAACAAAAAATATCTCAATTATTTAACTATTGTTCTTTTGGTTGGTGCAGTGGGAATAAGCATTTATTTGTTTTGTTTGAGCCGTCAGCAGGAAGTTCCAAAGACTGAAGCCACCTATGCCAATTATTTCAGCGATAATGAAATTATGGCAATAAATATTAGAGTTGATCAGGGAAAATGGGATAATTTGATAATCAATGCTTTGCAGGAAGAATATCTGCCCGTAGATCTGGAAATTAACGGTACTTCAATTTCTACAGTCGGTATTCGTCCCAAAGGCAACAGCAGTTTACGAATGGTGGCCAAAAATAATCCCGATGACCGGGTCAGCTTTAAGGTTGAATTTGATCACTATGTTGACGGCCAAACCTTCAACAATTTGGATAAGTTAATTTTAAACAATATGGTCAGTGATGCCACAAGTTTAAAGGAATATATGTCCTTTGATTTAATGCGGTTTATGGGTCTGGATACCCCTTATTTCAGTTATGCCAACATTTATGTAAATGGAGAATACTGGGGTCTGTATTTTGCCCTGGAAGCCTATGATGACAGCTATGCTCAAAGAGTGTTTGGCAATGATCATGGCCAGCTTTACAATGTCAGAATGGGCTTTGGTGGAAATCGAGGCAATCCTCAAAATAAAGAACAACAACGGGAAAAAGCCGGTTTTAACAGTTCCGGCAATTTTCGCCCTGATCAATTTAATTCTTCCGGAAAAATTTCCCCTCCCAGGCAAGGCGGCGGTATGATGGGCAGCAGCTCCAAGGGAGGAGATCTGCTTTACACTGATGACAACCCGGACAGCTACAGTGAAATTCTGAATAATGCAGTTTTTGATCAGGATCAGGGACAAAAAACCCGTTTAATTGCCGCTCTCAAAGCTCTCAATTCCGGAAAAGATCTGGAAGAATACTGGGATGTAGATGAAATTTTGCGTTATCTGGCTGCTCATACTTTTCTTTGCAATTTTGACAGCTACAGTTCTGCCATGCACCAGAATTACTATTTATACGAAAAAGATGGCCAAATAACCATTTTGCCCTGGGACTATAATTCAGCTTATGGAGGAATGGGACGCAATGCTTCTGACTCAGTTAATTTTCCCATTGATACTCCGGTTACTCAAGTTGAAATGGCCAATCGTCCTTTAATCAGTCAGCTTCTGGCCGTACCGGAATATTTGGTTGAATACCATCAAAACTATCAAAAAATCCTGAAGGAATATTTTCAAAGCGGCTATTTCGCTGCCAAAGCTGCTCAGATGGATGAATTGATCAGTCCTTATCTGCAAATTGATCCCACCGCTTTTTATACTTATGCAGAACATCAAAAAGCAGTAACCACTTTTTTGGAATTTAATAATTTGCGAATGCAAAGTATTCAGGGACAGTTGAACGGAACTATTCCTTCTACCAACGAAGGCCAGAAAAAAAATCCTTCCGCTTTAATCGACTGCTCAAATTTAAACCTGTCAGATATGGGAGGTCAAGGTGGTGGCAATCAGCGAAAGCCATCTTCCAACTATCCAGATTTAACCAATAAAAACAGGCAAGCTAAAACATTTTCGCCTCAGCAGCCCCTTAGTGGCGGAAATCTCCCTGGTCAGGGCTTTCCCAATCCTCCAGGCCATGGAAATCCGGGCGGAAATAATGTCCAGTTATCAGCCACTTCCGACTGGGCAATAGGAATTATTGCTCTGCTTACTATGCTTGCAGCTTTGTTTTTAGTTATGAAATTTAAACGCAAAAAGTAAATTCAAACATCCGAATTTTAACTGCAAAAAAGTGGGTTCTGCCCACTTTTTATTTATTACTTTTGCTGCTTCCAAATATGCTTCTGAATTTTACGCATAAGCATTGCCTGCAAAAAAATAAGACAGGATTTCTTTTCATCTCATCGCTGTCTTGTGTGGCGTCCCAGGAGGGATTCGAACCCCCGACCTACGGATTAGAAGTCCGTTGCTCTATCCAGCTGAGCTACTGGGACAAATATTTGGAGCGGGTGATGGGAATCGAACCCACGTAATCGGCTTGGAAGGCCGACGCTCTACCATTGAGCTACACCCGCTCATTGCAACGACCTTATTATAGCAAACAATAATCCGGCTGTCAAACCTTTTTTATCTTTTTTAAACAATTTTATGACTCCAAATGGAAAAAAGTTTCTGTCAATGCTATAATAATTTCAGACAAAGCAAATTAAGGGGGGTTTTGCATGGGTTTGGAAAAACAATTTGCTCCTGTTTATCTGTTTTACGGCTTCGAGAAATTTTTACTGCAACAAGCCTTACAAAAATTAAGTCAGGCTTTTCTGACAGAAGAAGAACAGGATTTTAATTTAATCAGATTGGAAGGGGATAGTGTTTCCCCGGAAGAAATTGTGGAAGCTGCCAACACCATGCCTTTTTTTGGCTCCCATCGTCTGGTAATTGTCAAAGATATTGTCAGTTCCTTAAAACATCATGAAGAAACCGCTCTGTTAAAATATCTGTCTCAACCTCTGGATAGCACTTGTCTGGTGTTAATTGCAGGAGAACAGGTTGACAAACGCCGCAAATTATTTAAAGCCTGCCAGAAATTTGGTAAAGTTCGGGAATTTGCTCCACTCAAGCTGCCTGAGCTGCGGCAATGGGTTAGAAAAAGGGTGCAAATATCTCCAGCCGCTTTGGAATTATTGTTAAGCCGTTCAGGGAATAATTTATTGATTCTGGAACAGGAATTAAACAAACTGCAAACCCTGCAAAGCCCCATAACTTTAGCAATGGTTCAAAATCTGACTCCTGTTCCTTTGGAAGAAAATATTTTTAAAGTGGCAGAAAATATCTGCAGCAGACAAACCCGGCTTTCCTTTCAAGGCTTACAGGATTTGCTGCAATTAAAACAGCCGCCTCAGTTAATTCTGGCCAGTTTAGCTGCCAGTTTCCGGGAAATTTATCGGGTCAAAACGGCTTTGAGTCAGCAAAAATCTGATCAGCAGATTATGGCGGAATTAGGCCTGCCCTTTTACGCCCTGAAAAGAATCAAAAAACAGGCTGTTTCCCCAGCCGAAGCTCAAAAGGCCCTGCTTTATCTGCAAAAAATCGACCGACAAATAAAGCAGGGACAACGAGACTTTAAAGCCTCCCTGGAAGAATTTATTTTAACTTTCAGTTTGAAGCAGCCTTAAAGATCCAGATCTTCTGCAAAACGCTCGGCCATATCACCTTTTTCTCTGACCCGAATAAACAGCAGCATACCGCTGCCCACTGAAATACCTACCTTGCCGCCCAAGACCTCATTACTGACTCCGTAGGGATGACCCAGGGAAAAATTCTGATTTCGCATGGACCATTTAGCCCCGGTAACTGTAATTCCGGTTACTTCCTCGCTTAAAGGCAGTAAGGAAAAAACTTCCTTCGGAATTCCAAAAAAGGAAACCGGAGTTCTCCTGGTAATTAAACGAATTTCCTGATAAGCATCTATGAGACAGGCTGAAACCCCTTTTTCAGCCGCCATTCGCAGCAAATGCACATTAGCCAGCGTATGATCCAGCCGATTGCCTGTAGCTCCCAAAATAATCACTTCATCCGGAGTATCCGACAAAGCTTCCATCAAGGCTAAAGCAGTATCGGTTTCGTCTTTCATCGTTGGGTATTGTTTAATTCGGGAACCCTGCCGGGTAAAGGTCAAAAGGTTTTGGGGTTTAATCGAGTCCATATCTCCAATAATTACATCCGGAACAAAACCAAAATCAGCCAAACAGTTAGCTCCACCATCCGCACAAATTACTTTGGTATTGCTGTCTATAAGTTTGCCCAGTAAAGCCTGATCCTCCAGATTGCCTGCACTGATTATTAAACAACGCATGTTTTCCCCCCATTTCTAAATTTTGGTTTGCTGCCTGCTTTCATTATAAATTTTTTCCCAGCTATTAGCAAGCAAAAAAGGAAACAGTTCTCCAAAAATTTACTTGAAAGCCTGTTTTTATCAACCAAAATTTATTGAGGAAGACAGCTTTTAAGCCAGTTTTCTTTGTCCCAGATGACGAGCAATAGCTTCCTGGTATAATTCCAGATATTCCACTCCGGATCTGGCCCAGGAAAAATCAGTTTCCATGCCTCTTTCAATCAGCTTTTGCCATTGCACCGGGCTGTCCCTCCACAATTTAATGGCTCTGGCCAAAGCATGATATAAAGCCCGTCCCTGAAATTCCTTGAAAACAAAGCCATTGCCCGATCCGGTTACCGGATTGTAATCATGCACCGTATCGGCCAAACCTCCGGTTGAACGCACAATGGGAATGGTTCCATAACGCATGGCAATCATTTGACTAAGACCGCAGGGTTCAAATAAAGAAGGCATTAAAAACATATCAGCTCCGGCATAGATTCTTTGAGCCAGAATACTGTTGAAGCCCTGATAAAAATAAACTTTTTGAGGATAATGTTCCTGTAGATGACGGAATAAAGCCTGATATTTTTCTTCTCCTTCCCCCAGGATCAACAACTGCAAATCCAGGTGCATCAATTCTTCCGCAATTTCGCCCAGCAGATCCAGACCCTTTTGACTGGTCAGGCGGCAAATCAAAGCCAGAACCGGACAGGCTTTTACCGGCAGTTTTAATTGTTTTTGCAGGGCATATTTATTTTCTTTTTTGTTTTCCAGATCCCGCCAGGAATAATTGCGATAAATTCGCTTATCCGTTTGAGGATTAAATTCATGATAATTTATACCATTGACAATCCCGAATAAATCCGAAGAACGCCGCCGCAAAAGCCCATCCAGCTTTTCACCTTTTTCCGGCCTTTGGATTTCTGCCGCATAAGTTCGGCTCACTGTGCTGATTAAGTCGGAGTACAAAATCCCCATTTTCATAAAGTTGAGCCGGTGATAAAATTCCAGATTATCGGAATTGAACCATTCTTCCCCCACTTCCAGAAAAGGCAGATTTTCCTTGCCAAAGTTTCCCTGATATTGCAGATTATGAATGGTAAAAACCGTACTGATCTTTTGATAAAAAGGATGATCAGCATATTTGGTTTTTAAAAAAAAGGCCAGAGGGCCGCATTGCCAATCATTCAAATGAATAATGTCCGGCTTCCAGTCCAAACGGGGCAGCATTGCCAGAACCGCCTTATTCCAAAAGATAAAGCGTTCGGCTTCATCCGGATATTGATATAAATGCTGTCGATCAAAATAATGATAATTATCCACCAGATAAACTGGAATTTGATGCTGCCGCCCTTCCAAATGAGCTTCAATCCGGCTTTCCCGAATAATGGCCGTTGCATTATACTTATCCATGGGTACTGCAAAATCAGTTTTCCACTCTTCTTTTTCCACTCCCTTATAGCAGGGAATGGCTACCCGAACATCATTGATCAAGCAGTCATCATTCACCGTCACTGCCAAAGCCTTGGGCAAAGAGCCTATAACATCAGCCAAACCTCCGGTTTTGACAAAAGGCACAGCTTCTGAGGCCAGGAGCAAAATTTTCAAAGGTCGATCCTGCATGTTCTGTTCCTCCTTTTTTATTTATTTTAACCTTTTTAAGGGGCAATATTCCCCAGGATAATTTAGAAAAAACTGCCATTCTCAAGTAATTTGAAAATAAAACAAGGAAAAAATCAAAATTAAGCGAACTTTTTTAAAAAGTTCTCACAAAGGAGAGAAGACCATGCAGGATATAACAATTAAAGGCATTAAAGAAGGTCTGGTTTTTTTAATTAACCCGGAATTGACTCCCCAGGAAATCCGGCAAAAGCTGATAGAAATTTTTGAAGAACATCCCAATTTTTTTCAGGGAGGCAAATTTGCCCTGCAAATCAATGGGGAGGAACAAAGAGATCTTTCTGCTTTTGAAAGCATTTGCCAAAACTATGGCCTGACAGTTAACCACAACCTGCATTGGGAAAAAAATCGCAAAATTGTCTTAAAACCTTCCCAACCAGATCCGGAGCCTGTGGCCGAAAAGATCCATCCTCCGGTTGATTGGGAAAAAGCTCAGGTTTACCCTCGTATGGTTCGTTCCGGACAAAAAATTCAGGCTCCGGAAGCTTTAATTATTATAGGAGATGTCCATGCTGGAGCTGAAGTAGAAGCTGGAGGCAGTGTGTTAATTTTGGGTACTTGTCAGGGACAAATTCGGGCTGGCCGGAACAATATCCGTCATTCCCTGATTGCTGCCCAGAAGCTGAAATCATGTACCCTGCAAATTGGTGAGATTAAAACCGAAATTTCCACTCCCTGGCTCAGTCCAGGGTTACAGGTAGCTTATTTAACTCAAAACCGGATTAAAATAGAAACCTATCAAGTTTAAGGAGGAACCGGCCTATGTTGAATAAGCTGGATCAGATATTCCAATTATCTCAAAATAAAACTAATTTCAGAACCGAAATTATTGCCGGTTTAACCACTTTTATTACTATTGCCTATACTATTCAGATTGTTCCTTCCATTATTTCTGAAGGTGATATTCAGCTTTGGCAGGCTCTATTTGTGGGAAGCATTTTCAGCACAGTTTTTGGTACCTTGCTTATTGCTTTTTGGGCCAATAAACCCTTTGTACTGGCTCCGGGCTTGGGTACAGCAGCTTATTTTGTTCTGATAACACATGAGATTGCCAATAAATCCGATCTGTCCTATCAGGAAGCCTTGCAGGGGGGCTTAACTCTGGTTCTAATTTCCGGGATTATTTTTGTCCTGCTTTCAGCTTTGGGAATCCGGGAAAAAATTATCAAGGCCATTCCTGATTTTATCCGGAATGGTCTTGGAGTTGCCATTGGTATGATGCTGATCCAAATTGGTCTGAACAGCAATGCCGCCATTCAGGTTGAAGAGGCCAAAGTTTCTCTGCTGTATTTTCTTATACATGGTTCCGAAGCAACCCAAGAGATCCTCGGTACTCAATATTCCTTATTGATAATCTATATTCTTACTACTTTTATTGGACTTCTGGTCAGTGGCATTATGCTGTTTCATAAAAAAAAGGCGGAATTTTGCTTGGCATTATCGTGGCTTCCGTCTTTTATTGGATTGCCGCTTACCTTTGGGGTTATCAGCCTTTTGCCAGCTTGCAGTCCGTTAATTTTTTGCCTTCCATTTCAACCTGGAAAGAACTGCTGTTTTTTAAATTTTCCCCCCAGGTACTTTTTCATTTGGGCATTGTTTCCTCGGTAATAGTGATTGTAGTTTACTGCATTAGTGATATGTTTGGCAGCATTGGAGTATTTCTGGCCGCCTGGAACAAGCTGCCCAAAGATCCAAACGGCGACTTTCCCAATATGAAAGAAGCTCTGTTATCCGATTCCGTAGCAGTTGTCGGCGGCTCTTTAATGGGGACTCCCACTGTTACTTCCTGTGCTGAGTCCTCAGCAGGAATTGAGGAAGGAGGTCGCACTGGTTTAACCGCCGTTGTAATTGCTTTGGGCTTTGCTCTCTGTTTGTTTTTGGAACCTTTGATTCAGCTTATTCCGGCTTCAGCTACTTCTTCCGCTTTAATTATTGCCGGAACTTCAATGCTTTCTTATTTTAAAAAAATCAATTTTAAAAATATTATTGAAACTATTCCGATTGCTCTTATGATTATTATTACTTTAATCACCACGGATATTGGCAGCGGTATTGGGATAGCTTTGATTTTTTACAGTTCGATCATGCTGGCTTCCGGTCGAGCCAAACAAATTTCTCTTTTAACCTATATTTTAAGCGTTCTATTTATAATCAAATTTTTTATCAATTTTTAACAAGGAGACACAATTATGAGTAAAGACAAAGCCCCGGTTACTCCGGCCATTCGCTTTTTAAAACAAAATAAAGCCGAATACACTGATCAGCTTTACCCCTATGAAGAACACGGCGGGACTGCTGCTTCAGCCAGATATTTGCAGGTAGACGAGCATTTGGTTATTAAAACCATTATTCTGGAGGACGAAAACAAAAATCCAATGGTAGTTTTAATGCACGGAGATAAGGAAATTTCTACCAAAAATCTGGCTCGTTTGTTAAATTGCAAATCCATTACCCCCTGCAAACCGGAAATAGCCAACAAACATACCGGCTACCTGGTTGGAGGAACCTCTCCTTTTGGTACTCGCAAAAAAATGCCCATTTACATGGAAGAAACCATTGCTGATCTGCCTGTAATTTACATCAATGGCGGCAAAAGGGGCTATCTGGTAGCCATTAAGCCCCAGGAAGTCATTAGAATGCTCCATCCTGTTTTGGTTCAGGTAGGCATCTAGCTTTCCGAATCTGACAATTCCAGCCATTCAGTATAGGCTTCTTCCAAAGCGGCCTGGACAGCCTCCAGCCGCTGATTTTTTTGCATTAAAAGCTCCAAATCCGTAAAAACTTCAGCCTGTTCCATTTCCTGATGAAGCTGTTCAATTTCCTTTTCGCTGTCCTGAATAATTTCCTCCAGATATTTAATTCGTTTAAACCGCTTTTCTTTTAGACGCTGAGCTTCTTTCTGCTGCTGATAGGCGTTTTTGGTTTCGCTGGCCAAATTATTCGGAAGCGGTTTTTCCTCAAGATTTCGATGACTGCAATAATAATCATAATTACCTTCCCAAACCTGCACTCCATTGGGAGTTAATTCCCAAACCTCCGTAGCCATTTTCTGCAAAAAATAACGGTCGTGCGAAATCAGCAAAATAGTTCCGGCAAAATTCAGCAAAGCCTGTTCCAGAATTTCCCTGGCATAAACATCAAGATGGTTGGTCGGTTCGTCCAGTAACAGAAAATTGGCTTTTTGCAGGGATAATTTAGCCAGAGCTACCCTGGCCTTTTCTCCCCCGCTCAAGTCCCGCATGGTCTTATAAACATCTTCACCCCGCAGCAAAAAACCGGCCAGAAGACTGCGAATTTCCAATTCAGTGCAAGCCGGGAAATCATCCCAGACTTCCTGCAGCATGGTTTTATCCGGATGAAAAAATTTTTGTTCCTGTTCATAATAACCCAAAGAAACCTGAACTCCCAATTTAAACCGCCCATTCAGGGGCAGCAAAAATCCGGCCAGAGTTTTCAGCAAAGTAGTTTTTCCAATACCATTGGAGCCAACCAGAGCCACTCGACTGCCTTTTAAAATTTGAGCAGAGATTTTTTCATTGACAATTTTATCCGCATAGCCAATGCTCAAATTGGTAATGGTCAAAACCTCATGCCCGCTGTCCAGCAAAGCCGGAAAAGAAAAGTGAGCTTTTTTGGTTTTCAAAGGTTTGGCCACCAATTCCATTTTATCCAGCATTTTTTGTCGGCTGCTTGCTCTGGCGGTGGTGGAAGCCCGCACCATATTTTTCTGAATAAATTCCTGCTGGCGGGCAATTTCGGCTTTCTGCTGCTGATATTGTTTTTCCTGCTGCTCCATTTGCTCTTTTTTCAATTTTAAAAATCGGCTGTAATTACCGTTATACTTTTGCAAATGAGAATTTTCCAATTCATAGGTTATACTGGTAATATGATCCAGGAGGTAACGATCATGAGAAACAATCAATAAAGCTCCGGGATAACTTTTTAAATATTGTTCCAGCCAGATTAAAGTTTCCAGATCCAGATAGTTGGTAGGCTCATCCAAAATCAATAACTGCGGACTTAATAATAATTGCTTAGCCAAAGCCAAACGGGTTTTCTGCCCTCCGCTTAAAATATGAATGGGCTGTTCCCAGGTGGAACTGGGAAAACGCAGTCCATTTAAAACCCTGGACAAAACGGTTTTATAATCGTAGCCGCCCAGATAACGAAATTTTTCGCTTAATTTTTCATAATAAGCCAAATCACTGGAGCCTTGCAAGCCCTGCTCCACCTGAGCAATTTCAGCTTCCAATTCAATAATATCCGAAAAAGCTGTCAGCATTTCTTCCCAAATAGTTTTTTGAGAATCCAGTTGACTGTCCTGAGCCAGATAAGCCCAGGATAAATTAGAGCTTTTGTGAATTTCTCCCCCGTCCGCTGGCAGCAAATCAGCCATAATTTTTAACAGAGTTGACTTTCCAGCTCCATTGGCTCCAACCAGAGCAATTTTTTCCTTTTCCTGAATAGTTAAATTCACATCATCTAAAATTAACTTGGCTCCATAATATTTTTTTAAATGGCTGACTTGAAATACAATCATTTTTATCATTGCCAAAACCTTGAAAGATAGAAAAAATAATCGGTTCTCAGCATAACTAAGCTTTGATCTGGGAATAGCTCCATCCAGTCCGTTATTTTTATAATACTGCTGTCGGTTTTGACTTGCTCCCTTCTCTTGTATTTATATCTATTTTAATCTCTCAGGAGTTGATCTCCCTGTTTCCAAACCTTGAATTTCAGGACTCAATTCCTTTACAAGCCTGGATCTGTCCGGCCGCTCTTGGTTGACAGTTTTTTTCTTCCATGTTATCATAGTGAAAAAGCCAGACTTAATAATATCACATTTTTCCCTTGCAGGGAATGGCAAAAGGAGGTTTTTATTGATGACCCCTACCATTGTTGGCATTATCCTGATTGTGGTAGTAGTAGTAATTCTGTTTTCTTTCATACCGGTGGGTCTGTGGATTTCCGCCCTGGCTGCCAATGTAAAAATTGGGATTTTTACTCTGATTGGTATGCGTTTAAGAAGAGTTACTCCCAGCAAAATCGTCAATCCCCTGATTAAAGCAGTTAAAGCCGGACTGCCGGTTCTGGTTAACCAACTGGAAGCCCACTATTTGGCTGGAGGTAATGTAGATCGGGTGGTAGATGCTTTAATTGCAGCGGAAAGAGCGGTAATTCCTTTGCCCTTTGAAAGAGCTGCTGCCATTGACCTGGCTGGCCGTGATGTTTTGCAGGCTGTTCAGATGAGTGTTAACCCCAAAGTCATTGAAACTCCTCTGGTTTCTGCCGTAGCCAAAAATGGAATTGAAGTGAAGGTTGTAGCCAAAGTTACAGTCAGAGCCAATATTGATCGGCTGGTAGGCGGAGCCGGAGAAGAAACCATTCTGGCCAGAGTAGGTGAAGGGGTAGTAACCACCGTGGGCAGTGCCGATACCCATGAACATGTTCTGGAAAATCCGGATTCCATTTCCCGGATGGTTTTAAGCAAAGGTCTGGATGCCGGAACCGCTTTTGAAATTTTATCCATTGATATTGCCGATGTAGATGTTGGCAGGAATATTGGAGCTCAATTACAAATGGATCAGGCGGAAGCAGATAAGAAAATTGCTCAGGCCAAGGCGGAAGAAAGACGGGCTATGGCTGTGGCTAAAGCTCAGGAAATGACCGCTCTGGTTGAAGAAATGAAATCCAAGGTGGTTGAAGCTGAGTCCGAAGTTCCCAAAGCTATGGCTGACGCTTTGCGGCAAGGCAAGCTTGGGGTTATGGATTACTACAATTTACAAAATCTGCTGGCTGATACCAAAATGCGGGAAAGCATTTCTCACAATGATCAGGAATCTGACTCGTCACGCAAGTCCTGATCTTTAGAAATCAAGAAGGAGAATGATTATGGAAGATCGCCCTCTGCAAGGTCCCTGGTCAAAACCGAAAAAAAATCATCCCCTGGAAGGATCTAAAAAAAATCGGCCACAAAAGGGAGGAAGACCTCAAAAGTCTTCCTCCTCCAAAAACACTCAAGCCAAATCCAGACCGCCCAAAAAGAAAAACAAACAGCTTGAGGAGCTTACCAAAGCCCAATCCCCTTCTCCCCCTGAATCTCCCAAAACTCATTCCGTCACTTCCTCTGCGTCGGAAATGGATAAAAGATCAGACAGGAAACAAAAAAATCTTTTGCTCCAGGAGTTGCTTCAGCCCAATAATCTACAAAATATTATTCTGGCAGCGGAGATTGTGGGGCAGCGAGGAGGCAAAGCCAGACGATTTTTTAATTTAAAATAAGAAGAAGGTTTAAAAGTGAAAAAATTCAAATTACTTATGGTTGCAGCTATAATTTTAAGCAGTTTTATCCTGACAGCTTATCCCGGATTTTCTTATAATGATGATGATTATGACGACTACCCCACTGGTCTTTTGATTCCGGTTGAGGATGTTTCCTTAGATTATGATTCTGTGGACATGGCTCCCCAAGAGAAGTTTCAGCTTAGTGCAACTGTTTATCCCCGCAATGCCACTGATAAATCAGTTTCATGGAATTCCAGCGATACTTCAGTAGCTTCAGTTAACAATAAAGGTCTGGTTACTGCCAAAAAAGCAGGAGAAGCCATAATTACCGTTACTACTAATGACGGTGGTTACCCTGATTACTGCTATGTTAATGTAAGCGGAGGAAAAATTGCAGTTACCGGAGTCAGCCTGGATCAAAGCTGGGCTTTTTTAGATACCGGTGATACCCTTTATTTAACTGCTACGGTCATACCTTATGATGCTGACAATCAAAAGGTCTATTGGGAATCCAGCAACAGCAAAATCGCCAGTGTTAATTCTTACGGAAAAGTTACGGCTCACAAAGAAGGTCATGCTACTATTACGGTAATTACCGATGATGATCATTATAAAGCTACCTGCGATATTGAGGTTGGAGGCAGTGTATCTGTTACCGGGGTCAGCTTAAACCGCACCAGCTTAAATCTGTCAACTGATGAATCTTTTAGTTTAATTGCTACGGTTCGACCTTACAATGCGACAAATCAGGAGGTCTACTGGTACAGCAGCAATGATAATATAGTTTTTGTTGATGATGATGGTGATATATATGCCATGAGACCAGGTAAAGCTACGATTACAGTAACTACGGTAGACGGCGGTTATCAGGCAAGTTGCCGGGTAACAGTCAATGATAGCAGCCGTGATCGTGTAACCGGGGTCAGCATAAGTCCCGGCAGTCTTTCTTTGGATGTTGATGACACCATAACCCTTTCGGCAACTGTAAAACCGAGTACGGCTTATAATAAAGATGTAAGCTGGAAATCCAATAACACCAAAGTGGCCACGGTCAATTCCAATGGTAAAGTTACCGCTATCAGTAAAGGAACAGCTACCATTACTGTTACCACTGACGACGGCGGCCATACCGATACCTGCAAAGTAACCGTAAGCAATGATGGTTCAGTAACCGGAGTCAAACTGAACACCAACGGCATTACTCTTAATGTAGACGACACCTACAATTTGACAGCCACCGTTAAGCCTTCCAACGCCAGAAATAAAAATGTATCCTGGAAAAGCAACAATACTGCAGTAGCCACAGTCAGCAATAACGGTAGAGTAACCGCTCAAAAATCGGGAGTTGCCACTATTACAGTTACGACCTCAGAAGGAAAATATACCGACACCTGCACGGTAACAGTAAGAAAAGGTACTCCAGTTACCGGAGTAAGTTTAAACATCCGTTCACTTGAACTGAATGTTGGAGAAAATTATACTTTGACCGCTACGGTTAAACCCAGCAATGCTTCCAATAAAGATGTGACCTGGAGTTCCAGCAACACAGCTATAGCCTATGTCAACAGCCAGGGTCAAATTACCGCAAAAAAAGAAGGAAGCTGCGATATCTCAGTTACTACTAAAGACGGAAAACATCAGGCCACCTGTCAAGTTTATGTTAAGAAAGCGAACTCTGTAATTCATGTCAATGGAGTTAATTTGAATCACATTCAAATTGGCCTGGAAGTCGGACAGAATTTTGTTTTGCAGGCTACCGTTTTACCGAGCAATGCGACAATTAAAACGGTAGATTGGAGTTCCTCCAATCCTAACATTGCTTCTGTAGATCTTTATGGTCAGGTTACTGCCAAAGCAGAAGGAAGCACCACTATCACTGCCCACACTGTTGACGGAGATTATCAGGCCACCTGTCAAATTACAGTTTCTGGTGGTTCAAAAGGCGATTTATTCAGTGCTGCTTCTTCCTGGGCCATTGATCAACTTTATGCTGCTGATCAATATGGCTTAGTTCCGACT
>JAZRXK010000017.1:0-10226 GCA_045600185.1 Desulfocucumaceae bacterium
TGGTTTCCGTCATCACAAATATGCCATTGCTGCGGTACTCTGCATCCCGAAATGAAGGATTTGCGTATCCGTACAATAAAGTGTGATTGTGGTCTTACAATAAACCGTGACACGAATGCTGCTGTCAATATACTGAACGGAGGACTACGGTTACTTGCTGAAGTAGCCTGAAACTGAATATACAGTAGGGATGGAACAGCCCAAACTCATACGCCTGTGGACATTGTGTAAGACTTGAGCTAACGATTATGTTAGCCAGACAGTAGTGATTGAAGCAGGAAGCTCCGACTTCTATAAGTCGGAGTAGTTCACAAAGAGTTTCAAATTAACATAAGACTTATTTCTTGATTTAAAATTCAGTTTTTGTTAAAATATTAAAGGAAATTAGAGATCACAATTTATAGCAGGGAATAGGCGTTAAAATATTATCTACCAAAATAATCCAAAGGAGCCAGAATAAATGACAAAAGCTAAAGTTTATTTTGCTGATTTCAAGGTTACATTAGAAGAAAATTTATTGCAAAAATTAACTCGTTTAGTTAAAACAGCCGGCATAGAACAAATAGACTTTAAAAACAAGTTTACGGCCATTAAAATTCATTTTGGTGAAATGGGCAATTTATCTTATTTGCGTCCCAATTATGCCAGAGCCATAGTGGATTTGGTCAAGTCCGCTGGAGGGCAGGTGTTTTTGACTGACTGCAATACTTTATATGTAGGAAAACGCAAAAACGCTTTGGATCATCTGGATACTGCTTATCAAAATGGTTTTAATCCTTTTGCGGTGGGTTGTCATATTTTAATTGCTGATGGCTTGAAAGGTACGGACGAAGCTCTGATTCCTGTTCAGGGGGAATATGTGCAGGAAGCCAAAATTGGGCAGGCCGTCGCTGATGCGGATATTATTATCAGCCTGACTCACTTTAAGCTGCATGAATTATCTGGAGCTGGGGGAGCTTTGAAAAACCTGGGAATGGGCTGCGGTTCCAGAGCCGGGAAAATGGAAATGCACTCGGATGGCAAGCCCAAGGCCGATCCGGAAAAATGTATCAGTTGCGGAAGCTGCCGCAAAAATTGTGCTCATGGAGCTATTAGTTTTATTCAGAAAAAGGCTCATATTGACCACGCCCTTTGCAAAGGCTGCGGTCGCTGTATCGGAGTTTGTCCGGTGGATGCCATATCCGCTGAAATGGATTCGAGCAGTGCCAGATTAAATTATAAAATTGCTGAATATGCCAAAGCTGTTATTCAGGATAAGCCGTCTTTTCATATCAGCTTAATTATGGATGTTTCTCCTTTCTGTGATTGTCATGCCGAAAATGATATTCCCATTGTTTCTGATGTGGGAATGTTAGCTTCTTTTGATCCGGTAGCCCTGGATCAGGCCTGCGTGGATCTGGTTAATGCTCAAAAGCCCAATCCTGCCAGTGTTTTAGGGAATACTCCGCCGGAAGAAGATTATTTTCAAGCTGTTTATCCTTATACCGATTACAGCAAATGCTTTGAACATGCCTCCAAAATTGGTTTGGGAGTTCAGGAATATGAATTGATTAAGATCTGATTCAAAATTTGATGCGGCAGAAAACATAAAATTCAAATACATCCCTGTTTGATCGGGGATGTATTTTTTTGTATAAAGGACGGATTTTTTTCTCAAACTAAGCCCGGAAAGGGTGATTAACCAATGGAGAAAGCAGAAGCTTTTTGGGGAGAATATGCTGCCGGCAAAAGTGAAGTGGCGGTGAATCGGGCTTTGCATTGGGCTGCTGCTGGTCGAAAGGTTACTTTGGTGGATTTGGATTTGGTGGAACCCTGTTATACTTTAAAAACTTTGGCTCCGCTTTTGGCTTCCAAAGGGGTGGAGGTTCTGGGCGGCAGTTCCGATTTGCTGGGACGGGGAGAAACCGGGAATATTCTGCCTCCGGCCAATCGCTGGGCTTTACAGCGGGAAGGCATTATTATTCTGGATTTGGGCTATGGAGTGGAAGGCTGGAAAGTTTTAAATCTGTTGGAAGGGTGGTCGGAAACCAGGGAGCGAAAAATCTGGGCGGTAATCAATGCCAAACGACCGTTCACTTCCAGTTTAAAGCAGATTTCAGCTCATTTGAAACAAACTCCCTTTGTGGATGGCATAATTCATAATACCAACCTGGGAAAGGAAACAACTCCGGAAACAGTGCTGGAAGGCTGGCAGCTTGTACAGCAGGCCGCTCAAAGTACTTCCATTCCTCTTGTGGCCAACAGTGTTCTGGCACAAATAGTTCCCGATGTGGATTTGCCGGAAGAAATCTGGCCTCTGGTGCGTTGGATGCCCCAGGCTTTTTGCTGACATCCACAAAGAAATTAAAAAAATATGTTTCCGCCCATTTATTATAAAATCAGGAGGTGCTGACAATAGGCAAGGTTTTTATGACGGGCAATGAAGTGGTAGCTCATGCAGCTTTGGCTGCTCAAGCGGATATTATGTATGGTTATCCTATTACACCGCAAAATGAAATTATGCAGACCTGGACCCGTCTGGCTTCTCAGGAGCAAAGGGGTTTTTTGCAGACTGAGGACGAGCTTTCCGCCGGATTTGCGACTATCGGCGGAGTTTTGGCCGGCCGCAAAAGCTTTACGGCCACAGCCGGACCCGGTACAGTTTTAATGCAGGAGCCTCTTTCCATGGCTGAAGCCATGCGAATTCCAGTGGTAGTTATTGTGCAGCAGAGGGGCGGCCCTTCCACTGCTACGGTAATTTATTCTCAACAGGAAGTTACTTTGACTGCTTTGGGCGGTAATGGAGAAGGCCTGCGGGTGGTTTATTCCACCAGCAGTCATCAGGAATTGTATGATTATACCATCAAAGCTTTTAATACCGCCTGGAAGTATCGTTTTCCCACCTTTGTTTTGGGGGATGGCTATCAAGCCAAAATGAGAGAAAGCTTGATTTTATCTGAACCGGGAGAATTAGTTCCGGCTCAGGCTTATTTAGGGCAGCCGGGCTGCCCTGGCCGGGATCGTCCGGCGGCTCATTATCGCAATACCTATAATGTAGAAGAAGAATTATTTTCTGTTTTGCAAAGCTATGTAGCGGATTATCAGAAAATGGCTCCGGAAATAGCGGAATGGGAAAGCTGGGAGGTGGAAAACAGCGATTTAACCGTTATTGCTCATGGCATTGTGGCCAGAGCCGCCAAAGAAGCGGTTGGGGAATTGCGGAAACAGGGATTCAAGGTGGGATATTTTCGGCCTGTTACCCTGCGGCCTTTGCCCCTGACCCAGCTTAAAGCTGCCGCTGCTCAAACCGGCAAATTTTTGGTGGCCGAAAGTGCCCAGGGTCAATTTGCCCGTTTGTTAAAGGAAGCTCTTTATGGTTCTCAGGTGGAAATAGTGCCTTTCTTCCGTCCCGGTCTGGGCATTACGGCGGAAGAAATTCAGGCTCAGGTAATGGAGGTGTTAAGCTGATGTCCAGACAATCTTCAATGCCCAAATGTTGGAATTTGGCCACCAAACCTCACAAATTTTGTCCCGGCTGCGGTCATGGTCTAATTTTAAAAGCTTTGGGACTGGCTGTTGATGAATTGGAAATTCAGGATAAGGTGATTTTCGGCTGTGATATTGGCTGTTCTCTGTTAGCCTGGGATTTTTTTAATTTGGATACAGTGCAGACCCATCATGGCCGAACCATTCCGGTGATGACCGGGATTAAAAGAGCCAATCCTGATCTATTGCCCATTGCCTATATGGGGGATGGAGGAGGTTATGCCATTGGTGCTCAACATTTGGTTAACGCTGCCGCCCGTAATGAAAAAATTACGGTGATTGTAGTGAATAATACTCAATATGCCATGACCGGCGGTCAGATGGCTCCGACCACTTTACCCGGTCAAAAAACAGAAACCACTCCTTTTGGCCGGGATCCGGAAAAAACCGGTTATCCCACTCTGGGAGCGGAAATGGCTGCGGCCATTACTCAGCAGAATGCTTATGTTGCCAGGGGAACTGTAGCCAATATGGATCAATTAAAAAGCTATTTGCAAAAAGCTTTGCAAAGTCCGGCTTTTTCCTTTGTGGAAGTCTTGTCCCTTTGTCCTACTAATTGGCGAACCGGAGCAGCAGAAACCTGGAATTTTGTTGAACAGGAAATGACCCAATATTTTCATCCCGGAGAGTTAAAAATTCCACTTTCAGCCCCAAGTGGGAAAAGCTGAAGGCTGCTTTTGAGTTAGCAGCCTTCAAAGAAAGGAGGAAAACAGATGGCAAAAATTACTAAAATAATTTTGGCCGGAGAAGGCGGGCAGGGGGTGCAGTCCATAGCGGCCATTTTGGCTGAAGCCGCCAACCAGCAGGGACGGGAGGCTTTGTATATTCCCAATTTTGGAGTGGAACAAAGGGGAGGCGTTTCCATCGCCTATTTGCAGATCAGCAGTGATCACCTGGGTTCTCCCAAATTTTTAAAAGGGGATTTTGTCATAGCTTTAAGTCGGCGAGCTATTGAACGAACTGCTCAATATTGTGATTCGCATACTCTGTTTATTTATGATTCCAGCATTGAAGCGGTGGAAGATATTTTGCCGCAAGCTTCATGTCTGGCGATTCCGGCTTTGGAAACAGCTAAGCAAAAGCTAACCCCCAGGGTTTTTAATATGTTGATTTTGGGTGCATTACTGCAAGTTAGTCAAATTGTGGAGCTGGAAGCAATCGAAAAGGCTTTGGAAAAAAGACTGGGAGCCAAATTCAGGCAGGATCCCCAATTAAAAAAGCTCAATTATCAGGCTTTGCAGTTGGGGGCTGAATTGGCTGAAGGAGAAGTGAAAAATGAAGGAAGAAGTTTGTGAAACTGAGCGGGGTTTTTGGACTGTTTTTCCTGGTCTTTGCAAGGGCTGTGGGTTGTGCTTGCAAAAATGCCCGCAAAAATGCCTGTCCTGGTCGGATATTTTGGGAGTATATGGAACTTTAACCGTGCAGAATGATTCTTCCCGATGTATTACCTGCGGTATTTGCCAAAAGGTCTGTCCGGATT
The DNA here is from genome assembly GCA_045600185.1 of Desulfocucumaceae bacterium. Classification (GTDB taxonomy): domain Bacteria; phylum Bacillota; class Desulfotomaculia; order Desulfotomaculales; family Desulfocucumaceae; genus CATZDY01. The sequence continues at coordinate 5,006 of JAZRXK010000017.1, forward strand.
GTGCTTTGCTGGTGGAAAGAAAAAATTAAACTTTTGCTTTTCTCAAATAGAATAAAACAAATCTACTAATCCGGGCGGCAGATCCTCCCGGATATTTGCTGTATTTTCAATGGAAATATTTTTCTTGTGATTTGTATTGCCGAATGTTATACTGTAATATGTATTTTTATAGATCTTTACAAAAAATCAAGTCATAAATCCACTACCTTCAAATGTTATATAGATAAAAGGGAGGAGTTTGTCACGAACGCAATATTGTTGTTCATCGCAATTGGGATATTTTTATTTGCTGTTTGGTTACTCCTGCTTACATTTAATAAAACGAAAAATCAGCTCAAAGAAACAACAGAGGAGATCAATAAAAATCTTGAATACCGCCAGTTGATCCAGAGCGAAAATAATGTGGTGGCCAGTATGCGAATGGATTTGACCCAAAATGTCTGTACCGATTTAACCAGGGTTTGCCAGGAATTTGATGTTCCGAATAATATTGCTTTCAATGATTTTGTTGAATCCGAACGGGATCGGATTTATTATCGGGATGGAGCCCATCTTATGCAGGAGTTTTCCAGGGAAAATCTATTAAATCTGATGGATGAAGGCAAGTCCAGCCATAGCTGCGAATTTCGTTATCGTGTACATGATACGCACTATGTCTGGCTCAGAGCTACAGCTCATATGCTGCGTAACCCGGCGAATGACAATTCGGAAGCCCTGTTTTATATGGAGGATGTGGATCATAAAAAGCGGCTGGAGCAGATCAGCAATAAGCTGTTTGCCTACAACTTTGAATTAGTGGGTCTGGTAGATGTCAGCAGCGGTCATTTGAGTTTATTTGCCGACAGTACTCAGGAAAATGTTTCCAATAATCAGGAAATTTTCTATGATGATGTTGTCAGGGCTTTTTATCAGGAAATGGAGCAGGGAGAAAGCAATATAGGGCAGAAAACGCAGTTCTATTTGAAAGATGTTCTGGTCAGACTGCAAGATCGGGATATATTTTCTGTTATCTGCCGGATGCCTTTGGATGACAACGGAGAACAGCATTATAAGAAAATGTGCTTTGCCTGGTTGGATGACAGTCGGGAAATTTTTCTGGTGACTCGTGAGGATGTAACGGCTTTGGTGGCTTCGCAGTATGATTCTCTGACCGGCTTATATAGTCTTGATGGCTTTCAGCGGGCAGTGGATACCTGGCTGCAGGAAAATCCCGGTGTTCCTTTCCAGATGATTTGTTATGACATTGATAATTTTAAAATGCTTAATGCTCGATATGGCTATGAAGAAGGAGATCTGTTCCTGCAAAAATTAGGCAAGAGCTTTTTGGCCGAAGATACTGAAAACAGTTTTTCAGCTCGTTTGACAGCGGATCATTTTGCTCGCTTTTGCGTCAAGGATGATACTACCGCCGAAGAATCTCTGCGTAAAATGAAAAATGCCATCTCTGAATATTCAAGCGAATTGTATTTGGGAGCTTATTGCGGTGTGTATGATCTGTGTGAAAAAGACTGCACTTTTTCTGACATCAGTTATAAAGCTTTGCTGGCTCTGCAATCGGCTAAATCCAAATATTCCGAACATATCGAATACTATACGCCTAAAATGCAGAAAGATGATGAAGAACAGGCTTCTTTGCTGAATGATCTGGAAAGCAGCATCAGGAACGGATATTTCAAGGTTTACTTTCAGCCGCAGATTGACTATCTGACCGGAGCTTTGGTAGGGGCAGAAGCTTTGATTCGGTGGGATCATCCGGAGCGGGGCATGATTTCTCCCGGTGTTTTTATTCCTGTTCTGGAAAACCGTCGGTTAATCACTGTTCTGGACGAATATGTCTGGGAAAAAACCTGTGAATATCTGGTCAGGTGGCGTACCCTGCGTCCGGATGCTTCAATAAGCATTTCCATCAACCTGTCCAGACTGGATCTGCACCGTCCCGGTATTGTAGAGCATCTGCTTGGACTTACCCGGTTTTATAAGATTCCTCTGGAAGCCCTGCGTCTGGAGATTACGGAAAGTGCCTGCATCGAGGGCAGCGACAGGGTGGGAGAAATTGTTAAATCGCTTAAAGATACCGGTTTTATTGTGGAAATGGATGACTTTGGTACAGGTTATTCTTCACTCAATACTCTTGAGGATATTCATTTGGATGTGCTGAAATTGGACATGAAATTTATTTCCCGGCTTTGCGTTGAACCCAGGGCGAAGGTTGTTACCTCCAATGTGGTCAAAATGGCTCAGGAATTAAATATGAGTATTATTGCCGAAGGCGTGGAAACTGAAGAACAGGCAAGTATGCTGCAAAGCCTGGGTGTGCATTATATGCAGGGTTATTTGTTCTCCAAACCCATTCCGGCTGAAGAATTTGAGGCTAAACTGTGTTCTTCCACTTTTATAGATATGGAATTGGAGGCAGATAAAAAGTTACTGACTAAGGAAACAAAATAAAAATTACCCATCGTCCAAAGATGATGGGCAATTCTTTGTCCTGCTATAAAAATTTGGCTATGGTTTCCTTCAGTTTGTTGATATCGACTGGCTTTGCAAGATGCTCGTTAATTCCAGCTTCCAAAGCTATCCTGCGGTCTTCTTCAAAAGCATTGGCAGTCATGGCGATAATTATAATCTGGGACAGGGGATGATCGATCATGGATCGGATCTTTCCGGTGGCTTCATAGCCATCCATAATTGGCATTTGAATGTCCATCAAAATTAAATCATAATCACATTCCTGAGCCGCCTGCACCTTTTCCACAGCTATGGTTCCGTCTCCCGCTGTATCCACAAAGAAACCGATTTCTTCAAGAATTTCCGTGGCAATTTCCCGGTTCATTTCATTATCTTCAACAAACAGCAGTTTCCTGCCAACAAAGTTATAATTTGCGGCGTGAGCAAGAAATCCCCCACCTCTACAGGTGGCGGGATGAATTGCGATAAACAGGGCGTTTTCTTGATTTTTATTATTTGTAGTGTTATAGTCATAATATAAATGGCAGGCTGGGGGTTAGCCTAACCTCACGCTTGTGGATATTGTATAAGACTTGAGCTAACTATTATGTTAGCCAGGCAGTGGTGGTTGAAGCAAAAAGCTTCGACTTCTATAAGTCGGAGTAGTTCACAATATTCTCTTTAGTTTATCAGAGCAGGCAGATCTTGTCAAGAATTTTGTTATTTCTCGCACGGAAATCAATTTTCAAATTTCAAAGTGACTTGATACAACAATCTTGATTATTTTTGTCGACAAAACTTATCCGATAGATAAAAATCAGTAAAAAAACAAACCTAAAATATCAAAAAGCAGGGTAATTTTATCGATGTAAATTACCCAAATCACAAAAATTGATTTCCATGTCTTCAAAATCTTCGCCGTTGACAATCAGAGTACACAATCTAATGATGATATATTCCAGTTTATGCAAGCATATCCAATCTTGACCTGCTGATGATAGGTTTGGTACTGGATAAGTTGATAAAAGCGGCCGCCCCGAAGAGCCGCCGCTTTTGATCTTTCTTATCTTTCTCAGTTCTCGCCGATGACAATACGCATTCCGGAATCTGCTGTAGTCAGTACGGTACGCATATTTTCCTCAGAAATGGCAACGCAGCCGCCGGTGAAAGCCTTTTCGCCCTTGCAATGGATGAATATTGCGGAACCTGCACCTGCGGTGCAGTCGGCGTTATAGTCGGTAGCAAGACCGTAGTTATACTCAGGAGAGAATTGGTACATATCCTCACCCTTGCAGTCGTGACCCGTCTTCTTGACATCGATAACCTTGTTGTAGTATTCGCAGTCCTCGTCGCAGGCATAGGTATCAGGAGTAACATCAATATACTCAAGACTCGTGCCAGGGTTTTTGCAGATACCGAAGGCAAACAGAACACCGAGGTCGGCCGTCGGCGTTTTTGCGTCGCCCTCCTTAGTTTTGCCGATGCCGAACTTGCCTACATATGCATCGTCCTCCTCGAACACCAGCGACCAGGAGTTGTTCTCGTCAATGTTCTTCACATAGTATTTCACGATGGCACTGCAACCGCCGGTATAACGCACCAGCATTACCTGCTTCACATCATCGTTGTTGCGATACTGCTGCCGGAGTACTTCACACCAATGCTGTGCGTTTTCTGCTTTAATCGTTTGATCAAGGGGTGAATTGGGATCGACCTTCTCAGCACCGCAAGCACAGAGCAGCATAGCAAGCATGATAAGCATTATCGCAGCAATTACTGATTTTTTGAATTCTTTAACTGTTTTCATAAACAAAATCCTTTCGTTTGTCGTAGGCGGAAACCCACTCCTCTTGAGGGGTGGGAGGAGCCTTTTTAAATCTGTTATCCGTAATCCGCACGGAAATCAATTTTTGTAATTTGGGTAATTTGCATCGATAAAATTACCCTGCTTTTTGATATTTTAGGTTTGTTTTTTACTGATTTTTATCTATTGGATAAGTTTTGTCGACAAAAATAATCAAGATTGTTGTATCAGATCATTTTGAAATTTGAAAATTGATTTCCGTGCGTAATCCGCCTCAAATATTGACTTTCACTAATAATGATTATATAATAACCTTCAGGTCAGCGAGAAAACCGCTGGATGCAGAATGTATCAAAGGCACTCGCTGAAAACACCCAAAACATACACTTTTTGTTTTAGATGACCGTATCGGAGCAATGAATCTGTATCGCATGGGAATTAACTATCTTGAGGATAGACAAGTACCGGATACAGTGGCACCTCAGCATATCTGAGATGTCAAGGGCATTGTCAACCGTCCCATGGTGTAACGCCACTTTAGGCAGCAGTGTCTATTGGGGTTTAAAGGTCGGAGGCGTAAGCCGTTACTACGACCAGGCAGTTACAAGCCCACTCACTTTAGTGGGTGGGTAGTTGGCTTAAGTTTAACAGAGCAGGCAGATCTTGTCAAGAATTTTGTTTACAGGGACAGGGCAACAGCATTTAACTTTTTTCGGCAATCGAACAGCCAAACAGGATAGAAAAGAGCCTATCCGGGTTTAAGGCAGCGCGAAACCTTCTTTTTTTGAGACTTGACTTTCTTAAAGCTGGATCATCGCATTGTTTGCACAGGGAAAGCGCGACTTTTCGCAAAATATTCAAGTTGAGCGGAGAGTTATCTTTCCTCGCACGGGAACCGTCCTCGTCAAAAATCACATCAGGGCACCAGTGAAGCTGATTCTCAATTGACCAATGTTTTCGGACAGCATA
>JAZRXK010000018.1:0-4586 GCA_045600185.1 Desulfocucumaceae bacterium
GAGCATTTGAGCATGGAAAACAGGGAATATGAAAGCCCCAAAATCACGGTTATCAGCCTGGAGCCGGACGCAAGCCTCATGGACACCCCGGACGCCCCCAGCTTACCTGGTATGGGGGGCATAGGGGTTAGAGACTTCAACACCCCCTCAGTAGTACCAAATCACGAACCACCAGTTTTAGACGGGGCGATTTAGAGAGCCGACCTTAAAGCCGGTAATAAAACAGGGCACAACTGAAAAACATGTACCTGAAAAAACATATACCCGCAGCGGGGGATTATCCCCCGTTGTCGGGAATGTCAGATCGAGGGCGGGCTCCGCAGGGCGGAGCCCTCCCTTTCTGATCCCGTGTCCTGAATTGCCGGGAGCTTTGGCCGGGCTGGGCAGCACATCAATTGTAATGCTACAAATTCGATAACACGGCGTTTTCTTGACTTTTGTTATTTATAGTGTTATAATCATACTGAAGTAGTCTAAAACTAAATATACAGTAGGGATGGAATAGCCCAAACTCATACGCCTGTGGACATTGTGTAAGACATTGAGATACGTATAATCGTAGCCAACGCAGTAGTGATTGAAGCAGGAAGCTCCGACTTCTGTAAGTCGGAGTAGTTCACTCTATCATCTGGCTGCTTCTTGCGGATTTGCTTGTGGAAGCAGCTGGAAAATGACAGAAAGAGGTTTTAATATGGAGATGACTGCTGCCCAAGCTCTGGTACGGTGCTTGGAACTGGAAGGGATTTCCGTGGTATTTGGTTATCCCGGAGGCTCTATTCTGCCGGTTTATGATGCACTTTATGCTTCGAAGAAAATTAAACATGTTTTGGTAAGACATGAACAGGGAGCTGCTCATGCGGCTGACGGCTATTCCCGTTCCACAGGCAGGGTAGGGGTTTGTATAGCAACTTCCGGCCCCGGTGCCACCAATTTGGTAACTGGTCTGGCCAATGCTTATATGGACAGTATTCCCATGGTAGCAATTACCGGACAGGTTCCTGCCAGTCAAATTGGCACTGATGCTTTTCAGGAAGTTGATATTACAGGCGTAACCTTGCCTTTGACCAAACACAATTATCTGGTGAAAGATGCTCAAAAACTGCCGGAAATTGTTAAAAAAGCTTTTTATATTGCTTCCAGCGGCCGTCCCGGGCCGGTTTTAATTGATTTACCCAAAGATATAGCTTCCACAATAATTGAATTTAATGAAGAATGGGAACCTGTGCAATTACAGGGATATAGACCCACCTGTAAAGGGCATCCGGGAAAAATTGAAGAAGCCGCCGAATTATTAAGTTCAGCTCAAAGACCAATGATTTATGCCGGAGGAGGAGTTTTAAGTTCTCATGCTTCTGCTGAGCTTTTGCAGTTGGCTGAATTGCTTTCTGCTCCGGTGGCCAACAGTTTTATGGGTATTTCTTCTTTCCCTTGTGATCATCCTTTATTTATGGGTATGTTGGGTCTGCATGGAACTCATTATGCTAATCTGGCAGTTTCCCGTTGTGATGTTTTATTAGCTTTGGGAGCCAGATTTGCCGACCGGGTAACCGGAAGAATTGATGGTTTTGCTCCAGAAGCCAAAATTATTCATATAGATGTTGATCCGGCTGAAATTGGTAAAAATGTTTGTATTGATGTCCCCATTGTTGGAGATGTCAAAATGATTCTGGAAAATTTGCTGCAAAAGCTGCAAAAGAAAAAAATATCTCCCAATAACGGCTGGATTAGCAAAATAAAGGAATGGAAGAAAAAGCATCCTTTGCACTATCAGCAGGAATCGGAAAAAATTCTGCCTCAAAAGGTAATTGAAAGTATTTCTCAGGCTACAGATGGTCAGGCTTTTGTAGCTACTGATGTAGGGCAGCATCAAATGTGGGTGTCGCATTTTTACCAGTTTAAGCAAGCTGGTCATTTAATTTCCTCTGGTGGTTTGGGTACCATGGGTTTTGGTTTACCGGCAGCTGTTGGGGTGCAAATGGGCAATCCCCAAAGTACGGTGGTTCTAATAACTGGAGATGGCAGTATTCAAATGAATATTCAGGAACTGGCTACCATGGTTGAACAAAAGCTGCCTTTGAAAATCTTTATTCTCAACAATCAAACTTTAGGCATGGTCAGGCAGTTACAGGAATTTTATTGTGAAAAGCGTTATATGGCGGTTAATTTTGAATTTGATCCTGATTTTGCGGTTTTGGCCAGGGCTTATGGAATTGACAGCTACACGGTCAAAACTGAATCTGAATTAAAATCAATTTTGCCCCAGGTGATAGCCAGTCCCAGGGCGGCTTTAGTGAATTGCTTCGTCAATGAAGAAGAAAATGTAATTCCGATGGTTTTGGGTGGACAAGCCCTGGACGAAGGTTTATTTTAAAAAGAAAAAAATCAAGAGGGCGACTCAATTTGAGCAACGCCTTCTTTTTTCCTTGCAGGAGGAGGGAATATTTTGAGTCGTTTCGTAACTATTTTAGATACTACTTTACGAGACGGAGAGCAAACTCCCGGAGTTAGTCTGAATGGGCAGGAAAAATTGCAGATAGCCCGTCAACTGGCCAAAATGAAAGTGGATGTCATTGAGGCGGGTTTTCCGGCCAGCTCAAGCAGCAGTTTTGCAGCAGTAAAAACTTTGTCCGCCGATTTGCAGGGAGTGAAAGTGGCTGCTTTAAGTCGGGCAAATCCGGCAGAAATCAGACATACCTGGGAAGCCCTGAAGAAAGCTGAAGAGCCTCGGCTCCATATTTTTCTGGCTTCTTCGGATATTCACCTGAAGCATAAATTAAAAATAAGCCGACAGCAGGCTTTGGAACAAGTGGCCGCCTCAGTTAAAGCCGCTCGACATTTTTGTTCAGAAGTGGAGTTTTCAGCGGAAGATGCTTCCCGCTCGGATCCGGACTTTCTGCTGCAAATGGTGCAGACTGCTTTGACAGCCGGAGCCAGAATTATCAATATTCCGGATACAGTGGGTTATGCTTTGCCCCGGGAATTTGCTGCTCTGGTGCAAAAGCTGCGGCCGGAGGTGGAAAAGTGGCCGGAAGCAATTTTAAGTGTGCATTGTCACAATGATTTGGGCTTGGCAGTGGCTAATTCTCTGGCCGCTCTGGAAGCCGGAGCCAGACAGGTGGAGGGAACTTTGAACGGCATTGGAGAACGAGCCGGCAATGCCGCTCTGGAGGAAATTATTCTGGCTTTGCAGGTTCGCCAAGCTCAATTTGCCACCCATATTAAAAGTGAAGAAATCTACCGCACTTCCAGATTGGTATCCTCTTTAACCGGAATCCCGGTGCAGCCTAATAAAGCTATTGTCGGACAAAATGCCTTTGCCCATGAATCGGGAATTCATCAGGATGGAGTCTTGAAAAAAGCCTGTACCTATGAAATTATAGATCCTCAAGCCATTGGCCGGGGCAAAAAGGAACTGATATTGGGCAAGTCTTCCGGCCGTCATGCTTTTGCCGACCGTTTGCAAAAACTGGGTTTTGATCTTAATCGGAAGGAGCTGGAGCAGGCTTTTTTAAGCTTCAAGGATTTGGCGGATCGCAAAAGAGTGATTACAGATGAAGATTTGGAAGCTCTGGTGGAAGATGAACTTCGGCTCATACCCAGTACCTTTGAATTGCAGTATATTCATATTTCAACCGGTTCTACGGTGGTTCCAACTGCCACTGTCGGTTTAATTCAGGAAAATCAGAAAAATTTAAAGGAAGCTGCCTGCGGCAACGGGCCGGTTGATGCTGTTTGTCATGCGGTGGATCGGCTGACCGGTATAAGCTGCAATTTGCTGGATTGGGGGATCCGCTCTGTAACCTCCGGTCGGGATGCTTTAGGAGAAGTGGTTTTGCGAATTGCGGCAGTTGATGAACCCGGAAAAGTTTATTCCGGCAAGGGTTTGAGTACCGATATTCTGGAAGCCAGTGCCAAGGCTTATGTTAATGCGGTAAATAAGCTGTTGTGGAGCAGACGGAAAGAAGGTCAACTACCCACCCACTAAAGTAAGTGGGCTTGTAACTGCCCAGTCGTAGTAACGGCTCACGCCTCCGATCTTTAAACCCCAATAGATATTGCTGTCTAAAGTGGCGTTACACCATGGGACGGTTGACGTCGCCCCTGACATCTCAGATATACTGAGGTGCCGCTATATCCGGTACTTGGCTATCCTCAGGATAGTTAATTCCCATGCGATACAGATTCACTGCTCCGATACGGTCATCTAAAACAAAAAGTATATGTTTTGGGTGTTTTCAGCGAGTGCCTTTGATACATTCTGCATCCAACGGTTTTCTCGCTGACCTGAAGGTTATTATATAATCATTATTAGTGAAAGTCAATATTTGAGGCGGATTACGCACGGAAATCAATTTTTAGAATTTGCAAATTTCTCCAATCCTGCTATAATGAGTTCATGGAAAAGACAGCTTTGGCAGACTTCTTTGATGAAGTTGAAACGACCGGGGAATACAACGGATACTTTTGCAGTATTGCAGAAGCAATCAGCATTGTGGTATTAGGAAGTCTGTGTGGATTCAAAAATGTGAGCCAGATACACCAGTGGGCGGAAAGCGAACGAGTAAGTGAATTTTTGAAGGAGAAAT
>JAZRXK010000019.1:0-27027 GCA_045600185.1 Desulfocucumaceae bacterium
AACAATCTTGATTATTTTTGTCGACAAAACTTATCCAATAGATAAAAATCAGTAAAAAACAAACCTAAAATATCAAAAAGCAGGGTAATTTTATCGATGCAAATTACCCAAATTACAAAAATTGATTTCCGTGGATAAACATGGCGTTTTCTTGACTTTTGTTATTTATAGTGTTATAGTCATAATATAAATGGTAGGCTGGGGATCAGCCGAACCTAACGCTTGTGGACATTGTGTAAGACTTGAGCTAACGATTATGTTGGCCAGGCAGTAGTGGTTGAAGCAGGAAGCTCCGACTTCTATAAGTCGGAGTAGTTCACACAGGGGGAAGGGCAATGTTGGAAGATAAAAAAATTGTCTTGGGAGTTACGGGCAGCGTAGCTGCTTACAAGGCAGTGGATCTGGTATCTCGCTTAAAAAAAATGAAAGCAGAAGTCCGGGTTATTATGACAGCGGCAGCGGAAAAATTTATTACCCCTTTAAGCTTTGAACTGGCCAGCGGTTATCCGGTACATAGCGAGCTGTTCGTTCCTTCTTCAACTTGCCGGATACCTCATATTGATCTGGTAACTGGAGCAGATCTGGTGATCATTGCTCCGGCTACAGCGGATTTTATTGCCAAAGCAGCTCATGGTCTGGCTGATGACCTGCTCAGCTCGGCTTTATTGGCAGCAACTTGTCCGGTTATGTTTTGTCCTGCCATGAACAGCAATATGTATAATAATGTTTTTGTGCAAAACAATCTTTCAGCATTGAAAACAGCCGGGTATATAATTGTGGAGCCGGAAATGGGCAAGCTGGCTTGTGGTACGGAAGGCAAAGGCCGTTTGCCCACAACCGAAACCATTTTGTGGCATATTCTGAATACCATTCCTTTAACCGGAGATTTCAGCGGCTTAACTGTTTTGGTGACAGCCGGGGGAACCAGGGAAGCCATTGATCCTGTCCGTTATGTTTCCAATCGCAGTTCCGGAAAAATGGGTTATGCTTTGGCAGAAGCTGCTTTTCAAAGAGGAGCAAAATCCATTTTGGTTTCCGGTCCTTCCAACTTAATGGCTCCTCCTGGGGTGGAGATTATTCGGGTGGAAACAGCTCAGGAAATGTATGAAGTAGTCATGAACAAATATAATTCGGTTGATGTTATTATTAAGGCGGCAGCGGTGGCTGATTATCGCCCCAGGAATCCGTCTGAACATAAAATTAAAAAATCCGGAGATACTTTTAATTTAGAAATGGAAAAAAATATAGATATTCTATATGAACTGGGAGCAAATAAACTGGAAGGCTTAACTTTGGTGGGTTTTGCAGCCGAAACTGATGATTTGGTGGAGAATGCCTGGCAGAAGATTAAAAAGAAAAATCTGGATTTAATGATTGCCAATGATATTAAAGTTCCAGGATCCGGATTTGGTTCTGATGATAATCTGGTGAAAATCATTTATCCGGACGGTCAGGTTAAAAGCCTGGAATTGATGAATAAACGGGTTTTGTCAGATTACATCTTAGATGAAGTTATTAAGATTCGGCAGGGAGATTAAAAGTGATTATTTTGGCTTCAGCTTCTCCAAGGAGACAGGAACTTTTATCCGGTCTGGGTCTGGAATTTACCATAGAACCGGCAGAAACAGCTGAAAAAATCCCGGAAGACTTATCACCGGGAGAAACGGTAATGTTTCTGGCAGCTCAAAAAGCTTTGAAAGTTGCTCAAAAATTCCCGGAAGCGTTGGTTATTGGGGCGGATACTCTGGTTTTTCAGGGACTTGAAGTTCTGGGCAAGCCCCAAAGCCCGGAAGATGCTTTTCGAATGTTGCAGCTTCTGCAGGGCAAAGAGCATCAGGTTTATACCGGAATTGCCGCAGCTCAGGGCAGCAAACTGGCTTTGGATTATCAAAAAACTCAGGTTTTCTTTCGGGAGCTGTCTGCAACTGAAATTTGGTCTTATATTGCCAGCGGTGAACCTTTTGGCAAGGCGGGGGCTTATGCCATTCAGGGCTTGGCGGCTCTTTTTGTAACCGGAATTATTGGTGATTATTTTAATGTGGTAGGCTTGCCTTTGGAACGCCTGGGAAATTTATTAAAAAATTTTGGTCTGAATCTATTGAAAAAAAGCACTTAAATCCAATATTTGTCTGGACTTGAAACCAAAATTTTGTTATAATTCTGGAGTGATTAAATGAGTTTATTTCAAAACAGCTTGTCTGTTTTGTTAATTTTTTTAAATTTTGCCCTCTTATATAAGAGAGCTCCAAGCAGGTTTAATGACCTGCTTTTTTTTTGGTCAATATTAACATACACAAAGGGATTAAAAAATATTGGACTATCCATCCCACCTTTAAAAAGGTGGGCTTCCCGTCCATTTATTGTAACTTTCAAAAATATCCCGACATAGTATAAAGCAAATTCCTAAGTCTAAGGTGACGAAATGAAAAAGCTTACTCTTGGTGATTTGCCTTTGGGGGGAAAGGCTCAAATTTTGGCGAATCAGGTTCAGGGTTCAGCCGGCAATAAAATGCTTAACCTGGGTTTGGTACAGGGCAGTTGGGTTGAAGTGGTGAGGAGAAGTCCTTTGGGTGATCCCAGAGTCTATCGGGTGCGGGGAGCTTTGGTAGCTTTACGCAACCAGCAGGCTCAGGAAATCTGGATCAGCGAAATACAGGACAGGGGGGCAGAACATTCATGCAGCTTTATCAAATTGCCTTGATAGGCAATCCCAATACTGGAAAAAGTACCCTGTTCAATGCCTTGACCGGCTCCCATCAGCACACTGGAAACTGGCCGGGTAAAACTGTTTTAAAAGCCGAAGGCTATTATGACTATCAGGACTGTCGTTATCAGGTAATAGACTTGCCAGGAACCTATTCTTTAACCGCTCAGAGAGCCGAGGAAGAAGTAGCCGCAAATTATTTATGCTCGGAGCAGCCGGATGTGGTAATAGCTGTGGCCGATGCCTCTTGTCTGGAACGCAGTTTACCTTTGGTTTTGCAAACTTTGGAAATAACCGGGCGAACTGTGGTCGCAGTGAATTTACTGGACGAAGCCCGCCGTAAAAAAATTAGGCTTGATCTGGAACTTTTAGCTCGAAAATTAGGAGTTCCGGTGCGGGGAATTTCTGCCCGTCAAAAAGAAGGTTTAGCGGAATTAAGGCAAACAGTAGCTCAAATTGCCGGAGACAAAACAGTTATTCGTCCTGTACCTGTTACCTATGAACCGGATATTGAAGCAGAAATTCAGATTTTGGAAAGAAGTTTGCAAAAAGCTGGCAAAAAATATTCTCGTTGGCTGGCCTTACGGCTTTGGGAAAATTTTTATCAAATCTGAAAGTCAGGAAAGGAGAGGAGCCTTTGAGGAATAATAATCAACGGGCTGCTCAAATTTCGGCTAATCTTTACCGAATTTCGGAAGACATTTGTCGGGAAGTAGTCAGGCAGGAACCTGTCCGGGATTGGGATCACAAGCTGGATAATTTGCTGACTTCCCGCTGGTTTGGCTTTCCCTGTATGGCTCTTTTGCTGGCTTTGGTTTTCTGGCTGACAATTTCCGGAGCCAATTATTTTTCCGCCGGTTTAAGCTGGATTTTGGGCTGGGGACAATGGGGAATTTGGCGGCTGGGAGAATTTGTGCATTGTCCCGCCTGGCTGCTTAGTTTTTTGGCAGATGGGGTTTATTTGTGTGTTAGTTCGGTCATAGCGGTAATGTTGCCTCCCATGGCCATTTTCTTTCCTTGTTTTGCTTTACTGGAAGATTCAGGCTATTTGCCACGAGCTGCTTTGAATTTGGATCGCATTTTTAAAAAAGTGGGAACCAATGGCCAGCAGGCTTTAACTATGAGTGTCGGTTTTGGCTGCAATGCTGCCGGAGTCCTGGCCTGCCGGATTATTGAAAGCCCCAGGGAAAGATTGATTGCCATGTTGACTAATTGCTTTGTTCCCTGCAATGGACGCTTTCCCTTGTTGATAGCTCTGGCTGGAGTAGGGGGACTTATGGCCGGTCAGACGGCAAGCTGGCTGGTGGCTTTGGTGATTCTTGGCGTGGTTTTCCTGGGCATAGGCATTTCTCTGCTGGTTTCCCGCCTGCTTTCCCTGACTATTTTAAAGGGAGAACCTTCTGCTTTTGTTCTGGAGCTTCCTTCTTATCGCAAGCCGCAATGGGGCAAGGTTATTATTCGTGCTGTCAGGGATCGCCTCTATTTTGTGCTGAAACGGGCGGTGCTGGTTTCCATTCCGGCTGGAGCGGTTATTTGGTGCTTGGCAAATATTCAATGGGAAGGAGCTTCCTGTTTAACTCATTTCAGCAGCTTCCTGGATCCATTTGCCCGGCTTTTAGGTCTGGATGGTTATATTTTGGCAGCCTTTTTGCTGGCTTTGCCTGCTAACGAAATTGTTTTACCAATTTTGCTGATGGGTTATTTATCCGGAAGCAGCCTGGGAGAAACGGCCAGTTGGTCTTCTTTATATCAGCTTTTGGCTGTGGATCAGCATTGGACGCAGATTACCATAGTTTGCACCATTTTATTTTCCCTTCTGCATTTTCCTTGCAGCACAACTTTGTTAACCATTCGCAGGGAAAGCGGCTCTGTTCGCTGGATGCTGCTTGGTTTCTTGATACCGACCGCTGTAGCCTGCCTGATTTGTTTTCTGGTTTGTCAAACAGCTTCCTGCCTGGGCTGGAATTAAAAAACGCCGCAGCGAAAACGCTGAACGGCGTATTTTTTATCCTACATTTATCCTAAAGAGTCTTTAGCTGCAGTTGTAACCTTTTGTTCGTAGCAGGAAAAGATTTCTTCCGCAGTTTCCGCCTGAACAGGTTTGGTAAACAGGCTGACCAGAGGAACAATAACAAAGCCGGCCAGCATAGCCAAAGCTCCACAGTTAATAGGTGATTGCAGGAGCGTTGGAAAGTAAGGTTTAAACAGCATATTGCCAATCATAAGCAGGGTTCCGAATAGGAAGCAGCACCAGACGGCCGGGGCGGAAGCCTTTCTCCAGTATAATCCATAAAGGAAGGGAGCCAGAAAAGCTCCGGCTAATGCTCCCCAGGAAATGCCCATTAACTGAGCAATAAAGGTAATATTGCTGTTATACTGCCAGATGGCAATGATGACCGAAATTAAAATAAAAATTACAATCAAAACCCGCATTAAAAAGACCAGTTGCTTGTGGCTCACGGATTTGTTTTTGCAGAAAACATCCCGAATAAAGTCCAGAGCCAAAGTTGAGCTGGAAGCCAGAACCAGAGAGGACAGGGTGGACATGGAAGCGGAAAGTACCAGAATTACCACTACCCCGAGTAAAAGAGCCGGCAAATTGGCCAGCATGGAGGGAATAATGGAGTCGAAAATAACACTTCCATTTTCTGCAATTTGCACCTGATCCGAAAATAAACGGCCAAAGCCTCCCAGAAAATAGCAACCTCCGGCTACTATTACTGCAAATAAAGTGGAAATAATGGTTCCTTTGTGAATGGCCTTTTCGCTTTTAATGGCGTAAAACTTTTGGATCATTTGGGGAAGTCCCCAGGTTCCCAGGGAAGTCAGAATAATTACGCCCAAAAGATTTAAAGGATCCGGTCCGAAAAAGGAAGCAAAAACCCCCGGAGTATTGGATACAGCAGAATCCTGGACTCTGGCCATAGCATCCAGAGAAGCCATAAAACCGCCTTGTTTGTTGAGGACGGCTGCAATAACGGCTACAATTCCGCCCAGCATAATAATGCCCTGGATAAAATCGTTGACGGCTGTGGCCATATAACCGCCGACAATAACATAAATTCCGGTTAAGATGGCCATGACTATAATACAAACTACATAGTCAACATTAAAAGCCATTTCAAATAAACGGGAAAGCCCGTTGTACAATGAGGCAGTGTAAGGAATCAGGAAAATAAAAATAATGGCCGAAGCTCCGATTTTCAGACTGTTATTCTGAAAGCGTTTGCCAAAAAATTCCGGCATGGTGGCGGTGTCCAGATGCTGTGACATCAGGCGGGTTCTTCGTCCCAAAATAACCCAGGCCAGCAGAGAACCAATTACAGCGTTGCCTAAACCAATCCAGGTGGAAGAAATGCCATATTTCCAACCGAATTGTCCGGCATAACCCACAAAAATTACGGCTGAAAAATAGGAGGTGCCATAAGCAAAGGCTGTCAGCCAGGGACCGACTGCTCGCCCTCCCAGAACAAAACCATCAACATCCGAAACAACCTTGCGACAGTAAATTCCAACTGCTATCATAATGCTGAAAAACACTATGAGCAGGATTAGTTTAACTGCCATTTTAATCCCAACCTTTCTTTAAAGAAATTTTTCTCAGAGGATGGGCATTAAAAAAACCGTCCTCTGGTTAACAGAGGACGGGATAAAGTTCCCGTGCTACCACCTCAATTTATCGCTCCCTTACGGCAGGCGACCTCAACAGGCACGGCGTTTGGAAAACGCTTATGCCCTGGCACTTTAACGGGTGCATCCCGGCGTAGCCTACTGGAAAAAAGTTCTTTCGGTACGCAGCTCCTGGAATGTATTCAAAATCATCAACTTTGCGAGCTTGCACCAACCGCTCGTTCTCTGTAAAAGCTTTGAGATGATTTTTACTTCTTTCCGATCCCAGCCTTTGACAATTACAAGCTTATTTTAACACAAATTACTTTATTGTCAAGTTTTTTACCAAAATTTTTTTGATAAATTGAATCAAGACAAAGCGGTGGTTTATTTTAAGTTCAGTTCTTTTTTCAGATTTTTCAGGGTGTGCTTAACATCAAAATATTGTTTGCCTCGATGCTTAAAGCCATGCCAATCTCGGCCAGTCGCTTTATGAGTCAGTTTGGTGGGAATTTCAATAATTTTAAAACCGGCTCTGGCGGCCTTAATGGTTAAAGCTACTTCCACACCATAGCCTTCAGCAAAGGGCAGGACTGCCTGCAGCACTTCTCTGGTCAAAGCCCTTTGACCAGAAAGCGGAGCTTGAGCCTGCAAGCCATGACCCCATTGGGCAATAGCCTTACAAGCCAGGTTTTTAACCAGACCAAAACCGGCTTTCTGACCGGTAGAAGGAAAAATGGCAATGGTCATATCAGCCTGCCCATTTTGAACCGGTGGCAAAAGTGGAGCAGCTTCCAGGGTGCTTTTACCCAGATCTGCATCCAGCAGCAAAATTACTTTATTTTCTATTAAGGCGGCTCCGGCATTTAAAGCAGCTCCCTTGCCCTGATTTTGTTCCATTCTTTTGACCAAAGCTCCGGCTTGATGAGCTATTGCAGCTGTTTGATCGGAAGAACCGTCATCTATGACAATTACCTGGCTTACTTCATTTAACTGCCAGGCGGCCTTAACCGTCTCGGCAATACAGTCAGCTTCATTAAAAGCCGGAATTAAAACAGTGGCAGACATAATTTTCCTCCTTTAATAGCTGTTTAAGAATGAACGGTCAGGAATTAAAGACTGGGCAGTGGTTTTAATACCATAATGGCCATTGGCTCCGGCCAGAACCAGAATAGCTGCATATTGTCCGGAAAGATAATCCAGATTATCCACTGTACTGATCCCCAAAGCCTGATATTCGTTTATGTGGGAAACTGGTACGGTGGATATTTCACTTCCGCAGACTCTAATGCTGGCTTCGTTGTAATATTTGATTAAGGGAAGGTCAATAATTTGAGTTCCCATATCCATTGCCTCGGAATTATCTCCAAGCAGAATTATTTCTCTGATTCCTCCACTTGCTTCTCCCTCTGCCTGAATCAGGTTTAAATTGCTCAATTTGTTCCAAAGATCATTTGAATCTCCATTTAAGACTGTTTGAGCTATTTCCGGGATCAGGCGGCTGCGAATTTGATCCGGGGTAAGGGGAAGTTCGTTGTTTTCTGCCGAATCCTGATTCCAACCCAAAGCTTCTGACACAGATTCGGAACAATCAGTCAAATCAAGGTTATTTTTGATATTGAGAACCAAATCCACCTTGGCTCCAGCCAAATTAAGATTGGAAGTTAAGGAAGAAGGAAGCTTTTGCTCTCCGGTAATAATAATGGCTACTTTATGTTCAGGCAAAATTCCGGCAGCTAAAAATGGGAAAACATTTTGTTCAAACTGTTTATAATAAGCGTTTTGCTGCTTTAAAAGTTCGGAATCATGTTGAACCTGTTGATTTTGTTCACTTAAAACAGTCAGTTGTTCTTCAATTTTTTTGATCATCAAATCCTGTTGTTCCATAACAACATCGTCACCCTGCAAAAAGCTGCCGATAAAAATTCCCACAGTCAAAGCCATGAAAACAGCTACCAGGGTTACTACATGATAACGAAAGTTAATAATCATATTCAAAGCCTCTTTTACGAAAATAACAATTTCAGATGAATAAACAACAGATGAAAAAGGTGTTGGCAGGAAGGAGTTAGAATCATAACCGCCAGAACTGGAAGTAAGGCGGCTAAAATTACCTGAACCAGATAACTTATTTTCAGAGGACGGTTATAAATTTTGCTGGCTCCTTTGGCATCAACCAGTTTGGAGCCTACCTTCATGCGAACCAGAAAGGTGCTGGCCATGCCTTTACGCCCTTTTTCCAGAAAATCCTGAATATTGGAATGGGAACCAACAGCTACAATGAGTTCTGCTCCCAAATCATAAGCAATTAACATGGCAATATCCTCGCTGGTTCCGGTTGATTTAAAAATATGAGCTTCCAGACCCAATTTTTGAATTCTTTCCAAACCGGGAGCCTGACCGTTTTTATAAGCGTGAACTACTAATTCGGCTCCGCTTTTCAACAGATTGTCGGTCACACTGTCCATATCTCCCATAATCAGATCCGGCTTATAGCCAAATTCCTGCAAAGCATCAGCTCCACCGTCCACGCCAATTAAAATTGGCTTCACATCATCAATATAACTTTTAATGGCATTGAGATCTTCCTTGTAATTTTCCCCCCTGACCACAAT
Organism: Desulfocucumaceae bacterium; assembly: GCA_045600185.1. Classification (GTDB taxonomy): domain Bacteria; phylum Bacillota; class Desulfotomaculia; order Desulfotomaculales; family Desulfocucumaceae; genus CATZDY01. Next base: position 8,929 of record JAZRXK010000019.1, read on the forward strand.
TAAAACATGTCGTTTTTTGAATACGGTTTTCAAAGGAGGAAGCTCGTATTCATTATTGATCAGCCCAACTTCATTTTTGGCATAGGTCAAGGTATTCATGACAAAGTCCGCCGTAACCTGCTGCATATGGCTTTGCGTAAACTCCATATGCTTCCTGATTTCTTCTTCAGTTAAAATTTTGCCCTGAGCTATTACCTGTTTCTGGCGACAGACAGTGTTTCCTTTGATTTCAATAAATTCTCCTTCAGTAAGAAGATCCATTATTTCTGTTCCGACATTGTCCAAAAGAGGTATCTTCGCCTTAAGCAAAGTCAGGGGACCTGGATTGGGATATTTATCGCTTAAGGAAGGGGAAGCATTGATGACGGCTTTAACTTTGAGCTGAACCAGAGACTTGGCCGCTACATCGTCTAATTCCGGATGATCAATGACAGCAATTTCTCCTGCTTTAATTCTTTTGGTCAAATTTTTGGTTTTTCGGTCAATTCTTGCTAAACCTTTCATAATATACCTCTTTGCTGAAAGTCAGGCTGTTTTTCTCAAGATTAACATAGCGATGAAGATAAATCAATCCTGTTTTTCAAGCAATTTCCAAAGTTTTGGTAAAAAAGTGGGTAAGTTTATGGTGAAAAAATCCTGTTTATGTTATACTATAAATATTTAAAGCAGTTTTTTCTCCAAAAGACTTTTAATTTGCTTGCATATAATTAAAGAATAATAAAAAACTGGAGGTTATTTCATGCTGGTGTTAGCTTTGGAAAGTTCTTGTGATGAAACAGCAGCGGCTGTGGTACAGGATGGCCGGATTTTGCTTTCCAATATTATTTCCACCCAAAAAGAACATCAAAAATTTGGAGGAGTGGTTCCGGAAATTGCCTCCCGCAAACATTTGGAGCTAATCACTCCCATTATTTCCGCTGCTTTAACCAAAGCTCAAGTTGGTTTTCAAAATTTGGATGCAGTAGCTGTAACCTATGGACCCGGTTTGGTTGGGGCTTTGCTGGTTGGGGTCTGCACTGCCAAAAGCATCAGTCTGGCTCAAAATATTCCCCTGATTGGAGTAAATCATTTAGAAGGACATTTATATGCCAATTTTTTACATAAGCCGAATTTGTCCTTTCCTTTGCTGGCTTTAATTGTAAGCGGTGGACATACCGATTTAATTTTAATGCGGGAGCATGGAGTTTATGAACTTATTGGCCAAACCAGAGATGATGCCGCCGGGGAAGCTTTTGATAAAATCGCCCGCACTTTGGACTTGGGTTATCCCGGTGGGCCAATTATTGATCAATTAGCTCAAAAGGGTAATCCTCAAGCCATAGATTTCCCCAGGGCTTATCTGGATTCTTTGGATTTTAGTTTTAGCGGTCTGAAATCTTCGGTTATTAACTATTGTCACAAATTAAAACAGCAGGGAAAGCCTGTTCCCAAAGAAGATGTAGCCGCCTCCTTTCAAGCCGCAGTAATTGAAGTATTGGTGGAGAAAGCCCGGCAGGCTGCCCGGCAGCATCGAATTGAAAGCATTGTGCTGGCTGGCGGTGTGGCCGCCAATCAGGGCTTGCGGACAGCCTTGCAGCAAATGTGTCAGCAGGAAAATTGGCAGTTTTCCTGTCCGCCAGTTATTTTATGTACGGATAATGCAGCTATGATTGGCTGTGCAGCTTACTATAAATATCTGAAACAGGATTTTGCTCCTTTGACCTTAAATGCCATACCCGGTCTGAAAACAGGGCAGGATCTTTATTAAGCCGGAGTGATTATAATTAAGGAGATTAAGTTATGCTGGAAGCCTGGAGCTGGCTGCAGGAGGCTGCCCGCCAAAATATTTTGGCTTTGACTTCTGTTTGTAATGTGCATTGTCGTTTTTGCAGTCACTATCAAAATCCGCCCGAAGTCCAAATTGTAGAAATTCCTCCTTTGACCTGGGATATTATTGAAAAGCTGTTGGCAGAAATTTATCCGGAACAGCCTCTGGTAATTGGAGAATCTATCACCAGAATCAGGGAAGGAGAATGTTTGACCCATCCCCAGATTAAAGTCATTTTAAGCCGGATTCGGGCAGCTTATCCGCAAACAGAAATTCGGCTGACCACTAATGGCAGTTTGCTGGATGAGCAAATGGCTGATTTTTTGGCAAACCTGGGACAAGTGCGAATTACCTTGTCTCTGAATACTGCTTCAGTGGAAAACCGACAGCTTTTAATGCGGGATCGCTGGGCAGAACAGGCCATTAAAGCTCCAATCTGGCTGCAAAAATATCAAATTCCCTTTCAGGGCAGTATTGTAGCCATGCCCAAATGCCTGGGCTGGCAGGATCTGGAGCAGACAGTGGTTTATCTGGCTGAGTGCGGAGCCGAAAATATTCGGATTTTTCGTCCCGGCTATACGGATTATGGCCGGTCGATTTTGGGAGAAGGTCTTGAGTTGATGGCGGCAGAATTGCCGGATCAAATTGCCCTGTGGCAAAAAAAATATCCGGTATCTTTGGAACCTCCTGATTTGTCTGATTTGCAGGCTCGAATTAGCGGGGTGATTCGCCATTCTCCAGCCGATCAAGCAGGCCTGCAAAGCGGAGATATTATCATTGCTATTGGCGATCAAAAGCCCTTTTCCAGAGTGGATGCCTTTGAACTTTTGCAGCAAAGTGGTTCGGTGTCTCTGCAAATTGAGCGAAACGGTCAAAAACAGGAAATTTTTGTGAATAAGCTGCCTTTTACAACTTCCGGTTTGATTATGGACTATGATCTGAATTTGAGATTATTGGTTAAAATAAAAAAAGTGCTGAAGCCCTGGCGAAACAAAAAAATTCTGTGGCTTTGCTCGACTGCCGGAGAAAAGGTTCTGCAAGCTGGAATTGAACAGAAATTAAAGAATTATGATTTAACTTTGCGGGCAGTGCCGAACAAATTTTTTGGCGGTTCCATTAGCTGTTCCGGCTTATTGACTGTACAGGATTTTGCATCGGCTTTGCAGGCAGGCGAAGCCGATGTTATACTCCTGCCCCAGGCGGCTTTTGATCGTCAAGATCAGGATCTTGTCGGGCAAAAGTGGGAAAGCCTAAAGGAATTTTGTCAAACAAAGAGAACTATAATTAAATTGCTTTAGGCATTCAAAAAATATTTTTTGAAAAAACCAGTTTTAAGAGAAAGGATTTGCAATTATGTATTGGGACGAAGCAATTGAAACCATGCCCAGAGAAAATCTGGAAAAATTACAGTTAAAAAGGCTGCAGCATACAATTAAAAGGCTTTATGCCAAAGTACCTTTTTATCAGCAAAGATTTTCGGAGGCTGGAATTATTCCAGAGGATATTCAAAGTCTGGAGGATTTGAACAAGCTGCCCTTTACGATTAAAAAGGATCTGAGAGATACCTATCCTTTTGGAATGTTTGCAGTACCCAGGGAAGAACTGGTGCGGGTACATGCTTCTTCCGGCACTACCGGTAAGCCGATTGTGGTGGGTTATACTCGTGATGATTTATATATGTGGTCTGGCCTGGTAGCTCGTTCCATAACTATGGCCGGAGGAAGCTCACAGGATGCAATTCATATCAGCTTTGGTTATGGCCTGTTTACCGGAGGTATGGGTATGCACTATGGAGCCGAGCGGCTGGGAGCCATGGTGGTTCCGGCTTCAGGAGGTAATACGGCCAAGCAGATTATGCTGATCCAGGATTTCAAATCCACTGTTTTGGCCTGCACTCCCTCTTATGCTTTATATCTGGCGGAAACTGCAGACAAAATGGGCATTGATCTGGCCAAATCTTCTTTAAAGATTGGGATTTTTGGAGCTGAACCCTGGTCGGAAAATATGAGAAAGAGACTGGAAGAAAAACTGGGGATTAAAGCCTATAATATTTATGGTTTAAGCGAGCTTATGGGTCCGGGTGTGGCTGCGGAATGTATTTGTCAAAATGGTATGCACATTCATGAAGATAATTTTATTGCGGAAATTATTGATCCGGCAACTGGGCAGCCTTTACCGCCTGGTCAGAAAGGAGAGCTGGTGCTGACTTCTGTGACCAAGGAAGCTTTTCCGGTGATCCGCTATCGTACCAGAGATTTAACCTCAATTATTGAAGAACCTTGTGAATGTGGCCGTACTTTGCGTCGTATCAATCGGATTTATGGTCGAAGTGATGATATGCTTATTATTCGTGGGGTTAATGTCTTTCCTTCTCAGGTAGAAAGCGTTCTTCTGGAATTTGGTGAAGCTCAGCCTTATTATCTGATAGTGGTGGATCGCAAAAATAATCTGGATACTCTGGAAATTCAGGTGGAAGTTACGGATAATTTCTTCAATGATAAGATTCGTTATATTTCTGAACTGGAAGGTCGCCTGAAAGCTCGTCTGGCCAATATTTTGGGCATTAGTGCCAAAATTAAGCTGGTAGAACCCAATACCCTTCCCAGAACTGATGGCAAGTCCATTCGGGTTCAGGATAACCGCAAAATTGATTAAGGGGGCATACTTGATGCAGGTAGAACAAATTTCTGTTTTTCTGGAAAATAAACCCGGTCGTTTGGCCAAGGCACTCCGGCTTTTGGGAGATAATCAAATCAATATCCGAGCCTTGTCAGTGGCTGATACAGCCGATTTTGGTATTTTAAGAATTATTGTCAACGATCCTTCCAAAGCTTTTGAGCTTTTGCGTGATCATGGGTATATAGTCAGAAAAAACGAGGTTATAGCCGTGGAAGTTCCGGATCGTCCGGGTGGTATGGCCGATATTCTGGAATTTTTGCAGGAAGCCCAGATTAACATTGAATATACTTATGCTTTTGTGCAGAAAAATGTTGATTCTGCTTTGGTGGTTTTTCGAGTGGAAGCTCCGGGACGGGCTGAGTATTTATTTAATCAGCAGGGAATTCGAGTTTTGCAGGCGGAGGAAATAGAAAGTCTTTAAATTCATTGCTGTTTGGCTTTTCTGCAAAAAAGTCAAATAGCAATATTTGAACAGAATTTAATAAAGGTTGAAATTGATGCGAATAATTAAACTTTTACTTGGTTTAATGGCAATTATGCTGTTGGTTGGATGCAGTCAGGCTCAAAACGCCGAGCTTAAAGAATATAATCAGCTTGAACAGTTGGATGGTAAACGAATAGGGGTCTGGTCCAGCTCGTTTTTTACATTATTATTCCGCTCTCCGGAAAGTCCAGTTCATAACATTTCTCTTCAGACATATAAAACTTATTCTGATTTATGTTTGGCTCTCCAAAATCAGAAAATAGATGTAATAGTTGCTGATCAACCCATAGCTCAAATTATGACAAAAGAAAACGACGGTTTTGCTTTTTGGGAGAAAACCGGGATTAATTATGAATATGTTTTTGCTTTTCCCTCCACTCCAGAAGGAATGACCTTAAAAATGGAAATGGATGATTTTTTACAAAAAATTCAGGCTGACGGAACCTGGAAAAATTTGCAGGAAAATTATTTAAGTCCGCAGGCTCAAAAAATTCCTGAGCAAAAAACGCAGAAAGGCAGAACTCTTAATTTTGCAGTAAATGCGGTTTTAAGGCCTTTCGCTTATTTTTTTGATGGAGAAATTACCGGCTATGAAGTAGCTTTGGCTTCTGAATTTTGTCAGGCTTATGGTTATAAGCTTAATTTGCAGAATATGGATTTTGGCGGTACTATTACGGCAGTTGTGACCGGAAAATGTGATTTTTCTGCATCCTGTATTGGGGTAACTGAATTAAAAAAAGAACAGGTTTATTTTTCACAACCCATTTATCGAGGAGAAGCTTCCGTTGTTTACCTGAAGCCGAACTTGCCGCAGCAGGCAAGCTATTGGCAGGAGTTTAAAAATGATGTATATAAAAGTTTTGTGCTGGAAAATCGTTGGAAAATTATTCTTCAAGGTTTGGGAATTACTGCCTTGATCGGTTTTGGGGCTGGAATTGGCGGAACAATTTTGGGCAGTTTTTGGGTTTTTCTTCAGCGAAAATATCGCAAAGTTCTGTCCAGGCCGATTAAAATTTTCATGAAAACGATCAAAGGTATGCCAATTTTGATTCTGCTGATGATTTTATATTATATAGTCTTTGCTTCCTCCAGGCTGGGTGGAATTACCATAGTGATAATTGGTTTTTCGCTTAATTTTTCAGTTCATGTAGCTAATATTTTAAACTTTTCCATTGATTCTGTTGATAGTGGCCAATGGAAAGCAGCCTGGGCTTTGGGCTATAACCAGGTACAGACTTTTAAACGGATTATTTTCCCCCAGGCCATGAAGTTTTTTTTGCCCCTTTATAATGATAATTTAATCAATATGATAAAATCAACTTCCGTTGTGGGATATTTGGCCATTGTGGATTTAACCAAGGCTGCGGATATAATTCGGGATATGACCTATGAGCCCTTCTTACCTTTACTTTTGACCCCTTTAATTTATTTTGGTTTATCCTGGATTTTGTTTAAATTGCTGGTTAAACTGGAAACTAAAATTAGTTCCTACCGGCAAAATAGAATTTTGAAGGGAATTTCAGTTGATGATTGAAGTTAAAAATTTATCCAAGAGTTTTGCTCAGAAGCCTTCTTTAAAAAACATCAGCTTTAAAGTAGAACAAGGGGAAGTTATTTCCATTATTGGCCATTCTGGAGCGGGAAAAAGCACTTTATTGCATTGTCTGAATCGCTTGATCGAACCGGACAGCGGAGAAATTATTTTTGAGGGTCAAAATATCCTGGATCGCCACTTTAATGTTGCCAAACTGCGGCAGGAAATAGGAATGGTTTTTCAGGATTTTAATTTGTTTAAGCATTTGACGGTGCTGGAAAATATTATGCTGGCTCCAATGGATTTGCGAAAAATTTCTCGTTCAAAGGCTTATGAGGAAGCGATGTATTTTTTATCTTTGGTGGGCATGGCGGAAAAGGCTTCCAGTTATCCGGCAGAGCTTTCCGGAGGACAAAAGCAGCGTGTGGCCATTGCCAGGGCTTGGGCCATGCACCCCAAGGTTATTTTATTTGATGAACCGACCAGTGCTTTGGATCCGACTATGGTTGGAGAAGTTTTGGCTGTAATTCGCAATTTGTCCCAGCAGGAGTCCCTGACCATGTTAATTGTAACCCATCAAATGCAATTTGCCCAGGAAGTTTCCAGCCGAGTTATTTTTTTGGAACAGGGGCAAATTTATGATGATGGAACCCCGAAAGAAATTTTCCTTAACCCCATAAAAATTAAAACTAAAGAATTTATCTGGCAAATGAAAAGTTTTCACTATAAAATTACCAGCCAGAAATTTGACTTTTATAATCTGGTTAACCAGCTCAAAAATTTTGGCTACAGGTATTTGTTATCGCCCAAATTGAGCTATAATCTGCAACTAGTCTGGGAAGAGCTGGGAGTTCAAAAGATTTTGAACCAGCTTCCGAAACAGGGGTTTAACCTGGAAATTACGGTGTATTATGCGGAAAAAACTCAACAATGTGAATTTCTGTTTAAATACGATGGAGAAAAGTATAATCCTTTGATGGAATCGGAGGATTTTTCTCTGTTTCTGGTTAGAAAGATTATCAAAGACTCTTTTTATAGCCGAGAAGGAAATCTGAACAATCTGCAAGTTATTTTAGACTAAATTCAAAAACAGCTTCTCCGATAAGAATATATTGGAGAAGCTGTGTGAACTACTCCGACTTGACTTATAGAAGTCGGAGCTTCCTGCTTCAACCACTACTGCCTGGCTAACATAATCGTTAGCTCAAGTCTTACACAATGTCCACAGGCGTATTGTACAACGCAATTCATCCCGCCACCTATAGAGGTGGGAGATTTCTTGCTCACGGCGTGTCAAACTATGTCAATTAGTCTTCATTTATTGCAGCAATTTTTTCTTCCAGAGCAGCAATGTCTTTTTTCAAGTCGGAAATGCTGCTGCAAAGGCGCTGGATTTCTGTTTCAGATATGGATTTTTCCATAGTTTGCTGATAATACAATACCCCTATGGATTCGTAATTGTTGGAAATCTCTTTTTCCAATTTGCCGATCTGACTTTTAATTTTGCTGATTTCCAGTTTGTCCCCAATGTTTTCGCCCAGATCTCTGGCCTTTTCTCCGAGATTATCTCCCAGATCTCTGGCTTTTTCTCCGAGATTGTCTCCCAGATCTCTGGCTTTATCGCTGATATTGCGTACCGTATCGGTTAAAGTTTCTTTCCAGCCCATAAACATCCCCCTCCCGGTAGTAATAAAGCCGGATCTTTGAAGATCCGGCTTTTGGCAGGGGAGACACGAATCGAACGCGCAACCTACGGTTTTGGAGACCGCCGCTCTACCAATTGAGCTACTCCCCTAGGTGATTAAGATGTTACCTATTATAAGCAAATTTTTCGGACTTGTCAAGAATTTTTCTCGGATTTTATGTAAAAAAATCGCAAATAAAGTTGTTTTACTTGAACAAAGTATCGTATAATTATCCCAAAATTATGATCCGGAATTTCAATTTGGAGGTTAATTTATGTTGACAAAGGAACAAATTAAGGCTGGGATTTTGGCCGGAGAACTGGAAAAGCTGGTTGATATTCTGGAAAATCAAAAGCCGGCCTTGCGTTATCTGCTGCGGCTTTTGTGCAGTCTGGATAATCTGGTAAAATGGCGGACAGTGGAAACCCTTGGGCTCTTGGGAAGCAGGTGGTTGGATCGGGGACGAGCCGAAGAAACCAGAATTTTGCTTCGAAAATTTTTGTGGACTTTGAATGATGAATCCGGCGGAATTGGCTGGGGTTCTCCGGAATGTATAGGAGAAATTGTCAGCCTGCGTCCCCAAAGCTTTGCGGAGTTCGCTCCTGTTTTATTGACTTATACCGAAGAAGAAATTTTGCTGCCGTCGGTTATTTGGGGAGGCTGGAGAATTGCCCGGCTGGCTCCGAAACTGGTGCAGGAATTTATTCCGGATTATCGGCCTTATTTGCAGCATCCGAATCCGGAAGTTCGGGGCTATACCTGGCTTTGGTTGCGGGAGGCTGGAGCAGATCTTCCTTCCGCTATTCTGGAACAGGATGATTCCAGCTTCCAGCTTTATGCGGATCGTCAGATTCGAGAAGTTAAATTAAAAGATTTACTCAGAAATGAGGTCAAAAAATGATTCCGATAATTATTCTGATATTTTTGCTGGCCAATATTTTGGCCTGCTACTTTGGCTATCGAGCTTTAAAAAATTGGCTTCTGGCTGTTCTCTGGTTTATAGTAGTCTGGGGCTTAACGGCTATTCCTTTTTTGCATATCTTTGGTTTAATGCCGGAATGGGGAGAGAAATACTGGCTGACTGCTGGTTATAGCTGGCTGATTGGGGTTTTTTATCTGGACTTTTTTATTATTTTGATCAAAGTGATTTTCCGTTTGTTTGATCCCCAAAAAAGAATGGCCGGCCGTCGTATTCTGCAATGCTCTCTGGTTCTGCTTTTAATGGCTGGATTTGCAGGAACAGGAGCTTATCTGGCTCAAGCCAGCCAAATAGTTACTTATAAAATTAAACTGCCTGAACAAAATCCTGAAGTGGAAAAATTAAATTTAGTCATGGTTTCCGATTTGCATTTGGGGTTTCTGGAGGATGAAAAGCAGTTGGCCAGATGGGTGGAACAAATCAATGCTTTACAGCCTCAGATTATTTGTATCAGTGGGGATATTTTAACCAGCGGCTTGCGGGAACTCAAGGAGCCTGAAAAATTTCAGCAGGAATTAGCCCGGCTTTCTGCTCCTTATGGGGTTTATGCCTGTTTGGGCAATCATGATTTAATGCAGAATAGCTCGGATAAAGTTATTGACTGGCTGCAAGGAGCCGGAATTCAGGTTTTGCGGGATGAATATGTGGAAACAATGGGCTTGGTTGTGGCCGGTCTGGATTATCAGGCCAGCTGGAACAGGGAAAATACAGCCGATTTGCAGTTTTTAGATGATTTGCCCAATCCGGATCAGCCGGTAATTTTACTGGAACATAGTCCTGCTCGTCTGGCCGAACAAAAAGCAGCCGACTTGATTTTAGCTGGACATACCCATCATGGACAAATTTTCCCCTTAAATTTTCTGACTGGATATTTATTTGAAAATGATTATGGTTATTCTTCCAACGGAAATACGCAAATGATCGTAAGCTGTGGATTGGGAACCTGGGGGCCGCCTTTGCGGTTGGGTTCCCAATCCGAGATAGTACAGGTTATTCTGGAGTTTTCTTAATCAAAGCAAAGCCATGATTTAAAGGTCCCCGTCCTTGCCCCAGATCAAGTCCGGCTCGAATGGCTCCGGCTACATAAGCTTTGGCTTTCTGAATGGCCTTGCTTAAATTGTCGCCTTGAGCCAGATAAGCGGCAATGGCACTGGAGAGGGTACAGCCGGTGCCATGAGTATTTGGATTGGCAATTCTGGTTCCCTGGTACCAGGTTAGTTGATCGTTTTGATACAACAGATCCTTGGCGTCACTATGACCCCCCTTGCATAAAACCGCACAATGGTAGTCCCGACCGATTTTTTGAGCTGCTTCTTCCCGGTCGCCTGGAGTGTGAATCTGCATATTGGCCAGAATTTCCGCTTCCGGCAGATTGGGCGTTATAACCGTTGCCAAAGGAAAAAGCCGCTTTTGCAGAGTTTGAATGGCATCCGGAGAAATCAGTCTGGCTCCGCTGGTAGAAACCATGACTGGATCAAGCACGATATTTTGAGCCTGATATAATTTAAGCTTTTCAGCAATGGTTTCAATTAAAGCTTGAGAAGCTACCATGCCGATTTTGACGGCTGCCGGAAAAATATCCTGAAAAATACTGTCTAATTGTTGTGCCAGAAAAGCAGGAGAAACTTCCATAATTCCCTGTACACCCAAAGTATTTTGAGCGGTCAGGGCAGTAATGGCCGTCATACCATAAACCCCATTGGCCAGAAAGCTTTTAAGATCGGCCTGAATTCCGGCTCCTCCGCTGCAATCGCTGCCGGCAATGCTTAAAGCAGCTTTAAGAGGGGGAGTTTGGGTAATCTGAACAGCCAGTTCTTTAAGACTGCGGGTTGCCTGAGTAATGTCCGAGGCTGACCAGATGGCACTGACCAAAGCCACTCCCGCCACACCACAACCCCGAAGCCGGAGCAGGTTATTCTGATTCAAGCCTCCAATGGCCACTACCGGCAGAGAGACCGCCCGGCAAATCGCCTGCAGGGTATTAAGGCTGACTAATTCAGCATTTTTTTTGGTAGCTGTGGCAAAAACAGCCCCAACTCCCAAATAATCTGCTCCCTGTTTTTCTGCCTCAACAGCTTCTTCCACGCTGGAAACCGAAACTCCCAGGATCCTGTCGGTTCCCAATTTTTGACGGGCTTCTCCGACTGCCAGATCTTCCTGCCCAATATGCAGACCATCGGCATTTGCAGCCAAAGCTATCTCCAGATTGTCATTGATAATTAAGGGAACCTTATATTGCTGACAAAGCTTTTTTAATTGCCGGGCTTCCTGCAAAAATTCGTTTGCAGGCAATTCTTTTTCCCGAAGCTGCACCAGAGTGCAGCCTCCCTGCAAGGCTTTTTCCACCTGTTCGGCCAAAGTTTCTTCCTGCAGCCAATGGCGATCCGTAACTGCATATAAAAGTAAATTAGTAAAGCTCATATTTAACTCCATCTTTCCAGTTTTTTTCGGTAAAGCAATAGACAGCATCAATAAGCCGCTGACCATAAGTGGCGTTGCCTTCATGGGGCTGAAGCTGCTGCCAGGCAATTTCTCCAGCCAGACCCATTAAGGCCGTGGCAGCTGCAGCAGCTTTTAAAGGCTCCTGATGATTGGCGGCCACAAAAGCGGCAATCAGACCGCTTAACTGACATCCGGTTCCGGTAATTCGGCTCATTTCCGGTCGTCCATGCTGTAAGACATAGCATTGCCGGTTATTTCCCACCAGATCCAAAGCTCCGCTGACTGCAATAATGCTGCCGGTTTGGGCAGCCAGTTGGTTAATAAACTGCCGGGTTTGGGGCAAATTTTCAAAAGTAATTAAATCAGCCAAATGGGCATTGACTCCCTGCGAAGGGCTGGACTTGCCGCCCAAAGCCTTGATTTCCGAAATATTACCCCGAATAACTGTAAATTGATTTTCACGCACCAGCTTTAAGGCGGTTTGAGTGCGTAATTGACTGGCTCCGGCTCCTGCTGCGTCCAAAACCAGAACCTTTTGTTTTTGAACTGCGGTTTGAGCGGCCAGAAACATGGCCGGAATGGTTCTTTGGTTCAAAGTTCCCAAATTGATATTGACCCCCTGAGCCAGTTCAATCAATTCCGGTATTTCCTGAATCTCATCGCTCATAAGCGGAACAGCTCCAGCCGCCAATAAAATATTGGCTACCTGATTAACAGTAACATAATTTGTCAGGTTCAAAATTAAAGGGTGCTGTTCCTGTACTTTTTGCCAGCAGTTTTGCATAAATTTTTTGCTCCTTTCCGGGACAGAAAAAGCAGTTCCGTAAGGAACTGCTCGCATTAACTGTTTATGTCCCTACGTTGGCATTACCCAAATCAGGTTGCGGGTCGAAACTTCAGTTTCCTCTCAGCCTGCTTCTGCAAGCTCCCCTTGTTGAATGTTTGATTTTTCGCCGCTGTAAATGGCGGAAGTTTCTTATTATTATAGAATAAAGTACTGATCATTGCAAGCTTGGGACAGGTACTAACTTTTGCGGAAAACTGTTCCCTGAGCCAAGGCCACCAGTTCTTCTTTTTCATTGCGAATTTCAATGCGATAAAGGCCGGTTTTTCTGGTCAAGTTATCCTCTGTGGCAATGGCCGTCAAAGTATTGCCCAAAGTGGAGGGCTTGAGAAAAGAAATACTGGCTTGCAGAGAAACGGCCGGAATTCCGTAACTGTTGCTGGCAGCGGCGAAGACTACATCAGCCAGAGTAAAAACCGCCCCTCCGTTGGTGGTGTGCAGGCCATTGAGCAATTCTTCCTTAATGGGCAGAATACCTTTGGCATAACCGGGTCTGACTTCTATAAGTTCAATGCCCAGATAATTGGCCAGGGCATCATGTTTTTGAAAATTCTGGCGAAAATCTTCCATTTTCTGAGCTATTTGAGTATTCGAAAAGTCTTTCATGCACAAACAGCCTCCTAATCTTCCAGTTCAGTCGGAATCATTTCCTGCAAAGCTCCTCTTAGAAGCTTGCCGGAAAGGTTTTTGGGAATATTATCTACAATTTTAACATATTTAGGTATTTTATACATGGCAATTTTATCCCGGCAAAAGCTTTGCAATTCCTCCGGAGCAATTTTTTTATCTTCCCTCAGAAGAATAAAGGCCAAAACTTCCTCACCCATCAGGGGATCAGGAACTCCGGCTACGGCTGCTTCCAAAACAAAAGGGTGTTGATAGAGAACTTCTTCCACTTCACGGGGATAAACTGGAAAACCGCCTCGAATAATTACATCTTTCTTTTTATCCATAATATAAAAATAGCCGTCGGAATCCTTGTAACCAAAATCCCCGGTGTGCAGCCATTGCCCTCGTAAAGCCAGGTCAGTAGCTTCTTCTTTTCGGTAATAGCCTTTCATAATATTGGAGCCTCGAACAATAATTTCTCCTACATTGGAACCTTCCATTTCATTTTCTTCATAATCTACTACTTTCACTTCAGTTCCAGGTAAAGGCAGGCCGATGGAACCGGGCTTTTTTAAAGCCTGGGGAGAATTGCAGCAAACCAGAGGAGAAGTTTCAGTCAGACCGTAAACCTCGCAAAGGTCAAAACCAAATTTTTCCCGGAACCGGAAAAAGGTTTCAGCAGATAAGGCTGTACCACTGCTGACCGCAATTTTCCAACTGGTCAAATTGTAATTCAAAGCTTCCGGATGGCTGATCAGTAAATTATACAAAGTCGGAGGGCCAAAAGTATAGGTAATTTGATAATTTTGGATCAAAGTTAAAATACTTTGAGGATTGACCCAACCGTCTTTAATGATCAATGTAGCTCCTGCCAGAATGGCGGCATTTAAAAGACAGGTTTGAGAAGCCGCCTGAAACAGAGGACTGATCATTAAAAAACGATCCTGAGAAGTAAATTGATAAAGCTGCACAAAGGATCTGGCATTGCTGTATAAATTATAATGGGTCAGCATAACTCCTTTTTGCGAACTATGTGTACCGGAGGTATAAATAATTTCTGCAATATCATTGCGTCCATAATCTTCCCGCAGCTTAAAATATTTGGTATTGCGTTCAATAAGAGCGGGAAAACTTAAATAAGGAGAATTTTTTTCCGTGGGACTTGTCACAATTAAGCCCAGATTGTCCGGAATTTCTGCTAAAACCTCAGCCAGAACCGAAGCCCGACCTTCGGTAGTAATAACCAGAGTTGGGGTACAATCCAACATAATGTTCCGAAATTCATTTTTGGTATCTTGCAGATTAACCGGCACGAAAACAGCCTTAACCCGCATGGCTGCATACCAGGTGATGATAAATTCCGGACAGTTGTTTAAAGCGGTTAAAATTCGATCACCGGGCATGACTCCCAAATCCAGAAGACTGGAAGCAAATTGATCTATCAAAGCATTAAGCTGGGAATAGGTAAAGCTTTCTTCCTTATAGCTCAAAGCCGGATGCTCGGCTAACTTGAAAGAGTTTTCTTTTAAATGTAGGGGTAAATTCATTGGACAACCTCCCTGAAGGCTGAAAAATATTATGTGAAATAAATAATTTTGTCAATAAACAGAAAACAGCCAGAAAACAAAGTTGCTGGCTTTTAAATAAGGAAGAAACCCTCCTGCTTTCTTTGTATTCGGCTTTTGGTTTGAAAGTCCTTTTTTTCTTTAAAAAAATAAAAGCAACAACAGACTTGTCAGACTTAAAAGATATATACTATAATAAATAAAAGGACAGGGTTGGAAAATGAGGTGAAAAAGTGAAGGAATCAAAACCAGGCAAAAATTTGAAAAAAATTAAAATAGGTCGTTTGAAAATAGATCCGATATTCCTGGGAATTTTTTTGTTTTTTACTTTGACGGCTTTGTTGTGGTTTATCTTTTTGCTGATGGCTGGGTCTTAACCGTTTTTCAAAGTGAAAAATGGTTAAGACCCATTAACTTTAGCGGGTCACAGCCAGAAGGTAAATTTCAGATTCTTTGCGGCCATTGTTGAGATGTTTTTCTGTATCTTGTAAACTTTTTAATTGAGATTCGCTGATTTCAGCTACTTGCATACCTTTAGTGTCGATTTGAGACATATTCAATACCCCCTTGGTGATTTTCATTTAGTTTATCCGGAGAAAAATTTTTTATACTTCAAAGCCTGGATTGGAAAACTGAGCAGGAAAAAGCAAAAAGCTGGCGAATAAGTATCTTACTGTCAAAGTGTTCTGGAAAGGAGAAAGGCACTTCTGAAAATATATGCTTTTGGGTGGGTGTCTGAGAAAGTTTATGAAAAGCAAGATTTATCTTAAATTGAAAAAAGGGATCCTGATCCTGATGTGTTTTTTATTAACCTGCACGCCGGCTTTGGCCGCTGAACCGGAAATTACCGAAGGAGCTTCTGCAATTTTAATTGACATGAGCAACAAACAGATTTTATATCAGAATCAGGCTGAAAAACAGGTGGCTCCAGCCAGCACCACTAAAATCATGACGGCTCTTCTGGCTTTGGAAAACTGCGATCTGGATGAAATGATTGCCATTGATCCGGCAGCTTATCAAGATGTCGGAAAGGATCGTTTTGGTCTGGTTGAAAACGAACAGCTGCGAGCTGAGGATTTATTATACATAATGCTGCTTTGCTCCTCCAATGAAGCGGCTTCCTCTTTTGCCATACATATTGCTGGTTCCATAGATGCTTTTGCGGATATGATGAACGCCAAGGCAGTAGAGTTGGGAGCTTTGCACACTCATTTTGTTAATCCGCATGGTTTGACAGTTGAAGGACATTATACAACGGCTTTGGATATGGCCAAAATTGCTCAGGCAGCCATGCAGAATTCGGAATTTCGCAAAATTGTTTCTACTTACCATATTCATATTGATCGGGTTATGCCGCCCAATTACGAACTTAAAGGAGAAATTCAACAGGATTTTTTTAATACCAATTATCTCCTGTGGCCTACGGCCAGCTTTTATTATGAATGGGCCATCGGCGTCAAAACCGGTTTTACCAATGAAGCCGGAAAATGTCTGGTTTCGGCAGCTCAAAAAGATGGACGAACTCTGCTGGCGGTAGTTTATAAATGTACGACCAATCAGGATCTTTATCCTGTGACCAAAAGCCTGTTTGAATATGGCTTTAATGATTTTAGAAAAGTAGAGAAATTGAAGGCCGGCTCCATTGTAGATCCGGAAAGGCCGGTTAAAGGCGGACAATTTAAATCAGTAGCTGCCATAGTCACCGAAGGCTTCAGCTACAGTGAGCCTTTGGACAGTTCATGGGAACTGACGGAAGAAATTGTTTGGCAAGAGGAAAAACTGGAAGCTCCGGTAATAGCCAATCAATCTTTGGGACATTTAATATATTATCTGAATGGTCAGGAATTTGCTCAGGTGGAACTTGTAGCAGCTAATGCAGTGGAAGTTAAGGAATGGTCAATTTGGGATTTGTTAAAAATAGTTTTAATTTTGATGGTCATAGCCATGTTCCTGATTATTTTGTATGGCCGAATGAACCGGCGTAAAATGCGGAAACAGCACCGAAGAATCTCTTATTATGATTAAGGCAGGTGGCACAAGTGCGGGAGATTGTTTCCGATATTGAGCAGAAGCTGAAAGATCGAAATTATAAGCTGACCTCGCAAAGAGAACAAATTTTAAAAGCTCTGCTCAGAAATCAGGATCAGCACTTGACCGCAGAAGAGGTTTATAAACTGGTTAAACAGGAAATTCCGGAAATTGGTCTGGCTACTGTTTATCGCACTTTGGAATTGTTTTTGGAACTGGAGATTATTCACAGTATTGCCATGGAAGACGGATGTCGGCATTATGAATTTTTGGGGCAGGATGAACAGCAGCATCAGCATCATCATTTAATCTGTACTCAATGCGGAAAAATTATCAGCGTTTCGGAAGATTTGCTGGAAAATCTGGAAATCAGTCTGGCTCAAAAATATGGTTTTATTGTGGAAAATCATCAATTAAAATTGTTTGGCATCTGTCGGGAATGTATCACCCAAAAAAATAACCGGTCGAACTCTTGACAGAGCAAAAGTTGTTTTATATAATCAGGTGATGAGGTGGGTTTTATGCTTAACATTGCCAGCTTGAAAAAAAATGAGGGTGAAATTCGCAAATTTAACCTGGATCTTCTTTTGCCGCCTCTAGGTTCCGGCCTGGACAAGGTTATTTTTGTCAGTCCCCTGCGATTGAATTTTTCTTTGACCTGCCTTAATCAGAATCTTTTTTTGCAGGGTCGGCTGGAAACGACTGTTCGGCTGCACTGCGGCAGGTGTCTGGAACAATTTGATCTTCCCTTACAGCTTGAGTTAAAAGAAACCTATTACAATGAGGCTGTCAATAAAGCTGACTCCTCCAAACCTGAAGAAGACTGGATTGCCTATCGGGGAGATTTTCTGGATATTCGTCCGGAATTGGAACGAGCTGTTTTAGATTCTTTGCCCATGCGTCCTTTATGTCAGGAAGATTGTTTGGGGCTTTGTCCAATTTGTGGTCAAAATCGCAACAAACAATCCTGTCAATGCACGGAAGAAGAAGTGGATCCTCGCTTGTCTGTTTTAAAGACCCTGCTTTAAGCAGAAATTCGATTGCTTGCAAAGACGGAAAACCTGAAATCCGTTTTTAACACGCCGTGAGCAAGAAATCTCCCACAGGCGGGATGAATTGCGATAAACACGGGCGTTTTCTTGACTTTTGTTATTTATAAGTCATAATATAAATGGTAGGCTGGGAATCAGCCGAACCTAACTCTTGTGGACATTGTGTAAGACTTGAGCTAACGATTATGTTAGCCAGGCAGTAGTGGTTGAAGCAGGAAGCTCCGACTTCTGTAAGTCGGAGTAGTTCACTAAGGTAGATAATTAAAACCCTAAAAAAGGGGGTGTGCAGTTATGGGTGTACCAAAAAGAAAATCTTCCAAGCAACATGGCAGACAAAGAAGAAGTGCCAGTTACAAAATTGAAGCTCCAAAATTTGTTGCTTGTCCTCAAT
>JAZRXK010000020.1:0-17578 GCA_045600185.1 Desulfocucumaceae bacterium
CTCAGGAACCTTCCATCTTTTCAGCCTCTTGCAGGCGAAAAAAGCAGAGCAATTCCCGTTAATATGTATATATACCAAGCATAGCACACTTTTCCTGCAAAATCAAATTTTTTTTCACCATTTTTTTGCTGAAATTTGCCATGGAAAAGACCGCTTAGAATCCAATCGGACTGACCTGGATAATATATACCAAATTTTGCCCGAAAAATTTTTTTGTTTTTTGGCAAATTAGGTCTTGCATTTTGTTTGCAAAACAGTTATACTAAAAAAGCAAAGTGAATAAGCTCTTACTTATTTGTCCGGAGAGATGGCCGAGTGGATGAAGGCGCACGCCTGGAGAGCGTGTGGACGGAAGTAACCGTCTCCAGGGTTCGAATCCCTGTCTCTCCGCCATTTTTTTATTTTCTGTCTGTCAAATTTTGGTCGTGCTAGATGGGGAGGTAGCGGTGCCCTGCATCTGCAATCCGCTATAGCAGAGTTGAATTCCTGCCCCAGGGTGTAGTTTGTGAGGTCCGGCTTCTGTTCGAGGTGTTGATAATTGGGTCCTTACGCAGCAAAGCCTTCTGAACCGTGTCAGGTCTTGACGGAAGCAGCACTAAGGAAGTAACTTTGGGTGCCGTAAGACAGCCTGGTCGGAGCTTTCTTCAGGAGTAACGCTTGGAAGCTATGATTCAAAGGCGGGTGCACGGCCTTTATATTATTATAAATATAAAAATCAAAGAACTGTTGGCCTGACAGTTCTTTTTTTAATTGAAGGAGATGAGGAGTTGACCTATAAAGTTTTATATCGGGAATGGCGTCCTCAGACTTTTGCTCAGATTACCGGGCAGGATTATATTATTCAAACCCTGCAAAATGCTGTTTTAAGTCAAAAGGTGGCTCATGCCTATGTATTTTGCGGCCCCAGGGGAACCGGCAAAACTTCCACTGCCAAGGTTCTGGCCAAGGCCTTAAACTGCCTGCAGCGGCAGGGAGCGGAACCTTGCGGCCAATGTTCCAACTGTCAGGAAATCAATTTGGGCAGCTCCATGGATGTTATTGAAATTGATGCCGCTTCCAATAGAGGTATTGATGAAGTGCGGGAGATTCGGGAAAGCGTTAAATTTTTGCCGGCCAGTGGGTGCAAACGGGTTTATATTATTGATGAAGTGCATATGCTGACTGATCCGGCGTTTAATGCTTTATTAAAAACTCTGGAGGAACCACCGGAACATTTGGTTTTTATTTTGGCTACCACAGAAGCTCACAAATTGCCTTTGACTATTCTTTCCCGCTGTCAACGCTTTGATTTTCGCCGAATTTCGGAGGAGGTAATGACCGCTCAACTGCAAAGGGTCATGCAGGCTGAAGGTATGGAAGCGGAAGAAAATGCTTTAAAAACCATTATTCAAGCGGCGGACGGCGGTTTGCGAGATGCTTTGGGACTATTGGATCAGGTGTCTGTTTTGGGACAGGGACAGGTTACGACTGCTCTGGTCAATCAGGTTCTGGGCATTGCCTCTCAGGAAATTTTGGAAAGATTTTTGCAGGCTTTGAGCGAGGGCAGCAGTTCGCAATGTTTGGAACTGGTGGATCTGGTCTATGGACAAGGGCAGGATCTCCAACGACTGGTTTTAACTTTAACCGGCTTTTTGCGGCAAAAAATGATAGACTGGTGGGAGGATCCCAAAATTGATAAAAAGAATCAATGGCTGGAAGCTTTGCATATTTTAAGCGGTGCTGAGCCGGAAATGCGTTGGAGCAGTCAGCCCAGAATTATTTTGGAACTGGCTCTGGTTCAGGCTTGCCGGCTGTTTACGCAGGAGGTCAGAGAAAATACTTCGGAGCTGGAATTAAAGATGGGAGATTTGGAACGGGAAATTCAGGCTTTGCGAACAGAGAATATAAACAATAATTCTGGTAATTCCGAAACAAAACCTGTTGTGACGGTCGCAGGTGATTTTCCGGAAGAGCCGAATTGGGAAGACAGTTTTGAAGAAAATATGGAAGATATGCTGGATTTTGAGCAGTTAAGCCCAGTCAAGCCGGTGAAAAGCATAGAGCAGACCAGAAAGAAGAAAGAGGAAAAAACTGAAGAAAGGTCTGCACCTTTACTTGAGCGGGAGCAGGTGCCAAGAAAAACTCCTGCCCCGGCAGCTCCAAAAGGCTTGCCGGAAGAACCAGCTCAAAAGGCGGAAGATCAGCAGCGTTTAAAAAAAATAATTTCAGTTTGGCCGAAGGTTTTAAATTATATTCAGGAAACTTCGGAATATAGTAATTTAGGTGCTTATTTAAGCAATGGTCAGGAAAGCTGGCCGGATCGTCTTTTAGATAATAATCTGGTTATTGCTCTCTGGCAGGGTAATCAGGATTCCGCAATGAGATTTGCTTTATTAAATAGCGAAGATAATAAAAAAATTCTGGCTCAGATAATGGAAGAAATTTGTGGCTGGAAACCGGAAATCAGTTTTCAGGTGGTTGAACAAAAACCTCCGCTCAGGAAGGCATCCAAGCCTTCGATTAAGTCGGAGGTTGAAAAGTTATTTGCGGGATCTTCTGAAGAAAATACCTCGGATTCGGAACCTTTTTAAATTTATTGAGCGGCCTGAATTTTGTGCAGAGCTTCCAGAGCCAGTTGGCCAATCATTTTGGTTTCAAGCTGACCGTTTTGATAAATGGTTATTTCTTCCGGATCACAGGTTAAATCCTGCAGACCCTGAATGGCTTCCGAAGCCTGTAAATTGCCCATAATCCAAACGGTCAGACCCCGACATTCGGGACGGGGTTCCTGAAAATAAGGTAAAACCCGAAACAAAAACTTGCGGCCTAATTCCGGCTTATGCAGGGCTATTTTGCTTAAAGCCTTTAGAGCATAAGGCCGCCGGGGCTGATCTGCCAGAAATTGATATAAATTGGGCATATAACCGGCAAAAAAGCTGGGAGCCTGACCGATAATTTCACCGATTCCCTCATAAGCTCCCCAGGTGGAAGCGGCTGTATCATCAACAGCCTGCAAAAGAGCCTGCAAAATGGTGCTGACAGCTCTGGGTTCCCAGGTGGAAATTACGGCTGCTGCCGTTCCCATGGCTTCGGCAGCTTTGGACAAAAGCAAAGGGTCAGCCGAATATAAAAGCTTTTGCAGTTGGCGTAAAATCTGCTTGTCGGCTTGGGCTGACCTGGCAATTATATCCAGTTGATAGTTTTCTACTGCTTTTTTTAATTCGGTTCGGCTTAATTTGGTCGAGTTTTTGCGGTTGGAAAGCAGGGTGTAAGGCCGGGATTTAATCAAGTCCTTTTCCACTCCTGGAGTGGTAATTTCCCGAATATCCTTGTGCATACGAATAAAATACAAAGCTCCCCGCACCCGCCGTCCTTCCAAAACTCCTCCGGGGACGATCTGATGGGTAATGCCGTCGTAATGTTCAAGCAGTTCTTCCTGATAATCCTGATCGGGAAAAAGGCTCCAGGCTAAGTCCCAATCCATATTGCTGGCAAAAACCAGAGCTTCTATAAAAGCCTGTCCCAGATTTTTGCCGCTGACATCATAAGAAAAAACGGCTCCGCAGGCACATTTGCCCACCGGCATTTCACCCATATGGTGGCTTGCCAGTTCTCTGGGGCGTTCCAGATAAAGGCCGCAAATGGGACAGGTAGGAGGGAAGGTAGTTTCTTTAGGTTTTAATTCCATAATCAGTCTCCGTATCCGGGAACTTCCAAAGTCATGCAGTTATTGCCGGAGCTGCAGGCCTTGGAGGTGATTTTCGGATTGCGGGAGGTTCCGGGGGTGATTCGGGAATTGGCACGGCTGATAACTCGCTCCAGAGCTTCTCCCTGGCATTGGGGGCAAACTAAATTGGCATCCTGATCTTTGCCCTGATTTAAAAATAACTTTTCAAAAACCTTGCCGCAATTCAAACAACGAAATTCAAAAATTGGCATTTTTATCACCTTTGCTTGAAAAAATTGAATTTTGGATTCGCACGGACAGCCAACGAACTGCCCTCCTGATTATAGCAGATTCCCTTTTTCAAAGCAAGAATTTATCTTCTGCCTGAATTGGAATCCAACGGCTTTCCTGACAGTGAAATTTGCTTTTTGCCAAAAAAAGCGGTTTGATTTTTTAAATTAAAAGTGTACAATGGAAACTGAAAAGAGAAATTTTTTAAATCCTCTCAGAGGCGGGTTAAAATAAATAAAAAAAACTGATTTTTCGGCAGGAATTACAGGAAACTTACCGAATAATTAGACTTGTTAATTTTGGTTTTTGGCCAAAAGGGCTTGACCCGGCTCCGGGAAGGGCTTTAACATTTTAAACTTCGGGGAGGAGGTGAAAATTGAATGGCTAATGTAAATATCAATCTCGATAATTGTGTAGGTTGCGGCGAATGTGCTGACAACTGCCCGGCTTCCATTCTGGAAGTAGTAGACGGAAAAGTCACCGTTACTGATGATGACAGCTGCCTGACCTGTGAAACCTGTGTTTCCGTTTGTGAACATGATGGAATCAGCATCAACAGCTAAGAATGTTTTATCAAAACCAAATTATCTTTATTAGAATTCCGGTTGACTGATTAACAGGTCAACCGGCAATTTTAATAGGGGAAAATCAGGCAAAGAGGAGGTGCGTCAGTGAATCCTGTAAGCTGGTTTATTCTGCAAGTTCTGCCGTATATTACTGTGGCTGTTTTTGTAATTGGAATTCTTTACCGGCTTGGTCGTTGGGCCAGAGCCAGAATAGTGCATAATATCACTTTGGCTCCTTTTCCCAAAAACAACGGTCAGGTTGTCGCTGTCTTCGCCAAAGAAGTAATTTTTTTCAGAAGCTTATTCAAATCTGATAAAGCTGCCTGGGCTGGCGGCTGGATTATGCACATTGCTCTTTTTTCTGTTATTGGCGGCCATATCATGGGAATTGGTACTTTGGGTAAACAATTTTTCTATATGGGTATGACTACCGAAGAAATGAGCGAAAATTTGTCCTCTTTATTGGGAACTAGTTTTGGAATTATTGTTTTTGTGGCCTTGATTTATTTATTAGCTCGCCGGATTTCCGTTACCAAAGTTAAATTGATCAGCTCTCCCAGTGATTACCTGATGCTGGTTCTGTTAATTTTAATTGTTGGTGTCGGCGATCTGATGCGAATTGGTGAACTGGCTAATCTGCAAGGCTGGGGAGTTCACTACAATGTCGCTTTGGACTATGTCCAGAATCTGGCTTTCTTCCAGAGTATTTCCGGAACTGAAATTTTGCAGTATCCTTTATTTACCATTCATTTGCTGTTAGTACAGATTTTATTGATGGTCTTTCCTTTCAGCAAGCTTATGCATGTTCTGGGTATGTTTGGAGAACGCTGGATTATCAATCGTAAATACAAAGAACCGGAACCGGGTCTGCCTAATGTAAATATTGCGGCAGCCAGAAAAGCCGGATTAGGTTTACCTTCTTCCGGAGGTGAAATAGATGCCTAGCTATACTTATAACGGCGTAGATATGGTACAGGCTCAAAGAGCCAGTGAAAAGGATATGCACAAGGTTCATATCCGGGCGGTGCCAGACGAAGAAAAGTGTGTCAAAGCTTTAGAATATCTGGACTATTTTCGCAAAACCCGCCGCTCCTTCGTAATGGCCATGGAAAGCTGTGTCAAATGCGGAGCCTGTGCGGAAAACTGTCATACTTATCTGGGAACCAAAGATCCCAATAACATCCCTACAAATCGGGCTGAATTGGTTCGGAAGGTTTACAAGCGTTACTTTACACCGGAAGGCAGAAGATTCGGCAAGCTGGTTGGTGCTGAGGATCTTACTCTGGATGTATTGGAACAGTGGTATTCTTATTTTTATCAATGCAGTGAATGCCGCCGTTGTGCTACTTCCTGTCCTTTCGGAATTGATACCTGCGAAGTTACCATGGTCGCAAGACAAATCCTGCACTGGATTGGCATGACTCCCAAGCTTCACGCCAATACCGGGGCTGCTATGGAAAATGTGGGAAACCATACAAATATTCCTAAAGCCGCTTTGGTGGATACCCTGGAATTCCTGGCCGAAGACATTATGGATGAATTTGGCGTTGAAATTGAAATTCCGGTGGATAAGCCTAATTGCGATATTATTTATATTCCGTCTTCTGCCGACTTTTCTTTAAATGAATATACCTTAAAAGGTGCTGCCATGTTCTTCAGCTATATTGGTGCCAACTGGTGTATTCCCAGCATAGTGACAGAAGCCGGTAACTTCGGCTATCTTTATGACCAGTATTTTACCCAAAGACACAATGTTATGCGTCTTTTGGATGCTGTGGAAGAATTGGGAGCCAAAAAGGTAGTTTGGGGCGAATGTGGCCACGGCTGGCGGGCAGCTAAAATGTATGTTCCCAGCATGGCGGATCGTCCTGTACGAGTACCGATTACTCATATTCATGATGAAGTAGCCTATTATATTCGTACCAATCAACTGAAATTGGATCCCACCAAAAATAACCACCCGGCTACCCTGCACGATCCGTGCAACTATGCCAGAGCCTGCGATTTGCAGGAAAACCTGAGAACGGTTATTAAAGCAGTTACCACTGATTTCAGAGAAATGAATCCCAACAAGGATCGAACCTTCTGCTGCGGCGGTGGTTCCGGAATTTTATTCGATGACCCGGAAATGTATCAACGCCGGATTCAGCTTTCCGCCAAAAAAGCCGAATTGGTCAGAGCCACCGGGGTTTGCGGAGACTTTGATGATGAGGATACCTACGGTATTCTTTGTGCTCCCTGTTCCATCTGTAAAGCTCAGCTTTATCCCATGGTTAAGGAACACAAACTGGCCGTCCATGTTAAAGGTCTGATTGACCTGGTGGGCAAGGCTTTGGTTTGGAAATAAAGCAAAAGAATTGTTTTTTTGTCAATCAGGTGTTGCTTCTTAAAACAAATAATTGTATAATTAAAAGCAGGTAAAATTGTTCGGAAACTAAGGAAATATCTGGTTGTATAAATTTTTTTTAATTAGATATTGACGGCAGGGAACAAGTCATGATATGCTTATTAAGATAATCGCAAATATGGCTTTTGAATTAAAGAAGTTCTTTGCAAATATCGTCTGATGTGGTATAGTCAACCTGATATGTTGTGAAAAAGGTGATTTTTATCAAAAATTGCCGCATACCCCTTGCTTTAGCTGTGGGGATATAAAGCAACTTTTGATAAAGCAAATACACGGTAGGACGGGACACGCCCGAACCTATACGCTTGCGGAGATTGTATAAGACCTGCAGTTTTGCAGGCGATGATCGTTGAAGCAAGAATCCCTCGGCTTTGGCCGCAGGGAGTGTCAATATTATATGGAGGTGCTTTTCATGGCAAGTGTAAATATCGAAGGAAAAGACATTGAGCTGGATGAAGATGGTTTTATGGTTGATCCGGAAGCTTGGTTTGAAGGCTGTGCAAAATATTTTGCTACTGGCGAAGGTATCACCGAACTGAACGATGACCACTGGAAAGTTATTTTCTATCTGCGTGACTATTACAAACAATTCCAGATTGCTCCCATGATCCGGAAACTCTGCAAAGAAACCGGCTGCAGCTTGAAGTACATCTATGAATTGTTCCCGTCTGGCCCGGCTAAAGGTTCCTGCAAATTGGCAGGTCTGCCCAAACCGACCGGTTGCGTATAAGATTTGTTAAAAACAAAAAAAGGTCGTTTTTAATTATAAAGCGACAAATCAGGCACATTAACCGGCTTAAAAGGCGAAATGTGCCTGTTGTATTTTTGAGCAAAAATAAATAAACTCCAGGTTAAGAAAGGAGATCAGATCTCCTGACCTTGCCTGCAAAACAAGGCCAGAAGAACTGAAAAATTGTTATGAAAATTCCCCGGCTGATCATTGCTGCCCCGCATGGGCGTTCCGGCAAAACTACAATCACTTTGGGGCTTGTGGCTGCTTTAAGATTGAAAAATTATCGGGTTCAACCCTTTAAAAAAGGCCCGGATTTTATTGATCCCGGTTGGATGTCTCTGTTAAGCGGTCAAAGCTGTCGCAATTTGGATCCTTATTTTATGACTCCGCCTGTTATCAAAAATTCAGTTATTACCTATGGACAGCAAAGTGATCTAACTTTGATCGAAGGAGCTATGGGGCTTTTTGATGGAGTGGATTTGGCCGGAAGTGGCAGTACTGCGGAAATTGCCAAAATAACCCGCTCTCCGGTAATTCTGGTGATTGACTGTACTCGTATGACCCGGAGTGTGGCGGCTCTTGTTCAGGGCTTTATGCACTTTGATCCGGAAGTAAAAATCAGCGGGGTAATTTTAAATAAAGTTGCCCGTCCCCGTCACGAAGCCATGCTTCGCAATTCAGTGGCTGAATATTGTAATTTGCCGGTTTTGGGGGTCTTTCCCAAAACAGCAGATTTTTTAATTCCGGATCGGCATTTGGGTTTAATTCCAGCCGGAGAAAGAAATGATCTGGCGGAACAAATTCGTCGAATTGGCGAAGCTGCCCTGAAATATCTGGAATGGGAAAAAATTCTGGAGCTGGCTTCTTCTGCTCCGGAGCTGGAAAAAGCAGAGGAAACAGTAGTTGCTCAATTACCGGGCAAGGGGCTGAAAATTGGTTACTGTTACGACGAAGCCTTCAGTTTTTATTATCCGGAAAATCTGGAAGCTTTGGAGCAAGCAGGAGTAAAGCTGGAAAAGATCAACACTTTGCATCAGGATTCCTTGCCGTCGGATTTGGATGGCCTGTATATTGGCGGTGGCTTTCCAGAAGTCTTTGCCGCAGATTTGGAAGCCAATTACAGCTTACGCCGGCAAATTCGCCAAAAAGCTGAACAGGGAATGCCCATTTATGCCGAGTGCGGCGGTTTAATCTATTTAAGCCAAAGTTTGACCTGGCAGGGACAAACCCATCAAATGGTTGGATTGTGGCCTCTTAAAATTGAAATGACTGCCAAACCCCAGGGACATGGCTATGAAAAAGTTCGGGTGGAAAAACCAAATCCTTATTTTGCAGTGGGCAGTGAATTGATGGGTCATGAGTTTCATAATACCAGAGTGCTTTTCCCGGTCGGCTTTCAGCCCCAGGAACTGGTTTTCAGTCTGCAAAAAGGCAGTGGTATGATCCAGGAGAATGGCATTAAAAGAGATGGCATAACCTGCAAGCGGGTTTTGGCTTCTTATTTGCACCTTCATGCTTTAGCTGTACCGAAGTGGGCTGATTCTTTTGTGCAGTTGGCCGAAGAATATCACCGGGAGCGGCTTTTATAAATAAAAAGCATAGGTGAAACAAGCCAGAAGGGACAGAAAAATAAAATTTAAAAGGGTAAACTCCAAAATATAACGGCCTTTTGGGGCTTGTTTTCGCTGGATGTAAATTTTATAGGAAATTAAGCTGGCCATGGAAGCAGTTAAAGTTCCCAAACCGCCCAGGTTGGTTCCCAAAAGCAGGCTTTTGGCATCCTGTGTAAAAGAAGCCAGCATAATGGTGGTGGGAACATCATTGATTATCTGGCAAAGAAGCAAACTGACCCAGAAGACCCGACCCTGCACAATGGAGGCAACCCAATTTTGCAAGGTATCCAAAGTAGAGATATTGCCCACAAAAATAAAAAAACAAATAAAAGTCAAGAGCAAACTATAGTCAATTTCTTTAAATAACGGCCGGTCGGTGATTAACAAGACCCCAACTATAATGCAAAGACAAAGCAAAACTGGCATAATCTGCACAACAGTCAGCAAACAAATAAAAAACAGTACCAGATATTTCAGGACAATGTGATGATTAAGCTGAATTTCTTTGGATGTGAATTTACTGGTTAACTGAGTATTTTTAATCAGGAATAAACTCAAACCCAGCAAAGCCAAAGCTGATAACCAGGTTGGCAAAAGCATTTGAAAAAACTGACCGATAGAAATTTGATAAAAATCATAGATAAATAAATTTTTGGGATTGCCAACCGGGGTCAATAAGCTGCCCAGATTGGCGGCAATGGTTTCCAGAACGATCAGTTTGATCAGCAGTTTTTCAGATTGATTTTGCCATATCTGACAGGTTAAGGGAACAAAGATTAACAGGGTGACATCATTGGTAATTAAAGCGGCCGAAAAAAAGCACAGGCCAATTAAAATTCCAAAGATAATTCTGGTTTTGGGTGCATATTTCAGTAAAATCTGAGATAAAAAAGGAAACAGTCCGGAATATTTCCAGCCGCTTATCACGGCCATTAAACAAAAAAGTAAAATAATAACCCGCCAGTTAATATAAGTTAAATATTCTTGAGAAGGTGGATTGAAATACATGGAGCTAATTGCCAGCAGTAAAGCAATGAACAAAATGCTTTCTCTTTTCAGTAATTTTCTCAGGTTTTTCAATTAAATTACCTCCTTAAATTTATTGTAACAAAATAGCGAAACAATGCAAGCAAAAAGAGGGTTGAGCCATGAAATTGGTAACTGTCAGCGGACCGCCGGCTTCCGGGAAAACAGCCGTAATTGTGCATTTAATCCACTATTTAAAACAAAAACATCTTACGGCCGGAGTAGTTAAATTTGATTGTCTGGCTACCGGGGACGGAGAAATCTATGCCCGGCATCAAATTCCAGTCCAAATTGGTTTGGCCGGAAATCTTTGTCCGGATCATTATTTTGGGGGCAATGCGGAAATTTGCTTTGACTGGGGCTTAAAGGAACAATTTGATTATTTAATTATTGAAAGTGCCGGTTTGTGCAATCGTTGTTCGCCGCATTTAACTCGACAATATGCCATTTGTGTCATTGATAATTTAATGGGGGCAGAAGCTCCCCGCAAAATAGGCCCCATGCTGAAAATGGCTGATGCAGTGGCCATAACCAAAGGAGATATAGTTTCTCAGGCTGAACGGGAAATTTATGCCCTGCAAATCCGGCGAGCCAATCCTAAAGGCCTGATTTTATCGGTCAATGGCATTACCGGACAGGGTTGTGAAGCTTTGGGAGCCGTTATGCAGCAAAAATCTGAAGATTATACCCCGGAAACTACCCTGCGTTATGCCATGCCAGCCGCCATTTGCACTTATTGCCGGGGAATAACCAGCCTGGACAGCAATTTGCTGGTGGGAGCCTTTAAAGAAATGACCATTAAATAAATAAAGAGATGAAGAAAATATGGATTGGCTGAATATGCCCTATAAAGAGCTGCGGCAGCAATTTCCAGTAATTGAGGAATTTTTTGCCGCTTTAATTTTGGAAATTCCCTCTCCGGAGGAAAATAAAACCCTGGAACAGATTATTCAGGAATTAGATCATTGTCATTTGAATGATTTGGGTTTGATTCGGCAGGAATTGCCTCAACAGGCTTTGCTTTTTCTGGAAAATATTCAAAAACAGCTTTCTGCTCCGAAAATCAATTCTATTACCATTCTTGGCGGCCAAAGCAAAACCGGCCAGCCGGAAAATTTAAAGTTGCGATTGCAAAGCGGAGAAATTATTGCTTTAGTTGGAGCAACGGGAGCGGGCAAAAGCCGTTTATTGGCTGATATAGAATGGATGGCTCAGGGGGATACACCTACAGGCCGCCGGATTTTGGTGAACGATCAGGAGCCTTTGGCCGAATGGCGATACAGCATTGAGCATAAACTGGTGGCTCAGCTTTCCCAAAATATGAATTTTGTCATGGATTTAACAGTGGCAGATTTTTTGGAACTGCATGGCCGCAGTCGTCTGGTGGCGGATTTACCGGCCAGAATTGAACAGATTTTAATTCAGGCCAATCGTCTGGCCGGAGAACCTTTGAATCGGGAAATGCCGATAACAGCTTTAAGCGGTGGGCAAAGCCGAGCTTTAATGATTGCCGATACCGCTTTTTTAAGTCTTTCGCCCATTGTTTTAATTGATGAAATTGAAAACGCCGGAATTGACCGGCGACAGGCTATTGAATTACTGTTGAGCAAAGATAAAATTGTTTTGATTGCCACTCATGATCCAATTCTGGCTTTGATGGCTGATAAAAGGCTGGTTTTGCAAAATGGATCCATTGTTCGGATTTTAACGACTTCGCCCGAAGAAAAAGCCGGTTTAATTGAATTGGAACGCCTTAATCAAAAATTACTGCACTGCCGGGAAAAATTGCGGCAGGGTTTCGTTTTGGAAAAAGCGGATTGTTTTTAAAAATTGTCGGACAAGCTGAAGCTTAACAATACTGCGAATAATGCTGGGGATCAACCAGACGGCGATATTCTGCGACTACCATCTTTAAATCCGTCCAGGCATCTCTTTTTAATTGGGGATTGCGTAATAAAGCGGCTGGATGGTAAGTGGGCATAATTAAAATTCCGTCTTTTTCCACCCATTTCCCCCGATCTCTGGTAATGCGGCCATTAGGATTAACTATTTCCTGCAAGGCACAGGCTCCCAGTAAAACCATGATTTTGGGCTGAATAATTTTCAGCTGAGCGTCCAAATGCGGACGGCAGGCTTTTCTTTCCGGAGGCCAGGGGGTTCGGTTGCCCGGAGGACGGCACTTTAGCACATTAAGAATATAAACCTGCTTAAAACGCTCAAAACCGCAGGCGGCCAGCATTTTATCCAGCAGTTGACCGGCTTTTCCCACAAAAGGCCGACCCAGACGATCTTCATCTCCACCCGGTCCTTCTCCACAGAAAACTACTTTGGCCTGGGGGTTTCCTTCTCCAAAAACCACCTGGCGGCACCCCTGCCGCAAATGACAGGCCGTACATTTTTCCACTTCAGCCTGCAATTCGGCTAAAGCTTGAATTTGATCCATCAGCCGATCTCCTTTTGAATTTGATGGTAGATTGATAATTGCTGAAAGCTGACAGCTAAAAAATTTAGCTGTCAGCTTTTTTATGGTTTTAAGTTTGCCTGTTAATTGCTTTGATCCAGGCCAAAGTAAGTGTGTAAAAGCTGAACCGCTTTGGCTCCGGCTTCTTTGTTAATAATGCAGGAAACTTTAATTTCCGAGGTGCTGATCATTTCAATGTTAATGCCTTCCTGAGCCAGACATTTAAACATTCCGGCGGCAATTCCCGGATTGCTGACCATGCCGGCTCCGATAATGGAAACCTTGCTTACATTGTCAGCATAGCTGAAACCGCTCATTTTAATTTCTTTGCGGACTTTGTTTTCCAGACAATCCAGAGTTCTTTTCAGTTCAGTATTGCTGACAGTGAAGGAAATATCATTATGTCCATTGTGAACGGCACTTTGAATAATCATGTCTACATTAATATTATCTTCAGCCAGCATTCCAAAAATGGTGGCGGCGATTCCGGGAACATCTTCCACATCAAACAGGCCAATTTTAGCTACATCTTTATCCAAAGCTACTCCAGTAATAATTAAATCCTTTTCCATCTTGCTTTCCTCCTTAACAATGGTTCCTTCGTTTTGATTAAAGCTGCTTCTGACATGAATGGGAATACCATAGATTTTGGCACATTCTACTGAACGGGGATGTAAAACCCCGGCTCCCAGATTGGCCATTTCCAGCATTTCATCGTAGGTAATGGCGGAAAGCTTTCTGGCTTCTGGAACCAGGCGGGGATCGGTGGTATAAACTCCATCTACATCAGTATAAATTTCACAGACATCAGCCTTTAGAGCTGCCGCCAGAACCACGGCGGAAGTATCGGAGCCGCCTCGACCCAAAGTGCTGATGTCTCCATTGGGAGTTAAACCCTGGAACCCGGCTATGACAACTGCTTTGCCTTCTTTTAATTCCTGTTTGATGCGGTCTTGATCAACTTGAATAACTCTGGCTTTGGAATGCAGCGAATTGGTTCTGATTCCGGCTTGAGGCCCGGTCAGAGAAATGGCCTTTTCTCCCATTTCCTGAATGGCCATGGCCAGCATGGCGATGGAAACCTGTTCTCCGGTGGATAGAAGCATATCCATTTCCCGCAAGGATGGGTTTTCGGTAATTTGTTTCATCAGGGTAATCAATTCATCAGTGGTTTTACCCATGGCGGAAACTACTACTACCACATCATGTCCCTGCTGCTTAGTATTGATAATTCTTTCGGCTACTCGGCGAATTCGGTCGGGAGATCCAACGGAAGTCCCTCCAAATTTTTTAACTACTAACATTGCGTTTCCCCTTCTTTATAAAAATTAGCCTTCCTCTACTCGAATAATATTCCCAATGGAAGCCACTGTTGAAAGTTGAGCCAGCATTTTTAAAGCGTTTTGCAGATTTTCTTCTCTGACCCGATGGGTAATCATGACAATTTCGGCTTGACCATTTTCCCGATCCTTTTGCCGGACTGAAGCAAGACTGACTTCCTTATCTCCCAGAATATAAGCAATGGAAGCCAAAACTCCGGGTTTGTCCACAGCCAAAAGGCGAATAAAATATTTGCTTTCAATTTGTCCAATGGGCTTAATATTTTTATGTTCATAGCAGCTGCAAAAGCTGGTATTGATTCCGACCAGACGGTTTTTGGCGGCCTGAATTAGATCCCCGACTACGGCACTGGCCGTAGGCATTTCCCCAGCTCCCTGCCCGTAAAACATGGTTTCGCCTACAGCATCTCCCCGGACATAAATGGCATTATTGACACCGTTGACGGTGGCGAGGGGGTGATTTTGTGGAATGAAGCAGGGGTGAACCCGAACTTCTATGCCTTCGCTGCTTTCTTTGGCAATGGCCAGAAGCTTGAGGGCGTGGTTAAATTCCTGAGCATAGGCCATATCCTGAGCGGAAATCCGGGTGATCCCTTCCACATAAACATCTGAAAATCTGACCCGGCTGTTAAAGGCGATGGAAGCTAAAATGGCCAGTTTGCGGGCGGCATCCCACCCCTCCACATCAGCTTCCGGGTTGGCTTCGGCATAGCCTTTGGCCTGAGCTTCGGCCAGAACTTCTGCAAAATCGGCTCCCTCAGCACTCATTTTGCTGAGCATATAATTGGTGGTTCCGTTAATGATTCCCATGATACTTTGGATTTTATTGGCCAGCAGGGAATTTTTCAGAGAATTGATAATGGGGACTCCTCCGGCTACACTGGCTTCAAAAAATAAATCACAATGACTGGCTTTGGCCTGAGCAAATAATTCTTCACCATATTCGGCAATTAAGTCTTTATTGGCGGTAACTACGCTTTTGCCATTTTGCAAAGCCTGCAAAACATATTCTCTGGCTGGAGAAAGTCCGCCCAAGACTTCCACGATTATATCAATTTCCGGATCGTGCAAAATTTCTTCCGCCTGACTGGTCAAAATTTCAGATGGCAAATCAATTCCCCGATCTCTTTGAGGATTTTTAACCAAAATGCGAGCTATTTGCAGGGAGGTTCCGGCTTTTAAAGCCAAATCAGTGTTTTGCAGAATCTTATAAACTCCCCGACCCACCGTTCCCAGTCCCAATAGTCCTATTTTTAGTTCTGACAAAGGTAAGACACTCTCCTAAATACTTGTTTTTTTTATTTTAGCGTTATCCAGGCTTAATTACAATCTTTTTTTGCTGGGGAAAGGGGAAATTTGCTGAGATGGGAATAAAAGTGCAGTTGGGGGACAGACTGAAAAAAAGGAGGCTGTCAAAATGGAAGAAAACAGTCATGTTCCCTGGAGCCGTCAACCCAGCCTGCAAAGTTTGAGTCAGGATCTGGGCGTGGATTATGAACAGCTGCTGGCTGGTTTGCAGGAAAATCAAACTGATTCGCAGTTGGCCGCAAAACTGCAATGTTCTGTTTTAGCTGTACAAAATTTGCGGGAATATTTTGAGCATTACGGTTTGGATTCGGTGGAAGGTCAGGATTGAATCTTTTCGGCCTTAACCGGCCGAAATCTGAAAATTGAGTTCAGTAATCAGTTAGCAATCCGCCTGGAAAAGTCGCCGATCAGCCATGTTCTGAAACCCACAGGCAAGCCTGTGGGGACAGCAGTAATTAAAGATATTTTCGCATTTGTCCCAAAGCAGCTTTTTCCAAACGGGAAACCTGAGCCTGAGAAATGCCGATTTCTTCGGAAACCTCCATTTGGGTGCGGCCTTCAAAAAAACGCAGGGATAAAATATGTTTTTCCCGTTCATTTAATTTGTTCAAAGCATCTTTAATGGCAATATCCTCCAGCCAGTATTTATCCAGGTTTTTTTCATCCTGAATTTGATCCACCACATAAACCGGATCTCCGCCGTCATTAAAAATCGGTTCAAATAAAGATACCGGATCAGAAATAGCATCTAAAGCAAAAACTACCTCTTCTCTGGGCAGCTTTAATTCGGCGGCAATTTCGGCCACCGTGGGTTCTCTGGAAAAACTTCCGGCCAGATGATCCCGCATTTGCAGGGCCTTGTAGGCTACATCTCTTAAAGAGCGGCTTACTCGAATTGGATTGTTATCTCGCAGATAACGCCGAATTTCACCAATGATCATGGGTACGGCATAGGTGGAAAAACGCACATTCTGGCTTAAATCAAAATTATCAATGGATTTAATCAGTCCAATACAGCCAACCTGAAAAAGATCGTCCACCGATTCACCCCGATTGCTGAAGCGTTGAATTACACTTAAAACCAGGCGTAAATTGCCGTTAATCAGCTTTTGGCGAGCTTGGGGATCTTTTTGGCTTTGCATATTCAGAAAAAGCTGGTGCATTTCTTCAGCTTTTAAGACCGGAAGCTTGGATGTATTGACCCCACAAATTTCTACTTTGTTTAAGGGCATTCCACGACCTCCTCGAAAAGGTTTAATCGGGTCGTTTTCATTATTGCCGTGTAAATCTTCCTTTATACCTGCCAAAAAAAGTAAGGCAGCCTGGTCTTGCAGCTTTCTCTGCAAATCTGATTGGAAAAAAATAAAAGTTAATTGCTGATAATTTTCAAAAGAAAATTGGAATTGGAAGAATATGCTAATATAAACAACGGGATTGTTTCGGGTGAATTTAATCAGGTCAATTTTATTTGTTTGCCTGAAAAAGAAGGTTATTCAGAATGTAAGTGGTAGTATTAGAGGAATTTGTTTCAAGTTGTCGAAAAAATATGAAGAAGAAATGAAAGGCGGTACTACGAAAACAATTATTGTTCTGGGGGATTCGGTTTTTTTGATGCAGGAAAACGGATGCGGAAAGCCAAGCCTCTGGGAAAGATTATCAGATCAGGGTATTGGGGCATATGGAAAATTTCAAGCTTTGATCTGGCAGTTGAAAACATAGAAAGAAAAGAAGGTGAACAGTTGAAAATTATTGAAAGTATTTTAACCAAAAATCCCTGTTATATCAGTGGACGCAAAATCACGGTAAAAGGTCTGATGCTGCACAGCATTGGTACTCCGCAGCCTTCAGCGATGGTTTTCGTCAAAAACTGGAATAATCTCAGCTATAATTCAGCATGTGTACATGCTTTTATTGATGGCAATACCGGGGATGTTTACCAGACCCTGCCCTGGAACTATCGGGGCTGGCATGGCGGCGGTTCCTGCAATAACACTCATATCGGAGTTGAAATGTGCGAACCTTCCACCATTCGCTACACCAAAGGGTCGGAGTTTGTGGATAATGATCCGGCCAAAACCAAAGAATCAGTTTTACGAACCTATCAAAGTGCAGTAGAATTATTTGCTTATCTATGTAAGGAATATAAATTAAATCCTCTGGGTAATGGGGTTATTTTAAGCCACGCTG
>JAZRXK010000021.1:0-9762 GCA_045600185.1 Desulfocucumaceae bacterium
GTATCTAATGGAAGCACAGGCGGTTTATAAGGCTTGTCAGACTGAACTTTCTGGTGCTTATGGACATAACATAGTTATTAAAGGTGAAGATGATGCTACTGACTATCTGACTGGTGAATTAACCGGCTCCCCAAGTGATATAACGAGCAGAATTCAAGAATTGTCCGGAGTTGAAGATATTGCCGATCTTACCATTGACACTGTAAAAGAAGAGGTTTCTACTGATTCTGTTAATGAAAAAAGTTATGAAATCACTGGTATGCATTTCTCGTTTACCAGCAAAAACGGTGGTGTAATAGTTAAGGCCACATATGCCAATAATGCATGGTCTTTCAAAGAATCTGAAGAAGAACCTGAAGGTGACACAGAATAGCAGTACAATAGAGTAAATTATTAAGCAGGCGTTGCCCTTTGAGGGCAGCGTCTGCTCCATCATTATAAATACATATTTAATTCTGCCAGGAAAAGAGGTCTAATTTGGGAGCATTTATCCTTCTTGATTTGTTCGTCTTTCTCTTCGGGGTCTGCATTTTCTCCTTTCTCAATGCCGCGGCCTATCGCCTGCCTCGCCAGATTTCCTTTGTCAAAGGCTCCAGCTTTTGTCCGCATTGTCAGCATTCCTTGCAGGCAAAGGATTTAATTCCTCTTCTGAGCTGGCTGTTGCTAAAAGGCCGCTGTCGCTATTGCCGGGCGGCAATTTCCGTGCGTTATTTTATCATCGAGCTGTGGGGCGGAATTCTGGCTCTGCTCTGTTTGCATTATTTTGCCAGTTATCTGGAAGCTTTCTGGGTTTTAACTTTTTTTGCTCTTTTAACCTTAATAACCTTAATAGACCTGGATATAATGGAAATACCAAATATTTTGGTCGGAATTGTTTTTATTTGGGGAATTTTTACTTTCTTCCTCAACCCGGAGATGCTCTGGTGGGAAAGATTGCTGGGCGTGATAGCTGTGAGCCTGCCGCTTTTCCTGATTACTTTAATTATTCCCAACGGCTTTGGAGGCGGAGATATTAAGCTGATGGCGGCCTGTGGCCTGGCTTTGGGCTATAAGTTGATTTTGATGGCTTTCTTTCTGGCGGTGGTGGCCGGTGGTTTATATGGAATCTATCTGCTGCTTACCCGCAAAAAAGGCCGTAAGGAGCATTTTGCTTTTGGGCCTTTTCTGTGTCTGGGAATTTTTATCGCTTTTTTCTGGGGTGAAGCTCTGCTGAATTGGTATTTGGGGTTTATCCTGACTTGATTTTTAATTACACTTAGAGGATGTTTGCAATGGCTCTGTATAAGTATAAGGCACGAAATGAAAATGGAAAAGATATTTCCGGTTCCCGGCAGGCTTTTAACGAGGACGATTTGTATGCTCGCTTGAAAGAGGAAGGACTGCTGGCTTATTCCATCCAGGAACAAAAGGCAGCCAAAAGAACCACTCCTTTGAAGCTGGGACAGTTGGCCGATTTTTCCCGTCAGGTGGGGAACCTTCTGGCTTCCGGGGTTTCTCTGGTCAAAACTTTGAATATTATAGGTCAGGAACCCAATTTGAAGCCCAAAGAAAAAGCTGTTTACAGTGATGTTTTGCAGTTGATTCGGGAAGGTCATTCCCTGTCCGATGCCATGGAAGAACAGGGTCGGGTTTTTCCGCCCATGATGATTCATATGTATCGTTCCGCTGAAACCGGTGGTAATCTGGACAGAACTGCTCTGCGGCTGGCCGAACATTACAACAAGGAAGATCAGGTTAACAAAAAAATTAACAATGCGACTACCTATCCCAAAATTCTGTCGGTGATTATTGTTCTGGTAGTAGTAATTATTCTGGAATTTGTTATTCCCCAGTTTAAAACACTGTTTGATAAAATGGAAGAAATGCCTTTGTCCACTACTATGTTATTGTGGATTGCTGAGGTGGTTCAAAGTCACTGGCTGATCATATTGTTGTTTCTGATCGCTTTTATAGCTGCCCTGTTCCTGGTTCTGCAAATCCCAGCGGTCAGACTCAAAGTGGACTTTATCAAGGTTAGAATGCCTCTTTTGGGCAGACTGTTCAAAATTATTTATACTGCTCGTTTTTCCCGTTCTCTGGTATCCTTATATTCTTCCGGAATTCCCATTATTGTTGCCTTGCAAATCAGCTGCAAAACTATCAATAATTCATATATTGAAAGCCAGTTTGATGATTTGATTTTCTCTTTAAAAGCAGGAAAAAATTTAAGCGAAGGCTTAAAGAAGGTTGACGGTTTTTCTCAAAAGCTGGTTTCGGTAATTCAGGTGGGAGAAGAAGCCGGGACTCTGGATATTATGCTGGAATCCATGGCCAATAATATGGAATATGAAGCTGAAATGGCCATTCAAAAAATGGTTTCCTATCTGGAACCGGCCATGATTGTAATTATGGGGATTATAGTAGGGTTTGTTATGGTGGCAGTTATTACTCCGATTTACAGCTCTTTGCAAACAATCGGTAGTTAGGAGTTTTTTATGTTAGTTTTATATTTATCCAACCGTTATGTTCGAGTTTTGGATGGATCGGTTAAAGGCAAAAGAATATCTCTGAAACGGGTTGCTCAGACCTTCATGCCGGAAGGCTCCATTATCAATGGAGTTATCACCGATGAAGAAGCGTTTTTCGGGCATTTATCCGAATTCTGGACAAAAAATAATTTGCCTGCCGAGGAAGTTTTTCTGGTAGTCAATACCAACAAAATTACCACTCGGCTTTTGAACATTCCAACTTTATCCATGAAACAAAGCCTGCAATATCTGCCCAGAGAATTTATTGATTTGGAATATGCCCAGGGGAGCATTTACAGCTATTGGGAGCTGAAAAAAGATAAAGCCAGTAAAAAAACTCAGGTTCTGGCCAGTGTGGCGGAATATGAGTTAATTGACAATTATTTACAGTCATTT
Organism: Desulfocucumaceae bacterium; assembly: GCA_045600185.1. Lineage (GTDB taxonomy): Bacteria > Bacillota > Desulfotomaculia > Desulfotomaculales > Desulfocucumaceae > CATZDY01. The sequence goes on from JAZRXK010000021.1 coordinate 2,904, forward strand.
GCCAATATAGGCATAAAGATTTCCGGGGTTTGTTCAACCCTGACCAGCGTTTTGAAAATTCTGATGCAGTTGTCTCAGTTGGCAGGAAAAACCTGCCTGGTGCAGCTGGTGGATGATAATATTCTGGGTAACTTTCTGTTTGTGAAAGGAGAATATTTTTATTCTGAATGGCTGCGTTTGTTAAATGAACCGGATACCCCGGAATTCAGTGATGAAATCGGCCGTTCCGTGGAAAAGATTATTCAGTTTGCCAGGGCTCGCCAAATTGAAACCCCGATCAGACAAGTCTATATAACCCAGATTGACAGCGAAAATCTGAACTCCTGCCGGGGAGTCATTCATATGATTGATCCGGCTTTGGAAGTTGACAATTTATCAGAAGGAAATTTGCTGCAAAATCAGCTTCCGGGAACAGGATTCGGCGATTTGCTGCCTTTGCTGGGAGCCTTGGCTCCTTTTTCCGGAAACGACGATTTATTTGCTCAATATAAACTGGCTAAAAAATCCCAGGCCAAACAGAACGAATGGTTAAAACTGGCCTTTCCTGCTTTGGTTCTGGCTGGAGTTCTGGCAGTAGTTGCTTTGGTTTTTGCTGCAGTTCACCTGGTTGAATTTTTGACTTTAAGAAATCTGGATAATTTTAACCAGAGGGATGATGTAATGGAGGCTCGAATGGAATATGACCGGCTGGAAACAGAGCTTACCCAGTTGGAACAGGAATATTTATCCAGCACAGTGGCCTTGGACAATATTTATTCCTACCCCACCATAAATTCAGATTTGGAAAAAATTTTGCTCAATAGTGCATCTGGCTTGGCTGAAATTGAAGTGGTCAGCTTTAATGCAGATACCGGAATCATTTCTTTCAATGCTTATGCCAGAGAAGTTGATCTGGTAAATAAATATATTTGGGGTTTAGAGCAAAAAGATATTTTCTGCAATGTACATTATACCGGCTATACCTGGCAGGAAAAAACAGGACGCTGGAAAATCAATGTGGTGTGTCCTTTGACAGCCTCGGCCGGACGGGAACTTGAGGAAGCAGAAGAGGTGGACTGAAAAAGTGTTGAAGTTGAAGATGGACTTGACTTCCAGGGATAAAAAACTGCTGATTTTTCTCAGCCTTTTCGTGGTAGCCATCTTTTTTATTTATGTTTTAATTATTCCTTTAGGTCGAAGCAATATGGAAATCAAGGAAAAAATAGATGTGGCTAAAGCGGAAAAAATAGAAAATGAACAAAAAATGCAGGCCTTGCCAGCCAAACGGGAATCTTTGGAAACCTTGCGAATTGATCTGGCAGAAATTAGAAATGATTTTTATCCTTTCATGCAAAGTCAGGAAATTGACCAGAAGCTGACTGGCATGGCCTTGAGTTATGGGGTATTCTCCCGCAATTTAAATATTGTTATGCCTGAAGGAGAAGCTGCCTTGGAACCATATCAATATTCTGAAGCAGCTCAGAACAATGCCGAAGAAGCTAAGGAAGAAAAAAAGACGGATCCCGAGGAAATTACTGATAAGGAATCTGCCCAAAAATCAGCTCCGGAAACCAGGTCAAACAGTAAAGCCAAGGGTACTGGTTTGAATATGGTATATACTGATATATATAAAGTGAAGATTTCCTGGGACTTAACCGGTTTAAAACAAAATTTAAAAAATTTGGTGGACAATCTTTCCTTCCCGGCTCTGCGTCTGGTTTCTCTCAAATGGGATCAGACAGATGATGACAGAGATGCTTTATCACTTAACCTGGAACTTTATATGTATAAAGACTAGATAATAAGCAAGAGGTTGTATTTATGGCTCATCCCAGGAATATTCGTATTGGCGATGTTTTAAAGGAATATGGTTATGTAACTGACAGTCAAATTGAACAAGCTTTAGCTTATCAAAAAGAACATAAAGGTGTTTTGCTGGGAGAAGCTTTAATTGACCTGGGTTTTATTACAGATTATCAGTTAATTGAAGCGTTAGCTGCCAAATTGGGCTTGCAGACAATCAGTATGTCTGATGATCTGGAAGTGGATATTGAAGCTGTTCAGAAAATTCCTCGCCAATTAGCAGAAAAATACTCCATGCTGGCGATTAAGCAGGAAGCTGGAACTTTGTCGGTAGTGATGAATGATCCTCTGAATTTCTATGGAATTGAGGATGTTCGACAAGTTACCGGCATGAACCTGAATATTTTGCTGACTGAACAGGCTGCCTTGAGTCAAGCCATTCAATACTATTATTCTGAGGTTTCAGCCCGAAAAGCCGTTCAAAAAGCCAATATTGCCCTGGCCAGTGAAATTAGTGAAATTGAAGAAATTGAATTGGAAGAAGGCAATGATGATACCCCCATTATTAACCTGCTGAACAGTTTGATTAAAAGAGCTTATAACACTCATGCCAGTGATATTCATATTGAGCCCTTTGAACATAAAACTGTGGTCAGGATGAGAATTGACGGGGTAATTGTGGAATATGTAACCTTAAATAAAAATGTTCATGCTTCTTTAATTGCCCGTATTAAAATTCTGGGAGAAATGGATATTGCCGAAAGAAGAACTCCGCAGGATGGCCACTTCAGATTGAAAAATGATACCGACGACATCAATATTCGTATTTCCACCATTCCAACCGTTTTTGGTGAAAAAGCGGTTCTTCGGCTTTTGGCCAATAATGCTGTGATTGATCGTGTACAGCAATATGGCATGAATGAAGAAAGCTATGAAAAATTAAAACAGATCTTGAAGTCGCCCAACGGGATTATTTATATTACCGGTCCAACCGGTTCCGGAAAAACTACTACTTTATATATGATTTTGGAGGATTTTGCTAAGCAGTCAGTTAATATTTCTACCATTGAGGATCCGGTGGAAAAAAACCTGCCCAAAGTAAACCAGATGCAGGTTAATACTCCGGCTGGTCTGACTTTTGGGGTGGGGCTGCGAGCCTTGCTGCGGCAGGATCCGGATGTTATCATGCTGGGTGAAACCAGGGACAATGAAACTGCTACCATTTCCGCCAGAGCTGCTATTACCGGACATTTGGTTTTTTCTACTTTACATACTAATGATGCTATTTCTTCAGTGGTTCGTTTAATTGATATGGGTTTGGAAGCCTATATGGTAGCCAGCTCGGTTATTGGGTTTGTGGCTCAGCGTTTGATGCGGAAAGTTTGTCCGGAATGTGGAGAAGAAGTTTGGGCAACAGAAGAAGAAAAAGCTCTGCTCGGATTTCAGGGGGACTTGAAAATCAAAAAGCCCAGGGGTTGTGCCGGCTGCAATTATACTGGTTATCGGGATCGGGTGGCCATCCATGAAGTTTTGCTGATTGACAAAGAACTGCGAAAGATGATTTCAGCTAATGCTGCTGTGGAAGAAATGAAAAACTATGCCGTTAATCATCAGGACTTCAAATCCCTGCGGGAATGTGCGGCTGAAATGGTCAGGAATGGAATTTCTTCCATGGAAGAATTTTTGAAAATATCTTTCTGCTTGTAAAAATTATCAGGAAGAAAGGATAAGATTATGCAGGAACTTGCTAAACTTGTTAAGTTAGCCAGAGAAATGAGGACTTCCGATATTCATGTTTCCCAGGGAATGCCTTTGATGTGCAGAATCGACGGGCGATTGCAGCTGGCTCCGGTTGAATGATCCGATGCAGATATTGAAGAATATTTGATGGCTATTTTAAAATATTCCAATGATCGACAGGATTTGGAACAATACATTGGAAAGGCGTTGTAAAGCATGAAGGCTTTAATTAAAGATGTTCGGGGAGTTTCCATTATTCTGGCTACAATTTATATGTTGGTTATGTTGATTCTGGGCAGCATTATAGTAACTTATGCTGTTGCTAATTACAGCAGTGCCATAAACAGCCGGGAAGGAAAACAGGAATATTTGAGTATCAGTTCTGCTTTGGTGCTGATTCGGGATCAACTGGACGGGGGCGTAATTGAGGGTACTGAAGATACAACCTTTAAAGTCACATTCTTAGAGAACAGAAGTGATTTGTTAAGTGAGGTTTTGCAGAATAATTTGAATGCGGGATCTGGAGATACGGACTTTTCTTTGGAAGCAGGCAGTGATGTGGAAGTTAAAGCAGCTCTCAGGCAGATTGATCTTTCTTCCAGGAAAATAATTATTGAAGCTTATCTGGAAAATGATGGGCTGCACTTGTCTTTGGAAGTACCTTTCAGGAATTCTGCGACTGGGGAAAATCCGGACAGGTACACATTGAATGGGAAGAAAGGGGAGATTAGAAGGCTGTCCTAGCTTTCGTTTTTATGCAGATTCTCAAAAATAAACGAGGGGAAACCCTGGTGGAAGTAACAGTCTCCCTGATGATTCTGATAATGATTTTAACTGCCTTTATAGGTATTAAAAAATTAGGAGACAGATTTAATATACAGGCTATGCAGCGGGTCAACGAACAATATTCAGAAATGCTGCTTGATCCCAACAAAAATTGGGAGGCAAAAATTGTTTATGACGACAGAGACGAATTGAAACCAATAGAATTGGATGTTTATATCAACCAGGCTGGTCTATTCTATTACCGAGAAAAGCAGGAATAAAGAAGGAATATTATGAAAAATAAAGGAATAACCCTGGTTGAGCTGATTGTAGCCAGTTTAATAATGCTGATTATGGCTTCTTTAATGGTCAAAGGAATTTTAATCAGTTGGAATATTATGATAGAAAACAAAAAATTGTCTGAAGCAGCAGTCTTAACCGACACGATAATCAATGCCACTCAAAACGAATTAAATTATGGCAAAGATATTTCTGTCAATTCTTCTGGTCAGATAACCTATAATAAGTACGGCTCAACAGCTACTTTAATGAATGATAATGGAAAAATCAAGTTTGTATTAAATAAAGGAACATCCAGTGAAGAAAAATATGATTTACTTCCCCAGGGAGCTTACAATAATTTAACCTGTGAACTTAAATATTTAAATAAAGATGCCAATAGGCTGGAATTGGAACTGAAAATTCTGGCTCATGGAGAGGAAGTTCGGGTTATGAAATTTTTTGTTGATCCGCTTAATTCGGTTAAACCCGGTTAAATTGATTAGTTGGGTTTATTAGAAAAGAACAGAAAGGAGAGACAATATGCTTAAATTAACTCAAAAAGGTTTTACTATGGTAGAACTGGGAGTAACACTGGTAGTTTTGGCTGTTTTAATTTCCATTTCTGTGCCTTCCGCTGTGTCTTATTATCGTATTTATCAGCAAACCGAACGCAATCAAACCGCCGAAGCTATTTATATAGCGGTGCAAAATGAATTGATCCGCCTGGATGGATTAGGGCAATTAGGTCATGTGGATAAAGCTTTGCGAGAAGTGGATTCTAACTATGAAATAAGGCGTCAGGCTGTCAATGTTGCCTCAACTGTGAATAGTGAAGAAAGCTATATTTATGCCACTTCTCAGGATGCCAAGGTTATGGATCTGATCTATCCCCAGGAAAGAGATAATGATTTTATCAGCAACGGGTATTATATTGTGGAATTTAACCCGGATTTCGGGGCGGTCTATGCAGTATTTTTCTCGGAAATTGATTTTCTGGATCGCTATGAAACTTCAGATGGAGAAAATCCGGGTGTGGCCTACCTGCGTGAGAGTGATGGCTCCAGTGTTGACTTCAATGCTTTAAGAGAAGAAAAGGTCGGTTATTATGATGGAAGAAATTTTAATAATGGAGAAAATTTTGACCGGCCGTTTGCCAAAGAAGTCTTTAGTGCCCCCACAGTACAGGTGGTTAACGGGGAAGAACTGTATCTGGCAATAACAGCCGATCTTCCCGATTCTTATGATTCAAGCAGTTTCAATTCAGAAGATTGGGCATTGGAAATAACTGTTGAAGGTAAGACTTCAAAGAAGTCAAAAACTCTGCCTGGAGAGGGCCTCGAACTAAACGAAACCGGAACCGGAATTACTTGTAAGAATGTAGTTCTGGATAGCTTGAAACCTGGCTTGAGTTTCTATGAACAGTTTGTTGACGACGATAAAGAGTTGATACCCGGAGAAGACCTGGATATTACGGTCATTGTATATCAAAAGAATGCTGACGGCCAGATCATAGCTGGCAGTGAAGCTTTTGAAACTGATCCGGACATTGACGGCTCAATCAACAGTCTGTTTGGCAAAGTGGAAAATGGTCAGGTTGAAATAACCACGGGACGGCATTTGCAAAACCTGAATGAAGCCACCAGTCATTATCAAGGTGAGAAACCAACTAAAGATAGTGTGGTAGAACCAAAAACCATTGTTCTGGGACAAAATATTGATTGGAATACTACGCAGGAATATTATAATGAACATTACGAAACTACTTATCCTGAGCAGAATAGTTTGAAGTTTGATTCCATTGCCAACAATGTTTTATTTGTTGGCAGCGTTGACAGCAATAAAAAAATTAGTGATATTTATGGCAATGAGCATACTATCTCAAATCTGGATCTGGCTGAAAAGGGCAGCAGTTTGAATTATGTTGGTTTATTCAGTGAAATTTATTCCAATATTAAGGATTTAACTTTGGATAATGCCAATTTGGAAATTAACTCCACCAATGATAATGATGTAACAGTTGGGATTCTGGCTGGAGCCAGTCATGGCGATATAACCAACTGTCATGTTACGGACAGCACCATCATTTCTACCGGAGATAAAACTGTTAATGTCGGCGGTTTTGTGGGAACTAACTCCGGAACGATTACAAATAGTTCTGAAAGCAATTCTACAGTACAGGTTGCCGAAGGTAATGCCGCTGGTTTTGTTTATGAAAATAAAGCTGACGGAAAAATTGAAAAATGTTATGTCCGGGGAGAAAACAGCTACGACGATTCCAGCGTAAAGGTTG
>JAZRXK010000022.1:0-6273 GCA_045600185.1 Desulfocucumaceae bacterium
GGGAAAAACAGAAAAGGTCGCAGCACTCAGTTGGTGAGCATTGCAGCTTCTTGGATTTCCATAAAAAAGGCTTGACAAATAAGCGTAGAGTTACTACGCTTTGATTGATTGATTGTGATGTGGAGCTTGCCGCATCAGTCATCATCCCTGTCAAGTCCTTTTGCAGGTTTTTTCAAGTGTTTTTTTGGGGGAAAAGGGCAGAATTATCCCTGACAAGATATTATGCACATATTGAGTGTAGCACTTTTTCCCTGCCGAATCAAATGCTTTTTGAAACTCTTTTACAGGGCAATTGATACTCTGTTTCTGGCTCTTGCATAAATCGATATTTTGGGGTATAATTTTCGATAGCCTATTCGTTAATTAACAGAGGAGGGAACTTAAATGACGAAGGTGAAAATTTTTGCTGGGGTTTGTGGTTTTACCACCGAAGTGGAAGCAGAAAAATTGAAAAAGAAACAGGTTTCCGTTAAAGTTGTGACTGAATGTCCTAATTGGCAGAAATTTGTTAATGTCATGGAAGAAACTTATGACGGGATGGCTTTCTCCATTGCCAAACCCGGCAAAAGTCCGCTGTATAATCTTATTGAACCCCATCTTCCGGTTCATGCCGGCTGCGTGGTGGCCAATGGCATTTTAAAAGCCGTTGAAGCCGAATGTGGACTGGCTTTGAAAAAAGATTGCTCTATTACCTTTGTAGAATAGGACATATGCAGGCTGTCAGATAAAGATTCAAATTGGGGAAACAAAAAAATTACCGGATTCTCCGCATGGGAATCCGGCTTTTTTTGTTACATAAAAATCAATTCGCCCAGTCCAAGACCAATGACCAGAGAAATTACCAGGCTGATTAAAATCCAAAGGGAATCTTTTTTGACCCGACTGATAATTGTTCTCAGAGTCTCAGCCATTTGTTCTTCTATGTTCTGAATAGTTTGAGCCACAATACTCACCGTTGCCAAAACCTTATAAAAATCTATAAAGTTATGTTTAATTCCCCCTTCATCATGTCCCATTTGGCTGGAAAGCTACTCTGGTTTGTCTGACACTCCAGGGGCTTAAATTCCCATACAACGACTGGTACATATTAACATAATCCTGTTGGTGATTTATGCTGATTTATACCGGGAAAGATTTATACTGGCGTTATAGTCCCGGTCTATTGTAAGACCGCAGCTTTCGCATTTATAAATCCTTTCCGACAGTGAAAGCTTAATTTTGATATTTCCACACTTACTGCAGGTTTTGGACGAAGGAAACCATCGATCAGCCTCAATAAAAGCAATACCATATTTTTGGCATTTGTATTTCATTTGCCTCTTAAACTCGTAAAGCTTCTGCTGCTGAATTGCTCCGGCTAAATGCCGGTTTTTCATCATGCCCTGCAGGTTAAGGGTTTCCATAACAACTCGTGATGGTTTGGTTTTCACTATCATACTGGTTGTCTGGTGCAGATAATTGGTTCTGATATTAGCCAATCTTCTATACAGTAACTTTATCTGTCTTTCGATTTTTATAATATTGCCAGTTTTGACATACTCCTTTCCCTGTTTATTCATCTCATATTTTCGAGATGCTCTGCATTGCAATCTATGCAATTTCTTTTCCACTTTTCTGATAACCGCAGTTTTATTGATATTTTTAAAGACCATTCCATTGCTGCAAACAGCTAAATTTTTGATACCTGCATCAATACCCAGGCTTTTCTGACCTGGTTCAAATACAGGACTTTCCTGTTCGATCCCTACTGCTAAATACCAGTATTTATTATCAAAGCTGATCCGGGGATTATAAAACTTAACATTTACTGGTATTTGTTCCCTGATTTTAAGCCAGCCAACTTTCTCTATCAGAACCTGCTTTTCTTTTACCTTTAATTTAGCGGTATCATTATAAAAGCCAGGCCGGGATTTTTTGCGGCTTTTAAACTTGGGGAAACCAGATAACCCCTGAAAAAACCTTTTATAAGCATTACAGGCATCTTTTACTGCCTGTTTAGCTACATTATTGGAAACCTCATTTAACCAGCCCAGAGATTCTTTTTTAAGCTGAGTGATAATTTTCCTCAGTTCATTATCCGGGATAAATTTACCCCCCTGCTGATAATTTTCCTGCTGCTTATTAAGCGTCCAATTATAGATAAACCTGGCAGTACCAGCTGATTTCCAAAGCTGCTGCTCCTGCTCCTCAGTCGGGTACAGCCTGATTTTCCTGGCCAGAATCACTTTCCTTCAGCTCCTTAATCATCTCCTGTCTTATAATTACTCAATAGACTTTTATACATATTTCTTTACTGTTCACAACCTCTTTTAAAAAATTTTAGTGCTGCCGACCGTTGGATTGTTCGTCTACTACATCCATAATCTGATTTAAAGGCTTATCAGAAGCCAGAGCAATGATTCCCAGAACCAGACAGAACAAAAACATTAAACCAAAAGTACTGAAATCATTTAAAAAAGCAGGTATTTCCATATCTTTTAGCTCCTTTATAAATTTTTTATATCGAGCTGGACTGCTCTTTACCTGAAATAATTGTACAATATTGCGTTTAATTTGGCAATCCTTGAAAAAAACAATTTTCCGGAATGTCTGGCAGCTTGAAAAATTATAAATCGGGGAAGGCCTGCTGAAATTCTTCCAAAGTCATTAAAATGGCTCTGGGCTTACTGTCTTCAAAATGGCCTACAATGCCTCTTTGCTCCATAATATCTACCAGACGGGCTGCCCTGGCATAACCAATATGCAGTCTTCTTTGTAAAAGGGAGATGGAAACAGTGTTGCTTTCCAAAAACAGGCGAACTGCTTTGCCCAGTAATTCATCATTTCCTTCTCCACTGAGGTCTTTGCCGCTGGAGAAAGGCAAAGGAGTGTTGAGAATTTCTTCATTGTAAACCGGCTGACTTTGTTTTTTCAGAAAATCAACCAGATTTTCCACTTCCTGATCAGATAAATAAGCTCCCTGTACTCGAACAGGCTTGCTTGCTCCCGCCGGAGCAAAAAGCATATCCCCCCTGCCCAACAGTTTTTCAGCTCCGCTCATGTCCAAAATGGTTCGGCTGTCCATCTGGGAAGAAACCGCAAAGGAAATGCGGGAAGGAATATTGGCCTTGATCAAGCCGGTAATAACATCAACTGAAGGCCGCTGTGTGGCTACCACCAGGTGCATTCCGGCGGCTCTGGCCATTTGAGCCAGACGGCAGATGGAGTCTTCCACCTCACGAGAAGCAACCATCATTAAATCTGCCAGTTCATCAATAATAATTACAATAAAGGGCAAAGCCTCCACTTCCGGATCGGCAGCGGCAATGTTTTTGTTATAGCGTTCCATATCCTTAACCCCGGATTGAGCAAAAAGCTGGTAGCGTCTTTCCATTTCCAAAACTGCCCAGTGCAAAATTCCGGCTGCTTTTTTGGCATCAGTAACTACCGGAGAAATCAAATGAGGAATTGCACTGTACACCGAAAGCTCCACCATTTTGGGATCAATCATGAGAAATTTAACTTCGTTGGAGGTGGAACGAAATAAAATACTGCAAATCAGGGTGTTGATACAAACGCTTTTGCCGGATCCGGTGGAACCGGCAATCAATAAATGCGGCATTTTATCCAAATCGGCGGTAATGGGACTGCCTGCAATGTCCCTGCCCAAAATAACCGTTAATTTACTGGCAGAATTATTAAATCTTTTACATTCAACCAATTCCTGCAAGGTAACCGGAGAAATTGTATTATTGGGTACTTCAATTCCCATAGCCGCTTTGCCGGGAATGGGAGCTTCAATGCGAATTCCGGCTACAGCCAGATTCAAAGACAGGTCATCCGCCAGTCCCATAATGCGGCTGACCTTGATTCCGGGAGGAGGCTGAATTTCATAACGGGTAATGGCTGGCCCAATGGAAATTGCACTGACTTTGGCTTCAATGCCAAAGCTGCGGAAGGTTTCCTCCAAAATCCGGGTTTTGGCGGCGGCTTCCTGCCGCCGTAATTCATCTGCCGGTTTTTGCTGCGGAATCAGCAGATTATAAGGCGGCAGTTGATAAGCCGGACTGGTTTCGGAAAAAACTGGGGTTTGGTTTTCGGTGGAACATTCAAGGTCTTTTGTTTCCTGCAAGTCCGAGGTTTCCTCCCGCAAGCTTTGTTGTTGAGCCATAGCTTCTTCAAAATTAAAAATAAAAGGCATTTGTTTTTCCAGAGAAGCTTCATTATCTTTGTTTTTTTTTCTTTTCAGATCAAATTTTTCGGTTTTGACTTTTTTTGCTTTTTTGCTCGTCTGGCTTTCTGTCGGATCAGTGCTTTCAAAAAAGAAATCCAAAAACAGATGCTTGCAGTAAAAACCGATTTTTTTGCAGGTTCTCCACAAAACCCCCAAAACCTTATCAACATATTGCCGGTTGATGAAAGAGGCACTCACAAAAAATAAAATTATTTCCAGAATATAAAAACCAGGTTTGCCAAAAAGCAGGGCTATAAAATAATAACCGGCTCCACCGATAAGTCCTCCTCCCTGGCCATTAAGAGCAGTATTCCAGACAAGGGAAAAATAATTTGACCAGGTAACTGCTGAGGAGGAGAGACTCTGTAAGAAAAAGCAGATTAGTACAAAAAACATCAAAATGCCTCTGTTGCGATGGGTTAATTTTAAATTGCCATTGACCAGTAATTGAATACCGCAGATCAGAAAAATTAAGGGAATGAAACCGGAAGCATGTCCGGTTAAAAAACAGGCTGATTTTTTCAGAAACATTCCCAGAACTCCCATGCCTGGAATTAAGAAAGAAAATGTCATAAAAATTGCCAGAGAAATCAGCAAAACTCCTTTGATCAAAGAATGACCTGGTTTGGACAGAGATTCTGAATTTTTATCGGACATGATTTTCTTCCTTTCCTTGCGGCAAAGACCAAAGAGGCTGGCGGCGGCGTAAAATGTAGATTGCAAGGCCAGCTAAAATTAAAGTCAGGCTGATAACTTGAGCCATTTTTAAAAAACTCAGCATCAGACTGTCAGTGCGTAATTGTTCCACAAAAAATCTTTCAATGGAATAAAAAATTAAATAAAGAGCCAGAAGCTGTCCATCAAATTTTCTCTTTGCCCAAAGCAGATTCAGGATCAGAAAGCCCAGAATACACCACAGGGATTCATACAAAAAAGTCGGGTGATGATAAGCTCCATTGATCCACATTTGTTCCTGAATAAAAGCCGGAAAATGAGCTATAAATTGAGCGGAAACCTGACCGCCATAGGCTTCCTGATTAAAGAAATTTCCCCAACGGCCAATGGCCTGTCCCAGAATAATGCTGGGAACGCAAAGATCGGCCATAGTCCAGAAGGGCAGATTATTCCGATATAAATAAAAGCTGCCGCCTAAAATTCCACCTAAAAGTCCACCGTGAATGGCCAGGCCTCCTTTCCAAATGGCCAGAGCTTGCAGGGGATCGGAAGCATAACTTGACCAGGTGAACACAACATAATAAAGACGAGCTCCGATGATGGCACAGGGCAAAGCCCATAAAATCATGCTGATAACCTGATCCGACAAAATCCCGATTTTAACGGCCTTGCGGCAGGCCAGCCAGATTCCCAGAATAAAAGCAAAAGCAATCAGCAGGCCATACCAGTGAACAGACAGAAAACCTATTTTAAAAGCTATGGGATCCATATATCCGTTTCCTTTCTTTAGCTTGCAGACCCTCAAGCTTGCAGCTTGAGGGTTCTGCTTGAATTATAGCATATTTTGCAACCAAAAGGGAAACAGATTCTTTGTAATTGGGGAAATATTTGCAGGCTTAGGAAATTTTAGATGAAACAGTTTCGGAATGGGATTTGCGGTTGTTGCTTTCTTCAGCATAATCACTGGCAATCAAATAAACGCTTACCCATAATTCATGTTCATTATTTTTGCCGGTAAGTTCCAAAGCTATTTCTTTAAATTTTTTTTCCACCCGATCTTTAAAAGCAGAAAACTCCATCAAAAAATTTAAAACATCCTTTTGATTAAAAGAGATTCCTTCTTTAATATTTTTAGCCATAAATTTTCCTCCTCTGGAATAAAATAGTTTGTTATTTAATTATAAACTTAATCACAGTTTTGGGAAAGAAAAAAGAATGGAGAAATATGGTTTTATTTATACTTTAAAATTTGACTAAACTTTTCTGAAATGTTAAGCTAAATAAGAACAGAGATTTTTGCAGAAACTGAAAAATAATTGGCGAAGCAGGCAGTTTCTGTGCTGATGAATTTCAGATTTTTTTATAATAGGGAAAACCAGATTCGG
>JAZRXK010000023.1:0-1435 GCA_045600185.1 Desulfocucumaceae bacterium
TTTTTAATTTGTTCTTTTGCTTCTGCAATATTCACTAATTCCAACCCTTTCTAATTTGTTTTCCGTCTATAATTTCCTGCGAGTCCAAAACCAGCTTAATGCCCCAGGGCGGCACTTCCACCTGGTTATTTTCCACAAAAACAAAAGCAGTTGGATAAGGCGGAACCGTTTCCGGGAAAGTTCCATAACCATCTGTAAAATAAATCAAACCTTTTAAATTAGTCAGCTCTCCACTTTGCAAAAGCTCTTCCACCCGCCGAAAAACCGGTCTGAAGTCAGTTCCCCCAAAACCGGTCAATTTTTCAGTGGCCAGATAATTTTTAAAATCCTCCCAGGAAGTAATTTTACTGTCCTTTTGAATCTGCATATCGCATTGCAGCAAATGCAGATTGATTTTGGCAAAAAAGCTTTCCCGACTGCTTAAAATGGCATAGGTTTTATCCAGAAAAGCCTGCACCACTTCTCCGGAGCAGGAACCGGAAGTATCCAAAGCAATGACAAAGTCCTTAATTCGCCGGGTTTCCTGATATTCCAGCGGTTCAATTAAGGGCATATTCTGATATAATTTCAGGCCATAAGTATAAAAAATATAATCAAATTCTTCATCATTGATCTGCAAATCCTCATTGGTTACGGCAAATTTTTTTAAAAATTCCCCATAATCATATTTTTCCCGGTGAGCTTCCTGAATGTTCTGTTCCAAACTGGCCGGTAAATCCCCCATCTTTTGCGAAAAAAGTTCCAGCTCGGTTTTAACCTGACGGCTGATTTTTGCCCAGTCCTCCGAATTGGCTTCGGTTTCCTCATAAAGATAGTCCTTATCCTCTTTTTGGGGAGTTAAGTCCAGCCAACAATCGTGCTTATCCTGAAAAAAGAGCTTTTGCCAGGCTTCAATTTCCAAAGCCGGATTATCCAGCAAATAACGATAAACTTTTTCGGCAGTTAAAGCCCCCACCTTGCGGCTCAAACGATCCAACTCCTGTCTTTGAGCCGAATCCCGGCCGGTTTTAAAATAGGACAGCTTAAAATCCAAAATAGTATTTTCTACTGCAATATCCACGGCCAGGCTCCACAAGTTCGGCACCAGATGGCGGCAATTAAAGGAATGGCAAAATAAACCATGCAAAATTGAATGCAGATAAAGGCGGTTAAGCTGATTTTTATCCCTCCGATACGCCTGCAAAACTGCCTTGAAATCATACAGCAAATGCCGTCCATCCATGGCCAGCCCTCCCAAATTATCCCGGCTCAGGGGCTTGAGCTGAAAAACCGCCGGGCTTAAATAGGGCAGGGAAAGCAAAATCATATTGCGGGCATAGCTTAAAATATCCTCCGCCAGTTGGCGAAATTCTTCCAGCTTACTTTCCATAGCTTCTCCTATATGTTTCAAAAATTTAAAAAAATATTGGGCTGTCCAGCCCGCCTTGCAAAAGGC
>JAZRXK010000024.1:0-17793 GCA_045600185.1 Desulfocucumaceae bacterium
CTTAAACCATTATTTCACCATCTGCAATATGCCCATTGTCAGCTCGCAGTATTGGAATCAGGTGCATGGCAATCAGGCTGAAGAAGCAGCTCAGGATTTGGAAGGAATGCAAACCATGCGGACTTTGGCTCAAAATATGGCCTGGCTGCTCAAATGTATTCAAATCGGGGATCAAAATGGGTTGGCTCGTCCAACTTATGAAGCCAAAGTGCAAACTAACTTTATCCGCTAGAATCACAGGCGATCTGCCGGGAAAGGCAGATCGCCTTGATCTTTGAAGTTGTTTTCTCAAAACATTTTTCTCATACAGGCATATATTCAACTTCTGCACCTAACTGTTCCAAAGTCGAAAAAAATTCCGGATAACTTTTAGCTACTGCTTCAGCTCCGGCAATTTCTCCTCCCACCCAGGCTGCCAAAATTGCCAAAGCCATAATAATCCGGTGATCATTATGACCTTCTAAAGTCTGCCCAGGTGCTTTGATTCCTCCTGAAGCAATTATAACTGAATTTTCTGTTATATCAATTTCAGCTCCGAATTTTTTCAGTTCCTCCGCCATAGCCTGCACTCGATCACTTTCTTTCAGCCGCAGGCGGCGAATTCCGGTAAATTTGCCGCCTTTTTGAGCGGCAGCCAGAGCAAAAAGCACCGGACCCAGGTCGGGACAATTCGCCAGATCCAGCACTGCTCCCGACTTTTGCAGCTGCTGAAACAGAGCCAGACAAATTCGATCCCCCTGTAGACTGGCCGGGTTTAAACCTGTTATCTGCACTTTCCCGCCCAAGCTGTTGCAGGCATACCAAAAAGCAGCATTGGACCAATCCCCTTCCACCTGTTTTTCCAAAGCCTTATAAGTCTGTCCGCCTGGAATCTCAAAAAGATTTCTTTCCCTTTCCCGAATTTTTATCCCAAACTGCTGCAAAACAGCCAGGGTTAAATCAATATAAGGACGGCTTTCCACCGGAGGCAAAACCCGCAGCAGACTATCCCCGGACAGCAGGGGCAAAGCAAAAAGCAGGCCGGATACAAATTGACTGCTTATATCTCCTCGCAGTTGATATTCTCCCGAAAGCAAACGGCCTTGAACCTGAATAAAGTCCTTTTCCCTGTGCCAGAGAAAATCCGGCCAAAGCTGTTCATAAATTTCAATTCCCCTGGCCAAAAGCCGCTGACTGCCTCGAAAGCAGGCCATCTGACCCTGCAGCAGCGCCAAAGGCAAAAAAAATCGCAAGGTACTGCCGCTTTCCCGGCAGGGATAAACCGCTTGCGGTAAAGTGCGGCCGCCTCTGCCCTGCACCCGGATTTCTTTGCCCTGCATCTGATAGTCAACGCCCAAAGCCGTCAGGCAGTCCAAAGTAGCCCGCAGATCTTCATTCAGTTGTATTCCACTAAAGCGGCTTTGGCCTTGAGCCAAAGCCGCTCCCAAAAGCAGGCGGTGGGCATGGCTTTTGGAAGGAGGAGCCTGCACTTTGCCCTGAATTACACAGGATTTAATTTTAACCTTCATGAAGACAGTCCTTTCTTTAAGATCAATAAGAAATCCAAAGCCTGTATATAGCCCTCCAGTCCCTGACCGGTAATGGTTTTAACTGCCACTTCTCGAATAAAACTGATCTGCCGAAAATTCTCCCGCTGTTCCAATTTGGAAATATGTACTTCAACCGTTGGTATGCCAACCGCTTTTACCGCTTCCGCAATGGCCAGACTGGTATGAGTATAGGCGGCCGGATTAAAAATCAGGCCATCCACTTGGGCAAAAAAGGCTTTTTGAATGGCATCCACCAGGTCTCCCTCATGATTGGATTGATAAAATTCCACTTCTACCCCCAGATCATCAGCATGTTGACTTACCAGCTTCACCAAATCAGCATAAGTTCTCCGTCCATAAATTTCCGGTTCCCGAATTCCCAATAAATTGAGATTGGGACCGTTCAAAATTAAAAATCGCATAAATTCTCCTTGATTAAAGCCAGAACCGTTTCCTGACTGCCATCCCCCTTGATTTCCAAATCAGCCGCCGCCTGATATAAAGCTAATCTTTCCCCATACAGCCGGGTCAGTTTTTCCCGACTGGAAGAAAGAGGACGATCTGGACTGACTGATAATTTTTCCAAAGAACGATTTAAAAAAATCAGCCGCCCGTTCTGTCTCAAGTGCCGCACATTATCCGGGTTTAAAATGACTCCTCCACCGGTGGCTATGACCAGGCCGTTCCGCCTGGATACTTCTTCAATAACCTGGCTTTCCAGATGGCGAAATTTTGCTTCCCCGGCTTCGTTCAAATAAGCGGCCAGAGAGCTGCCAATTTTTTCTTCCAGAACTTGATCAGTATCAACAAAGAGCTTGCCCAACTGCCGAGCCAATTCCCTGCCCAGCGTACTTTTTCCGGCTGAAGGCATACCAATTAAAACAATATTTTGCTTTTGGTTCAACAATTTCCGATAAAGTTGTTCAATTAAATTTTCTTTTGCCTGCTGTCCCAAAAATAAAGCGGAAGCATAAACCGCTTGAGCCACCAGCATATACAGGCCGCCTTCTGCCGGGATTCGTTTTTGCAGAGCTTCCAAAACCAGATTGCTGCGTAAAGGATGATAAATAACCTCCAGAACCCCGGCCAAAGCCGAAAAATCAGCCAGCTTCAAAGGCTGCCCTTCCCAATCAGGAGCCATGCCTGCCGGAGTGGTATTGATAATAATCTGAGCATCCCCATGCTTTTGGCGAGCTTCCGCATAGCCAATAGTTCCGGCTTTGGGCGTTCTGGAAACCACATAAAGTTCACGAGCCAGCCCGGATTCAGCCAAAGTGCGGGCAGTTCTGGAAGTGCCGCCGCTGCCCAAAATCAAAACTTTTCTGCCTGCAAACTGAAGACCTGTGCGACGGGCAAGAGCAGCCATGCCGCCAAAATCTGTATTATAACCGTATAGTTTATTTCCTCGATTTACAATGGTATTCACGGCTCCGATTTTTTGAGCTGCAGGCGAAAGCTCATCCAAAAAAGGAATAACCATATGTTTATAAGGAATGGTAACATTGATGGCTCGAAAGCGGCGTTTGCTCAAAAAATCAGCCAGTTCATTTGCCTTTAATTCCTGCAATTCATATTTATAGTCCGCAATTTGAGCGTGCAGCTCCGGAGAATAACTATGTCCCAAAGGCTGGCCAATCAATCCGTATTGCATATATTCAATCCTTTCAAAAATACATCGGTGCCAAAGCGTTGAGCCAGCAAATCAGCCAGAACCAAGGCGGTTACACTGTCCAGCACCGGACAAATGCGGCGAACAATGGCCGGATCATGCCTGCCTTTAATTTCAATCCGGATATTTTCCTCTTTAACAAAGTCTATGCTTTCCTGGGGGCGGGCAATGGAAGGAGTAGGTTTGACGGCACATTGAAAAACAATCGGCATTCCATTGCTAAGACCGCCATTGATTCCTCCGTTGTGATTAGTTTTGGTGATCACCCGGCCATCCTGCCAGCGAAAAGCGTCATTACTCTGGCTGCCCCGACTGGCGGCTAAAGCAAAGCCAGCTCCAAATTCAATGCCCTTGATACCTCCAAGACTAAATACAGCATGAGCCAGAAGTCCCTCCAGACTGTCAAACCAGGGTTCCCCCAAGCCGGCCGGCAAACCGGTAATAACAGTTTGGGTCAAGCCCCCCAGACTATCTTTTTCCTGTCGAGCCTGTAAAATTCTTGCAGCCATCAGTTCCCCTCTGGCCGAATCCAAAACCGGAAAACTGCTTTCGGCCAAAACAGCCAGATCCTGCTCCGGCTGTTCAAAAGCTCTGTCCCAGATTCCCCCGCATTGCAAAATATGGGTTCCCAAATGAATATTCAGACGATTCAAGGCTGGTAAAAGAATTCCTCCTGCCGCTGTCAGAGCGGCAGTCAGTCGTCCGGAAAAATGCCCCCCACCCCGATAATCTTCATAACCATGATATTTGCAGAAAGCGGCATAATCGGCATGAGCAGGCCGAGCCTGTCCATATTGATAATCCGAACTGCGGATATTTTCATTGGGAATGATTAAACAAAGCGGAGTACCCGTAGTTTTTCCCTGAAAAACTCCACTGATAATTTGAAAATGATCCAACTCCCGGCGGGCGGTATCCAGTTCTGAAGCCGGACGGCGGCGAGCTAATTGCCGGGCAATCAGGCTTTCTTCAACCGGCAGGCCGGGAGCCAGACCATCAAGAACCATGCCCACGGCGGCTCCGTGGCTTTCGCCAAACAGGGTTATGGCAATGCTTTGCCCCAGGGTATTTTTCATTTCACTTTCTCCCAGTAATGGTTTAAGGCAGAAAATGGAACTTCCCGAAAAAGGCATTGACCAATTTCTTCCACATAAACCAGAATTATTTTATCTCCCTGACTTTTTTTGTCATGCCCAAGATAAGGCCAGAGCTGTTCAAAGCTGGCGGCAGAATAGGTGGGTAAATTATATTTTTCCAGAAGCGGCCGCAAACGCTGAGCTGCTTTCTCTGAGCATAATGGCAGCATTCCCAAAGCTACACTTTCCCCATGCAATAACCGACCGCCAGAAAAGCTTTCCAAAGCATGACCAAAGGTATGGCCAAAATTTAAAATACGGCGTAAACCGCTTTCTTTGGGATCCTTTTCCACAACAGCTTTTTTGATTAACAGGGATTGGCGAATAATTTCCGGCAAGTCATCCTGCAGATTTTGACTGTTTTCCAGCAAAAGAAATAATTCTTTCGAGCTGGTCAAAGCCATTTTAATGGATTCGGCCAGGCCTGCGGCCAGTTGTCGCCGGGGCAAAGTCAGCAGGACTTCAGGATCAATCACGATCTTTTTGGGCTGATAGAAGCTTCCCACCACATTTTTGACCTCCTGCCAGTCAACAGCAGTTTTACCGCCCAAGGATGAATCCACCTGAGCCAATAAAGTGGTGGGAAGATTATAAAAGTCAATGCCCCGCAAATAACAGGAAGCCACAAAACCGCTCAAATCTCCGACCACTCCTCCCCCCACGGCTATAACGCAGTCCTGGCGGGTAAAGGAAGCCTGAATCAGAATTTCCAGTAAGCGGCCAAATTCCTGCAGGCTTTTGCTGGCTTCTCCTCTGGGCAAGGTTATTAAAAACGGCTCCCGACATTGATCAGCTACTTCCCGGCTGTATCTGGCGGGAACCCCGCTGTCCGTGACAATTAAGACTTTGCGGTTTAAATCCAGAAGCTGTCCAACTTGCTTTAAAGCTCCCGGAGCCAAAATAATTTCCGAGCTGTCCTCTCCGGCCTTAACTGAAAATTGCGTTTTTGCCTTTTCCAACAGGTTAACCTGATAAGTTCGGCAAAGCTCAATGGTTTTGTTCAAAAGCTCCCGGTAATAAAGATCAATATCAGGATTTAAATCATAGTCTTTTTGCAGCAGCTCCAGCTCTCTAACTGCATCATAAATCGGAAGAGAGTGCTTTTTCTTATAAGCAGCTATTTCCCGGCAAAGATTCATTCTTGCAGCAAACAAACGGGACATTTCAGTATCTATCTGGTTAATTTCCTTTCTGACTTTTTCCAGTTCATCCATAAATCTAATCCTTTCCCTGCTTCTCAAAATTCCTGCTCTAATTTAAAAAGCGGTTGCCTCGAAAGGAAACCGCTTGTCAGCACCAAATATTTGACGCTCCCACGCTGCTGAAGCAACGGGGATTCGAAAGAAGTTTAATTGTTTAAGCAATTCTTATTCTTCCGGGACTCGCCAAAAGCCCAATACACAGTTTTTCGCAGTCGAAATTCTGCTTACTTTTACGAAGTATGCTGGCACTTCCATTGACATCAGCGTTGATGGTTATGCCATTTTTACTTTTATACAAACCATGCTTCAGCACGGTCAGAAAGCAAGGCGGACTTCATCCCCAGGGTTGAAGCACATGGTTTTTTCGCCCGTGAGCAATTTATAACCTGTGTGTATATTATTTTACCCAGTCGCAATTTCTTTGTCAAGTCCAGAACAACGGAAATTCAGGGCAACAAAGAACACATTCAGATTAGCCGCCCCCCAAATAGTCGGCAGTCTGTCGGGAGTTAAGCCTGCCCGAAAGCGGCACTTTTGCAGACTGGATTTTTGTAATCTGGATCCTGACATTGTTTGCACGATGTCTCTAAATTTGTCAGGGAAGAAATATAGTATCAAGCATTTATCGTGCATTTTCCGCTGTTTGTGTATATAACGGTTGATTTTACCATGCCAATCAACCGCAATCCCTTCCAGAACTCTTTCCCTTCAAGCTATGATATATCTTTTACAATCCGGTACTCCCTCTGCTCAATTCGCCCATGATCCTTTTCCCGTGTACTGCATTTTGAAAGGTATTTGCCAAAGTCTCAGAAATACAGAGACACATCTTCCAAAAGGGAAGGATGATTGTCCTTCAGTACAATACAATAATCAGCATTCTTCTCAACAATTGCCTGGACAATCTCTTTCCGGTAACTCATGGCATCTGCGGTAATAATACTGCTTTCAATGTTTATACTTTGCAATAGCTCAGGGATTGCTGTGATTTCGTCAGATTTTTCCTCTGTTGCTGATTCATCCAATATAATCTGATTTTCCGCAACAAAGGCACTGACCATATGATACGCCCTGTGTTTGCCAGTTCGGTTTCCACGAATTGTCTTGTCGTCTATCGCAATCACACTGTCATCTTTAAGATGTTCGTTCAGCCAGTCATACAGACATTCTGACATTGCTTCTGGGTCTATTCGTTCAAATAACCGCCGAAATATGTCATTGTCTGGTATTCCGTTTAGGAGTTCCGAGAATTGGAGCTAGGGGGGAGACAGAAAGCTTCGCATAAGGCGTAATCGATTTTCATACAAGATGATTTCCCTGTCCGACTTGCATAGGAGATCCGATTGTACAAAGATGCCCGTAATGCAGGCATATTAAAAAATCTATCTGCTTTCCAAACATGAGGAAGTTCAGATTACATGAAGGACTTCAATGTGAGTTAAGATTGTAAAGTGAATTTCAGTTATTACCTGAACCTTTCAGCTACAAGCTTTTTGATGGCGACTGAATCGATCTTACCTGATGCAAGCAGCGGGAATTTATCAAAGACATAGTAATACTCGGGCAACTTTTGCTTTGTCAAAATTGTAGCAAGATATGCCCGCATCTTTGCTTCCTCAAATTTACAACCTGTCTTCATAACGATGCAGGCGCAAGGAACTTCACCAAAAAAGCTGTGCGGCACGGCGACAACCTTTACATCCTGAACGACTTCAAGTCTTAAAATCGGTTCGGCGATTTCGTTGGGAACGATATTTTCGCCGCCCCGAATGATTAGTTCCTTCAGACGACCGACAATGTGGATTTTGCCGTTGAAATCGATGTTGCCGAGGTCTCCCGTGTGAATATAACCCTCGCTGTCAATCGACTGCTCATCAAGATTCAACTTATAGTAAAATGCCATCATGCTGGAACCTTTGACAATGACTTCACCATCCACGCCGGGAGCACATGGTTTCTTTGTAGCAAGATCCTGAATTTGCACAGTAATATTATCGATCGGCTTACCGCATGTGTGTGCCAACTCTTCAATGGACGTATCATAATCGGTGATGCTGACTGGGGATATTTCGCTCAAACCGTACGCATTGAAAAATTTCGTATGCGGGAATGCCTTCTGCATACGCACAAGCTGTGCCTCTGTGGTCGGTGCACCTGCTAGCACGCAGGTTCTTATGGTCTTGACCTTATCTGTATCAAATTCGGTATTGTTGATGATCGCAATCATCATCGTTGGCACGCTTCTGAGAGAGGTACACTTGTATTTGTCAATAACGGACAGAATGGTATTCGTACGGATGTCCTTTGGAAAAAACATTTCGCAATCACAAATTGCACACTCGAACAGGCCTGGAGAGAGACCCAAAATATGGAATAGAGGCGTAATAAAACAAAGCCGGTCATTCTCCGTCAGTTTTTCGATATGCTTCATTCCTTCGGCACCGTTGAAGATATTGAATGCCGACAAAATTACTCCCTTGGGTGTACCGGAGGATCCGGAAGTATAAATCATCACAGAGGCATCATCGGGATCCGCTTTTTCCGAAAACAATCCTTCGATATATATATACTCTTGCAGACGGCTCTTGAAATTTACGGAGGATTTGATGGAGTAGACGCTCTTAACCGGCGAGTTGGCAGACAGACTCTTTAGGAAATTTTCCTCATCTGCGGCAATGGAAGGAATGTCGCCGTAAACAAAATGCGTGATATCCCCACCGTTGAGTATTCTGTAAAACTCCGGTTTTGTATAACCGAAATTTAAAAGACAGGCAATGCCGCCAAGCTTTTGTATCGCAAAAAATGCTAAAACCCAGTTGATCGAGTTGGTTGAGCAAATTCCAACATGCGTACCCTTGCGTACACCTATTTTGTACAAGTCAAAGGCGATGATCTGAACAGCATAGTAGATCTCTTTCCATGTATAGTAAATATTTTCATTGAGTAGAAACTTCTTTTCAGGGCAGTTTCTGAACTTTGCTTCCAGCAAATCTTTTATGGTTTTATAAGTCAAGGAGGTCTCCACATTTTGGGTGGGTTCGATACAAAATAACGAATCCAAGCCAGTCATCGCTAGAACATTATTGACCATTTCATTGATATTGATGATCTTAAAAGGCGATTTTCCCGCCTTCTTTTTTGCGATCAGCAACTGTCTTAGTCCGGCAGAGGAAATATACCCTACATTTTCAAAGTCGAAGATAATGCCACGTCCTGAAAAATCCGTATTTCGAATGCATTCTTCAAGGTCACCGCTTGTCACCGAATCAATCCGTCCTGAAATTTTAAAAGTCAGGTCATTATTTGCATTGGAAGACAAAACAATTTTCATATATTCCCTCCTATTATTCTATCAATCACATAAATATCGGTTGCTTTCCGTATGAGACCACATGAGTCTTGTGACAACTCTCTTTCGATTCTTGAAGAATCATTAGTCAATTCATTCATATCACACAATTGTACTTTCTGTTAAGAGTCCGATTCACTTTTCTCCGATCAGAACGACCAGACTTCTTGGCATCAGGTGGAAATTACCTTCAATCACCGTGTCTGGAAGCTTGTTCTCAGGATCTCCCGTGTAGGTAAATACCCTCCATTTCATTCCTTCGGGTATGATAGGAAGTTCCAACATATGAGATTCCCAGTGAGCATTAACACCGCAATAAATAAAACAGTCCTTCTGCGTTCCAAAGTCCTTTGCTGGCTCGCTGTACATAAAAGCAAAGGTATAAAAGGGGTTATCCTTATCCAGCATCCATGGTTTCTCTCCGTGCCATGACAGTTCCGGATAACCGGATGAATTATATCCCGTAAAATATTTCGTGCGCCGCATAACGGGATGCTTCTTACGGAAGGAAATCAGGAGCTTGTTGAACTCAAAGAGATCATGGAACTTTTCTAACCTAGACCAGTCGATCCACGAGACCTCGCAGTCCTGCGAATAAGCATTGTTGTTGCCAAATTGGGTGTTCGCAAACTCGTCTCCTGCCCAAAACATGGGGATTCCACGGCTCAGGAACAAAAGTACGGTCATATTTTTCATCTGGCGTATCCGCAGGGCATTGATTTCAGGATCGTCCGTTTCTCCTTCGAAGCCGCAGTTCCATGTGCAGTTGTCGAACCAATCCACCATTGCCGGGAATGCATTAGTCTCACAGCGAGGCTTCTGATAACATACCGAGTCATAAAGCGTAAAGCCATCGTGAGAGGTGATATAGTTGATGGATACATCCGGGCTTCCATTGGGAAACATGTCCGGTGAACCCTCAATTGCTCGCAAAAGATCCGGTCCATTTTCCGGCATACTCTTGACAAAACGCTTCACCGTGTCGCGCATCCTCGGGTTCCAATCTGCCCATCCTTTGGGAAAATGTCCTACAGTACTCAGACCACCGAAATCCCAGCCTTCCGAAATAAATACTGTGTTGCTGAGAATCGGATCATTCACCAAAGATTCCACCAACGGTGGGCTGATCATGGGCTTGCCATCTTGACCTCTAGCGAAGATGGGTGCCTCGTCCACTCTGAAACCGTCCACATGGTAATTGGTTACCCAGTAGCGAAGAGAGTCCAGGATGAAAGTCCTGACGATGGGGTTGTTACAGTTCAATGTGTTCTTACATCCGGTATAGTCCGCATAAGTTCCGTCCTCGTTCAGAACATAATAAGTTCTGTTATCAATTCCCCTGAATGAAGAAGTGATACCATTGTCATTTCCTTCTGCGGTATGATTATATACGATGTCCAACACTATGGCGATTCCAGCCTTATGAAGCTGTTTGACCATGTTCTTGAATTCATCTGCCGCCAGTCCCATAGCCCCTGTGAATGCATAACCCGCCTTGGGCGAGAAGTAATTCGTGGTAACATAGCCCCAATAGTTCACATAGCGGTCATCCAGTTCCGGAATAAATTCTTCAAATTCAAAAACCGGCATAAACTCGATACAGTTAATTCCAAGCTCCTTAAGATAAGGAATCTTTTCAACGACGCCGGCGTAGGTGCCTCCGTGCTTGACACCACTGGACTTGTCCTTCGTAAAGCCGCGAACATGCATCTCATAAATAACATAATCTTGTATCGGAATGCCCACAGGCGTATCGCCCTCCCACTCATAATCCTCTCTGATGATGCGGCCACGCAGATGGAAAGGGTTATTCCCATAGGTTCTCTGGTGCCAAACATCCCTGCCTGAAACCAGCTTGGCATAAGGATCCAGCAGCACTTTCTCCAGATCGAAGCGGTAACCCTTCGCCCTGTCATGAGGCCCGTCGAAGCGATAGCCATATTCTGTGTTTTCCCAGTCAATACCGATGACCATCATGGAAAACACGCTACCAATCTTGAAATTTTCCGGAAATGGCAGCACCACATAAGGCTTTTCCTCGCCTAGGTGGTACAAAAGCAACTCACAGTATGTGGCATCTCGGGAAAAAATAGAGAAGTTTACCACATCATTCCCGATCAAATTTGCACCAAAGGGCAACATACGCCCAATCCTGTATTGCACGCCATCTTTTTCGTGCGTATAAAACTCATCAATCCTTTTCATTTCCTTACCCCTTATAGATCTCTGAATCGTGTGCTTCTTCCGAAAGTAATGTTGCCTCTTTGGATATTCTGGCATTTACGCCCATGGCTTTAAGCTCATCACATACAATAGCTGCATAGGACGCTGTTCCTTTGCCAAATAGGATCTGAAAGCGGAAATACCCATTTAATTCGAACAGGTTGACTGTCTGAGTTGTGCAGTTGTAGGCAGTAAAATCTGTAATGTGCTTTGCACATTCGCCCAATTCCATACGACCCATGTAAGTAGAAATGACCGTAAAGGGGATCCCAGACTGGAATCCGCCCATTCTCTGCACCTCGTCCATTGCTGTCTTGGCATAATCCACGCTGCGCTGCGAATCCAAAACCCTACGACATTCTTTGACTGTCTCTGGAAGCATCGCATCCTGTATGTCCTGTCGGGTGACCGACAGGTATAATGCTGCTGAACAGGGAGCCAGCGTTTCCATACCCAGAGCCTTTCGGATATCTACCGTCAGCATGCTGGTCAGAGGACCTTCTTGTTCAGGATGAGCTTTGTATACCGCTTTTGCAATCAGAAGGAAAAGCAGAATGGATGGAGAAGCTCCCAAATTACGGCATACCTTCATGAAGTCCTCCGAAGGAGCGAGAACCTCAGCATATTGGAAATGCCCATTCTCGTCGACGGAAAACTCTGGTATTGGAAATGTTCCCTCCTTTGGGCGATCTCCGTGGCTTTTCTGAAATTCGCCCAAAGGATGCAGTGCCGTATCCTCCGCATATTCCGGGTGTTCCTTTCCGTCAGGCTCAGGAATACCCGCAATATGGTATGTACTGCCAAAGTGGATCTGACAGTACTGAAGCAGGAGGGTACAGACGAGTCTGGTAATCCCACCACCATCAAAAACACTGTGATAGCCCGAAAGTGAAAAACTGTTTCCGTGGCAAGTGACTGTGAAAACATGCCCTGACACTTTTCCAGGAGATGCAACTCTTTCTCCAATGAAGACGCACAGAGGAGCGGAACAGCTTTCAAAGTAGATTTCATCGCCAATCTTCACTAGTGCATCTTTCAAAAAGGGGTAAACCTCCATCGTCCTGTCCAACGCAGTCTGCATATCGTGCAGATCAATCACATGATCCAGAGTAAAGCATACTGTCATATGAATATTTTCCGTTACATCTCCATCGTAAAAAGCTGCGGTAGCACCTACAAAATGTCGCCGATCACCACTAGTATCTTTTATCATCATACATTGCCTCCTTATCCCATTTTTCGATTGTAGGACATACTGCAAGTTCAATACTTTTCCCTGTAGATTTCAGCGTGTAATACAAATATTTTTTCATTTTGTGCTGTCAAACATATATTTTGTGATGAAGGTATGTGTAAGTTCTGTCCAAATAAACCAGTCATGGCCTCCGTTTACTTCATAATAATCATACCGTATTCCCAATCTCTTAAACTCGGAGATCATCAATGGTTGACAAAATGTATACAAAAACATGGATCCAGCAATCTGTACGGCAGCCTCTTTTCCTTCCGCTGTTCTCCTGTCAATTTCTTCTTTAGTCTGATTGGCAAAATCATAGGTTCCCATTCCCAGCATGATCCTGGTAGTATTTATCTTATCAACATCTACCAGATTCATGTCATAGGTATTGTCCCCGCCGCTGAGTATGGCGAATGAAGAAAACATATCAGGATTCTTGAACAGGATGTGCGAGGCGGCCATAGCACCCATGGAAAGGCCTGCAAACGCACGATCATTCCGAGTCTTTCCAATATGGTACTTTTCTTCAATGATGGGAATCAGATACTCTGTCAGATTCTCATTGATCGCATCCAAATTCCAATGAAGCCGCATATTATTCATTCCAACGAGGATGAAAGGTTCTACCTTTCCTTCACGGATCAGCCGATCCGTGATATTCAGAAGGTGTCCCTGATAGAACCAGTCTTCGTCATGGGTAAGATATAGAACCTTATAGGGCGTGGCTGCATCAGGTTTGTAAGTTGCCGGAAGATAGACCATCGCTGACATAAAAGCACCGCCAACCCCATAATAGCTTTCGTAATACAAAGTCCCTGCATCTGCACCATTCTCGACAGGAGCACAATAGGTAAAATTATCCTGCGGATCCTGTCTGTCCCTGTCATAGGGAACATAAAACTGCGACAGCACCTGATGTGCTCCGACCGCATTGATCCACGGTTCATTTTCAGGGTCAGTGATCTTATCATAGTGACGGCCTCCATCATAGGAAACCATGTAACGATACAGATAATATCCTCCGGGCAGATCCAATGTGATAATCCATGCACCTGTCTCAGCTTCCTTTTCCATATCCAGCGTGCAGATGGCATCATGGATGTGGTACAAATCATCGCCTTGTTTCCAATCTTCCGCCTTGATTAACTCTTCTTCTATTTTTTCAAAACTGGGCTTGTCTGCCAAACGATAAAAAAAGAAAGAACCTGCCACCTTGACATTTGTGGCATCACAGTCATAATAGCGCAACGTACTGCGATAACCGGATCTGGAAGAGCCATTCTTCACCACGGTTGCACCACCCGACGGTGCACAGTCCGAACGAGCCCTCAATCGAAAGGTATCGATCATGTCATCCAACGGGATATCGCGTACCCTCGGCAATCTCACTTCCAACGGGAGAGCTAATTTTTGCATTTGATTATCCTCCTATGTTCCGCATTTTGATGCGTTTCACACAACATGTGTGCAGAACTGACTGAACTGTTACGAATGCTTTTCCGTTTCACCGATGCGTATGACAAGGTTATTCATACCCAAGACATTAGTATAGGTGAATTTGTCAGCAAAGCCAGCCACCATCCGTATGCCAATATTTCCTGCCATGTCATCAGACTCGTGGATCTTTGACCACTGCTCCGGATTGAAGGCTCTTCCGTTATCTCGGATGCGTACAACATAGTAGCCCTTCCTCGAGATCATCCGTAAATCCATGGAAAGGTCTGCTTTTCCAAGATTATACTTTACAATATTTCCACACATCTCCTCTATGGCCAAAGCTACCAGATAAGCAACCCGACTTCCTGCCGAGTTTTCCTTCAAAAAGTGCTCCACATTCTCGTTGCAGTGAATTACAGCCTGCATATCCGCACCCAGCGTCACGCTATAGTCGTTCGGATTCTTTTGTTCTAATGCTGCCGGTATCCTTCGGAACGCCTTTGTGAAAGCAAATTGTTCTTCACGCTTGCGTTGCAAAAATGTTACAACCAAAATAACAGTTACCGTTATAATCTCCGACGCAGCGAATGCCGCCCACACCATATTTCCTGTCCCATGTACTAGAAACCATGCGATAGGAATGAAAAATAACGCATCCTCCAAAAAGGGGATTGCTAAGGAAAGGCGTATAGCACCAACAGCTTGTATATATTTATGGTACGCACGAATAATTGTATAAAAGGGGAAATAAAGAATAAACATACGCAGTGCGGAAACTCCCGCAGTCTGCATTATTTCTCCTTTTGCACCTAAGAACATTCCGATCAGGGGGGGGGATAACACAAAAACGATGACCATAATGGACAATCCGACCATGAGTGCCTTCCTCACGAATACCTGCAACAAAATCTTGATGGAATCTCCATCTTCTTCTCCTACAAAGACAGATGCCATGGTAAATGTTGTAGTGGCCACTCCATCGGCAATCGACTGTAGTATCATATTCAATATTCCCAAGACTGAGTAAATCGCCACCATCTCAACAGAGATCCCAATCAAAAGTTGATTGACAAAGGACACCTGCAAGGTGAGCAGAAACCGTTCTATGCCCGAGGGTAACCCCATCTTGACTACAGGTGCCAATGATGACAGAGACATTCCCTCTAACTTGAAACGGAAATCAGGCTTTTTGAAGATAAAAGTAACAACTGCAACGAGAAAAACAACGATGTAGCATAAGGAAGAAGCAAGTCCCATTCCCAACATTCCGGAATGAAACAGGAAAACGCTCGCCAAATCTCCTGCCAAGTTAACCACGATCATCAAACCAATGGCCAGAAACAAGGTAGACGCACGTCCCTCTATATATAACAGGAAGCTGATTAAGGGAATCAACAATACCACAGTAATTCCCGGTGCAAGACCACGGATGTAAGCCACGGTTTCAGTAAAAAGCTGCCCACTTTCCTCCGATGCACCAAGTATGTATGCAAGGGACTCTGAAAAGAACCCCATCGCCAACGATATCAGTATACCAATGGATGCAGTGACAGTCATGGTCAAGGAAAGAATCGCATGAGCTTCCTTTTTTCTCCCGGCACCCAAATATTCCGAATACTTATTCTGAATACCCGCAGCAAAAAAAATGGTCACCATCGCAAGTATAGATATTATTGGCATGACCAACTGATACGAAGACATGCAAATAGTTTCCATTTCCCGTCCAATAACCAGCCCATCGACAATATTGCCGAGAAATGAGGTGATCCCACCAAATATCATTGATACAACGGACTTTGAAAATACAGTTGAAATCACATTGCCCTCTGAGGGGACAAATGCCTTATCCTTCCTGTACATGGTTTTCTCCTTTGCCATATAGCAAACCGTGGGACTGCCTGCCCGAAAAGGTTCTAAATTAATTAGGTTGCCAAGCATTTTTTCGATTTTTGTGTTTTTCTAGACAGTACATCCCCAAATTACTCGGATGTGTTGTTTTCTTGGTCTTTAGAGTGAATCAGCCTCGGAAACCGAGATTATTTTCTCAATTGGACATAGCCACCCTATGCACACATCTTTTTATTTCAAAACAAAGTACTGACAAATATTGTAAACAAGATTTGTCAGTACAATATTGAATTCAGCTAGTTTGATTCCGATGGAACATACCGTCAGTCTGTGTATGGATACGGCAATAAAACCGAACACATAATCTATCCGGTAGCAGAACGAGTATTTTGAACATCATGATTGCGTCAAACGGCAGTTTGCAGATATTGCTTTTCCGTCTTCCTTTTTGATATGTTCATTATACCTGCCATATTTGGCAACTCTTTAAGCCTTTTTAAGTCGTTTTGTTTTATCGAATTTTTATAGGTCATCATATGCCTGTATATCTGTCAACACTGGTTTTCTGTTGCCCTGTCTGTAACCTCCTGAGGTTCCCAGATGTCCGCATACCCCTTTTCAGCAGAGACGGAAAATTCATCTTTGTATTCCGTTTCAATTCCTGCTTCACCGAGTACATCCCGAAAAGCTTCTGTATATTCCTCCGTTGCTTTGCCCAGAAGTAAGGAAATATACATGTTGTGCCCTCCAAGGTCGAACAGATTTATTTTTTGCGTAGAAGGATCGTATCCTCGAAAGTCTTTGACATGCTTTTGACAGTCTCCGAAATCTATCCGCATATAACTCAGGATTGCCGTAAAGGAAGTATCAAAGCCCATCTCGCTTCGAATGCTTTCCAGCATGTACTTCATATAGAGCGGGTCAGCCTGTGCCTTTAATTGCATCCTCAACTTTATTGCCGCTTCCTGAATGCTGCCTTCGTTTGCAAAGGCAGCTCGCTTTACTGACAGAAAGCCAGGGATTCCGCAATTCAACACTGTATCTGGCAAATTCATAGCTTTTCTGGCATTCATCATAAGAAGTGCAGTCACCGATCCATTCTCCTCGGGGTGCATATTGTAGATTGTCTTAGCAAAAAAAAGGAACAAAAGAACAGATGGTGAAGTTCCGATTTTCTTTGCAAGGCGGATAAAGGAATTCGAAGAAATGCCAAATTCAGAACACCGATATATCCCATCGTCGCTTACGCTGAATTCTGGAACGATGATTCCCTTTCTTGTAATCTTCGGGGGAATATAATCATCGCCTACATCAAATGGTACTGTCCACATATCCGCATCGGTACCCTCGGACGAAAGCAGTATGTCGGGACAACGGTAGGCCTTGCCGAAGTGTATGGAGCAATACTGGCAGAGCAAGGTAATAAAAAAGCGCCACATCCCAATGCCATCCATCGCAGAATGCATGAAGCTGGCAGTGACATGATCTCCTTCCACATCAAGTGACATCGTATGCCCATTCACATTCCGACTTCCAGGGGCGTAGATTCCCTCGCCCTTCGTGATAACGAAAGGTAGCGGATTTTTGACGAACCGAAGCACATTATCGTGCACAATAATGGAATCCTTCGCGACAGGGAGAATTTCCAAAGTCTTATCCAAAGCTTTCACCATGTCGCTGTGGGACACCGGGTGATCCATCTTCAGCCGAAATGTCGCATGAAAATTATATGAATGGTCGGATGTCCACTGTGGTAGTCCTGCCATATTTACATTTCCAAGTCTAAACCGCAATTCATTGCCCATTTATGTTCCCTCCATCTTTTCCATCATCGAGGCAATCACCGCAGTTCCTTAAAGAAGTCTGTTAGTGCTATCTTTTTCATGCCTATCACTTTATCATACCTATCATTTTATCATACCGTTCATATCTTGGCAATAGATTTTTAGATTTTTTCTGTAGCATTACTGTTGGTTTACAATTGATGTGTTACATAGATTCATCACACAGTAACGGCAGCAGATCCGATTTTTCTGCAGCAGCCTTGATTTTGCTTGAGGCTATGCAGTTTGGTAATCACGGGTCTGTTACCCGGAAATTTACAAAAAAAGATGACGAATGAGAAAGCCTGTGTTACAGTCTTGTTAACGACACAAAAAAGCA
>JAZRXK010000025.1:0-34862 GCA_045600185.1 Desulfocucumaceae bacterium
GACTTCTATAAGTCGGAGTAGTTCACTTGTCAAATCCAGGAACAGGACTTAAATTTTGTTTTTCTAATTTAGGCAACTGGTGGTGTGTTGATACGACTGAATCGAGGCGAACCAGACCGAAAAAAGACAAAAATTTTCTCATTAAAGTTTTGGAAGTATTGTTTGTTCTCTTTTGGCTGTATATGTTATATGTTTTTGGTTCCTGGATTTTTACTAAACTGGTTTTCAGTATGGCTCAAGTCAGTTATTTGGATTCAGCCTGCTTTCATCAGGGACAAACTGTTCAAGCTTGGGTTTTTAAAAAGGAATATTTGATTTATCCGCAGGCAGATGGAACAATCAGCTTTTCTGTGCAGGAGGGAGAAAAAGTCCGCCCCAATCAGGAGCTGGGCAATATTATTTTTGCGGAAGGCTCCGTGCAGATTTTGCAGGCTGATTTTTCCGGTTTATTTTCCAAAAATGTGGATAATCTGGAAAATGCTCTGGAAGACTACAATAACTTGAATTCCTTGAAAACAAAATCTCGAGTTGCTCCCAAAGCAGTTTGTAAAGTAATCGACAATTTAAGTCCGGTTCAGCTGTACTTTGAAATAGACAATGCAGATTCCTGGCAGGTTAACAAACCTGTAACTCTGATTTGGCAGGGAGCCAAACCGGAAAACAAGGAAACTTTGGCCAAAAATTTGCCGGAAGAAATTGTTTTAAAAGGAAAGGTTATCTGGGGAAGCAAAGCTGGAATTCTGGTTGAAGTGAATAATTGTCCGGATCAGCTGCTTTTGAGCAGACAGGCTTCTCTGTTTTTATCAACCAGAGAGTTAACGGGTTATCTGGTACCTAAAACAGCTTTGTTAACTCAGCCTGACCCTGTTAGAAACCTTTGTTATTTAAGCCGGGGTCAAGTCAAATTGGAACCGGTGGAAATTCTTGCGGAACTGGATGAGGGTTATTTGATTGACAGCTCCAATTTGAGCAGCCAAACCAGATATGTTGAAAATGTTCGCTGGATTAAGGAAGGAGAACAATTGGAATGAACCATGACTTAGCTCGGAATCTGGCTGCGGTGCGAGCCAATATTCGGGCGGCGGCAGAACGGGCTGGGCGTTCTCCGGAAGCGGTGCGGCTTCTGGCCGTAACCAAAAGATCTGATCTTGAAGAAATATCCGCTTTATATCAACTGGGAGTTAAAAGCATGGGAGAAAATCGGGTTCAGGATCTGTTAAGCAAAAAGAAATCCCTGCCTTCAGATATTGAGTGGCATTTGATTGGCAGCCTGCAAACCAACAAGGTCAAAAGTATTCTTGGTCAGGTTAATTTGATTCACTCTCTGGATCGCTGGCATCTGGCCACGGAAATTCAAAAACAGGCAAGTCAGCAGGGCAGAGTGGTGGAAGCTCTGGTTCAGGTTAATATTTCCGGTGAAACCAGTAAATCCGGATTTACAGCAGCGGAAGCCAGGGATTTTATGCGTCAGCTTCCCGATTTGCCTAATTTAAAACTTCGAGGCTTAATGACCATGGCACCTTATGCCGTAAACCCGGAAGAAATTCGCTATGTTTTCCGAGAAACCCGTTTATTGGCAGAAAAGATGCGGCAGGAAAACAATTTGATTGAATTGGATTACCTGTCTATGGGAATGAGTAATGATTATCAGATAGCTGTGGAAGAAGGAGCAAATCTGATTCGTCTGGGTACGGTAATTTTCAGTTGACAATATAAGGGAGGTAAATCATGAGCAGTAAGGATATTTTTGGCAAGTTTATGAAATTTATTGGCATGGATGAAGAAGAAGCAGAAGAAGAGGTTGTGGAAGAAGTCAAGGAAAGACCGAAAGAAGTCGCTCCGGTGCAGCCGCAGAACAGAAGAATAACGGGTAAAGTAATTAACATCAATCCTGATGGAAGCAATATGCAGTCAAAAGTTAAAGTAGTAGAACCCAAACAATTTGAAGATTGCCTGAAAATCGGCGAGTATATGAAATCCCGGCATCAGGTTTTGATCAATATGCAGGAAACTGATCCTGAAGAAGCCCGGAGAATTTTAGATTTTATTTCCGGTTGCAGCTTTGCTCTGGACGGGACTTTGAGAAAAGTAGGCAGCGGAGTTTTTTGTCATGTTCCCTATACCATGGAAATAAATATGGAGATGGACAAAAAAACGATGGGTAACAGATCTTTTTTTGATAACGCAGTAGGATATCAAAGCAGATAATTTTTTTGCCAGTTCCCCAATTTGCCATGTTTGCGACTCCCAAAAAATCCGGAAACCAAAAATCTGGTAAGTCGAGAATAAAATTCATTGAAACCGGGGCTGGCTCGTTGTTACTGTACCCAACAGGGTACTTGAGCGAGAAGCTCCCGTCTTTGCAGGCGGTGAGTATTTCATTAGAGAAAGGTAGTCAATAATATTTATGTTCTGGGGAGATTTAACAATTGGATTTATCGGTTGCGGAGCTATGGGAACAGCCATAGCTTCCGGATTGATTGAACAGAAAATTCTGCCTTCACAGCAGGTATTCGGTTATGATGCCAACCCGCAGGCCAGTTTTAGTTTACAGGAAAAACTTGGGATTAAAACGGTTTCCAGCATTGCTGAGTTGGCCAAAGCCAGCGAAATAATTATTTTTGCGGTTAAGCCGCATATTATGACGGAAGTTTTAAGCAGCTTAAAGGGCAATCTGCATTCGGGTCAAACTCTGATCAGTATTGCAGCCGGCATCAGTACCGAGCAGGTTGAAACGGCCTTGGAACCGGAAGAGCCGGCGGTGGTGCGAGCCATGCCTAATTGTGCAGCCAGAGTTGGCAGTTCGGCTACGGCCGTTTGCGGCGGACGCTATGTGCAGGAAAATGATCTGCAAAGAGGTCTGGAGCTTTTCCGAGCTGTTGGAGAAGTGGTGCAAGTGCGGGAAGGTCTTTTGGATGCCGTAACTGGTCTTAGTGGAAGCGGCCCGGCCTACCTGTTTTTGGTGCTGGAAGCTTTAGCCAATGGCGGGGTAAGATTGGGGCTTACCAGGGATCAGGCTTTGCTGTTGGCGGCTCAAACCATGAAAGGAGCAGCCGAAATGGTCTTGCAGGGCAGGCAGCCGGCTGAATTAAAAGAGATGGTCAGCACGCCGGGCGGAACTACTATTGAAGGTCTGTATGTTCTGGAAAAACATGGAGTGCGAGGAAGCTTTATGGAAGCAGTTGAAGCTGCTGCCGTTCGTTGTGCAGAGCTGAATTCCCATTAAAGCAAAAGCCGTTGAAATTGAGAAAGCTTGAGGTGAAAAGATGGGGACAGTTATTTCGCTTATCAATCTTGTCTTTAAGACTTATTGGCTTTTTTTGCTGATTCGGGTTATTTTATCCTGGGTTCCGCATAATCCCCAAAACCCAATTATTAAGTTTGTCTACGAAATAACTCAGCCGGTTTTGGGCTTGTTTCAACGCTTTATTCGACCTGTGGGTGGCTTTGATTTCACCCCGATTATAGCTTTTTTTGCTTTGGACATTGTGAGAATACTTCTTATTGGACTGCTGGAACGGATTTCTTAGATGAAAGCTGACAAAGAAAATATTCTGACCGGATTGCGGGGAGAGGATCGGGAATTGGCATCTCGTGTTCTGGATCTGGCTTATCTGGTGCAAAAACAACATCAAGTAAGATTTACAGATTTTTGTAATCCGGCTCAACAACAATTATTGATAAATCGTTTGGTGCAAATAGATGGTCTGGCCTGGCAGGGAAACGGCGGCTATCCGGGAGCGGAAAGGCAAAGGCTGGCTCTTTATCCGGATTATGAATCGGATTGTCCGACTGGAACGGTTTGTCTGGAAATAACCGGTCGTTTTCCAGGTAATGTTAAACCCGGTCATCGGGATTATTTGGGAGCCTTGCTGGGTCTGGGAATTAAAAGAGAAAAATTGGGCGATATTTTGGTTAATGAGCAAACTGCTCAGGTGATAGTGGCTGAAGAAATTGCCGGTTTCGTTGAAGCCAATTTAAATCAGGTGGGAAGCTGGCGGGTGCAGGTCAATGCCCTGTCTCCCGAAGCTTTGCATTTGCCGGAGCAGACGGTTGAAGAAATTCATTGCACTCTGGCTTCTTTGCGGGTGGATGCTTTGGCGGCTGCCGGGTATAAAATGTCCCGTGCTAAAATGGCAGCCGAGATTAAAGCCCAACGCTTGAGCCTGAACTGGAAAGTTTGTCTTAATCCAGCGGCTTCAGTTAAACCGGGCGATGTGCTTTCTTTGCGGGGTAAAGGCCGTCTCAAAGTTATTGAAGCGGAGGGAAAATCCCGCAAGGGTCGGATTTTTGTGCTTTTAAATCGTTTGCTTTGATGAAAGGTGCAGGTATATGCCGTTAAAAGAAGATAAAGGCGAAGTCTTGCTGAAAGTCAAGGTTCAGCCCAGGGCTTCTCAAAATCAAATTGTCGGAATAATGGAGGATGCTCTGAAAATTCGTTTAACTGCCCCTCCTGTGGATGGTAAAGCCAATCAGATTTGCCTGAAATTTTTGGCAGAGGTTTTAAAAATTTCCCGTCAGCAGCTGGAATTGGTATCCGGACAGACCAGCAGACAAAAAATAATCAGGATTAAGGGGATTTCTTTAGCTCAGGTGCGGCAATTTTTAGGTCTGCAAGATTTGCAAGATTAAGGTTGCAAAAACAGCTCTTTGGGTTTATAATTTACAATATAATATCAGCGTCCGTAGCTCAGTCAGGATAGAGCAACGGTTTCCTAAACCGTGTGTCGGAGGTTCGAGTCCTCTCGGGCGCACCAGAATCTGGTTCAATCAATTTGGTTGAACCTTTTCTTTGATTTAGGAGCAAAAAATGAGAAATGCCATAAAATGCCACTTTTTTTGAATATAAATTGAATATGGGTTGAAATTATTCGGGTTTTGTGATATAATACTTCAGGCTGATGGAATGTGAATCCTCAGCAAGTTAATAGTAAAGTATTCTTGAAAAATGTCAGGGCTTATGGAAGGAGTGAGCTTGTGGGGGAAGAGTTGCTGAATAATAAAGCTAATGAAGCTATGGACGAAAACGGAAATTCCCTTCTTTTCTGGCGAAGGCTGTTGGAGGTTATAATTATCAATTTTATTTGTTCGCTTCCAATAAGTATTCTGCTTCTGATTGGCATGATTCCGAGCAGATTATTCTTTTGGGGAGCCGGTTTGTCTGCTGTTGTCTTTGTTATTCTGAATATAATTTGTCTGCGAGACTATATTTTATTTAAAGGTTCGATAAAAATTTATTTTGCAGTAAATTACCTGGTTTATTTTATTTACGCTGTAGTTTCTCTGGGTTTATATCTATTGCTGCCGGAAATGGTTTATAATTTATTGTTTTTGCAAACCAGCTTTCTGGAGCAGTTTTGTGGCTTTAACTGGGTATCTGTTCTGGTCTTTCATCTGATAATCTTTCTGGTGATTTTATTGGCTCCGGGAACCATTTATATGTTTCTTAAGAAAGAAAAGTATATTGTGGATGAGCAGGAACCTGATCCAAAGTTCAATGAGCAGGAAATAAGTAACAGTTAGCGTAAGCAAAAATATTTGTCTGAATGTCGGTTATGCACTCGGCTGCCGGACAAATTTTTTTGTTGATGCCCTGCTTTAGGTTTTTGGTCTGACAACCAAAAGGAGACTGACAAAACTGATGAAATTTAAGCTGTATTCCGAATATCAACCAGCCGGAGATCAACCGCAGGCCATTGCGGCTCTGGTGGAAGGTCTGCAAAAGCAATATCCCTTTCAAACCCTTTTGGGAGTCACCGGCAGCGGCAAAACCTTTACCATGGCCAAAATTATAGAAGAAGTTCAGCGGCCTGCTCTGGTTTTGGTTCCCAATAAAACTTTGGCTGCTCAGCTTTGTGCAGAATTCAGGGAATTTTTTCCCGAAAATGCGGTGGAATATTTTGTATCCTATTACGATTATTATCAGCCGGAAGCTTATTTGCCTCAGTCCGATACTTATATTGAAAAGGACAGCAGTCTGAATGATGAAATTGATAAATTGCGGCATTCAGCTACCAGTTCTTTGCTGGAAAGAAAAGATGTTATTGTTGTGGCCAGTGTTTCCTGTATTTATGGCTTGGGAGATCCGGAAGAATATCGCAATTTGGTAATAAGCCTGCGGCGAGGGCAGCAATATGACTTAAACAGCTTGCTGCACAAATTGGTGGATATTCAATACAGCCGTAATGATCTGGCTTTTGAACGGGGTAATTTTCGGATTAAAGGAGACATTCTGGAAATTTATCCGGTGGGAGTTTCCGAACGAGCTTTACGCCTGGACTTTTTTGGCGATGAACTGGAACGAATTAGGGAATTTGATCCTCTAAATGGCAATATTTTGGCAGAACGGGAACATGTGACGATCTTTCCGGCTACACATTATGCCGTTTCTGCCGATAAAATGCAAATGGCCATCCGGCGAATTGAACAGGAATTGGAAGAACGCCTGCAGGAATTTCGCTCCCAAAATAAACTGCTGGAAGCCCAGCGTTTGGAACAGCGAACCCGGTATGATTTGGAAATGCTGCGGGAAATGGGTTACTGCAATGGAATTGAAAATTATTCCCGACACCTGACCGGGCGGCAGGCCGGGAAACCACCTTTTACTTTGCTGGATTTTTTCCCGGAAGATTTTCTGCTTTTTATAGATGAATCCCATGTGGCCATACCCCAGGTGGGAGCTATGTATAAAGGGGATAAGTCCCGCAAAAGCTCTTTGGTAAATTATGGCTTTCGCTTGCCTTCAGCTTTGGACAACCGCCCTTTGCAGTTTGCCGAATTTCTTCAGCGAATTCATCAGACTATTTTGGTTTCAGCTACTCCGGGAGATTTTGAGTTGCAAAATAGTTCTCAGGTGGTGGAGCAGATTATTCGTCCCACCGGTCTTTTGGATCCGGAAATTGAAGTTCGACCCACCAGAGGGCAGATTGATGATTTACTGGGAGAAATTCGACAGCGAACAGCTCGGCAGCAACGGGTTTTAATTACCACTTTGACCAAAAAAATGGCTGAAGATTTAAGTGAATATTTGCGGGAAATGGGCTTAAAGGTGCGTTACCTGCATTCGGACATCAACACTTTGGAAAGAATGGAAATTTTGCGGGATTTGCGTTTGGGTGTGTTTGAAGTTCTGGTGGGGATCAATCTGCTGCGGGAAGGTCTGGACTTGCCGGAAGTAAGCCTGATTGCCATTCTGGATGCGGATAAGGAAGGTTATTTGCGTTCGGAAAGATCTCTGATTCAAACCATTGGCCGGGCGGCTCGCAATGCTGAAGGCAAGGTTTTAATGTATGCGGATCAGATGACCGGTTCCATGCAAAAAGCTATTTTTGAAACTGAACGACGGCGGAAATTGCAGCAGGCTTTTAACCAAAAGCATCATATTGTTCCCCAAACAGTTATTAAAGCGGTGCGGGAAGTGCTGGAAGCCACCAAAATTATAGAAGCCGAAAAAAAAGATTTTGGCCGACTCAAACCCAAACAGCTTAAAGCAGCCATTAACCAAGTGGAAAAAGCCATGAAAGAAGCTGCCAGAGAGCTGGAATTTGAAAAGGCAGCTGAATTGCGGGATATTTTAATTGAGCTTCGCTTGCAGGCCAAAGGACTGGATGCTCAAAAACTGAAGCAATTAAGCCAATAAACGACATTTAAACAGAACTTATACCCCTTGCCGGACTTTTCGAGGTCTTATATAGTTAAAATAAAAAGGGGTCTAAGTCTATGTTTGAAGAAATTACCAGATTAACCAAAGAGGGATTTTTAGCTTTGCCCGATGAAGTGCTGAGAGGTTTTAAAAATCGCAAAGTGGCTGGGGTAATTTTATATATAGAGGGCAATCAAATTGTTTTAAAACCGGTTTCCAGCCGCAAAAAGAAAAAAATTTCAATTTAAAAGCCGGTTATGGAGAAATTGTATGTTGGAGCAAATTAAGATTAAAGGAGCCAGAGTTCATAATCTGAAGAATGTAGATTTAAGCTTGCCCCGGAATAAGCTGGTAGTTTTTACCGGCTTATCCGGTTCCGGCAAATCTTCCCTGGCTTTTGATACTATTTATGCCGAAGGTCGGCGGCGTTATATGGAATCCCTGTCTTCTTATGCCCGTCAGTTTCTGGGGCAGATGGATAAGCCGGAGGTGGACTATATCGAAGGCTTATCCCCGGCCATTTCCATCGATCAGAAAACTACTTCTCATAATCCCCGTTCCACAGTAGGAACCGTAACTGAAATTTATGATTATTTGCGTTTATTGTTTGCCCGAATTGGCGTGCCTCATTGTCCCCAGTGCGGGCGGGAAATTGCCCGGCAGACTGTTCAGCAAATGGTGGATCAGCTTCTGAAATGGCCGGAAGGCACTCGTCTGCAAATTTTGGCTCCAGTGGTAAAAGGCAAAAAGGGTGAATTTGTCAAACTGCTGGAAGAAATTCGCCGGGATGGTTTCAGTCGTCTGCGAATTGATGGAGAAGTCCGGGATTTAAGCGAGGAAATTAAACTTAACAAAAATAAAAAGCATAATATGGAAATTATTGTTGATCGGCTGGTGATTCGGGAAAGCAATCGCAATCGTTTGGCTTCCTCTTTGGAAACTACCTTGCATTATGGAGGAGGTCTGGCTTTAGTCTGGCTGGAGGATCAGGAAATTTTATTCAGTGAAAATTTTGCCTGTCCGGAATGTGGTCTTAGCCTGCCCGATCTGGAACCCCGGCTTTTTTCCTTTAACAATCCTTTTGGAGCCTGTCCGGAATGTACTGGTTTGGGAATGAAGCTGAAACTGGATCCTGACTTATTGCTTCCCAGACCCCGGCTTTCCCTGGCGGAAGGGGCTGTTCGGGGGTGTGGCGGGCAGTTTTACGGCTATCTGGAAAAGCTGGCAGAACGATTGAATTTTTCCCTGCAAACTCCTTTTGAAGAATTACCGGCAGAAATTCAGCAAATTGTTTTTTATGGGCAAGGATCAAAAAACGAAGCGGATTTTTTTGAAGGAGCCATTCCCTATTTAAACCGGCGTTACCGGGAAACCACTTCGGACTTCATTCGCCGGGAACTGGAACATTATATGACTTCTCTGGTTTGTCCTGTCTGTCAGGGCAGGCGTTTGCGGCCGGAAGCTCTGGCGATTCTGATCGGCGGCAAGTCGATTTGGGAAGTTAATGCTCTTTCTGTTGTGGAATGTCTGGATTTTTTTAATAAAACAAATTTTACGGAACGCCAGCAACTGATTGGTCAGCAAATTTTAAAAGAGATTCGCACCCGGCTGGGTTTTTTGCTGGATGTGGGTCTGGATTATCTGACTTTGGATCGTATGGCCGGAACCCTTTCCGGAGGAGAAAGCCAGCGGATTCGTTTGGCTACCCAGATTGGCAGTGGTCTGATGGGGGTTTTATATATTTTGGACGAACCCAGCATTGGTTTGCATCAGCGGGATAATCAGCTTTTGCTGCGAACCCTGTTTCGTCTCAGGGATTTGGGTAATACTTTAATTGTGGTGGAACATGACGAAGAAACCATTCGAGCCGCTGATTTGGTGGTTGATATTGGACCCGGAGCCGGGGAACATGGCGGACAAATTGTAGCCTGCGGAACGGCGGAAGAACTAAGTCAAATTCCGGCTTCTCTGACCGGACAGTTTTTGAGCGGCCGACGCTTTATCCCTGTCCCGGCTGTCCGTCGTCCGCTTTCCGAAAAAAAAGTACAGGTTTTGGGAGCTTCCGCAAATAATTTGCAGGAAATTGATGTGGATTTCCCTTTGCAGGTTTTTATTGGGGTAACTGGAGTCAGCGGTTCCGGGAAAAGCTCTTTGGTTAATGAGGTTTTGGCCAGAAGACTGCTGAGTGAATTGAACCGAGCCAAAGTGAAAGCCGGATCCTGTCGGGATATTAAAGGTCTGGAATATCTGGATAAAGTTATTGAAGTGGATCAATCGCCCATTGGCCGGACTCCCCGTTCCAACCCGGCTACTTATACCGGGGTTTTTAATGATATTCGGGAGTTATTTGCTCAAACAGCGGAAGCCAGAGTGAGAGGTTATAAGCCGGGGCGATTCAGCTTTAATGTTAAGGGAGGGCGTTGCGAAGCCTGTCAGGGCGATGGCATTTTAAAAATTGAAATGCACTTTTTGCCGGATGTTTATGTTCCCTGCGAAGTATGCAAAGGTCAACGCTATAATCGGGAAACTCTGGAGATTAGGTATAAAGGCCGCAATATTGCTGAAATTTTGCAAATGACGGTGGAAGAAGCTCTGGAATTTTTCTCGGCTTTACCCAAAATTAAACGCAAACTACAAGCTCTTGAAGATGTGGGCTTGGGTTATATGCGATTGGGGCAGCCGGCTCCGGAACTGTCCGGAGGAGAGGCTCAGAGGGTCAAGCTGGCCGCAGAGCTGGCTCGCCGCTCCAATGGACGAACCATGTATATTTTAGATGAACCAACCACGGGCTTGCATATAGCCGATGTGGAGCGTTTGCTGGTGATTTTGCATCGTCTGGTAGAGGCCGGAAATACAGTGGTGGTTATTGAACACAATTTGGATGTTATTAAAACGGCGGATTATTTAATTGATCTGGGGCCGGAAGGCGGTTGGCGAGGCGGTCAGGTGGTGGCTTGCGGCAGACCGGAAGAAATAGTGGAAGCAGCTGCCTCTTATACCGGAAAATTTTTAAAACCAGTTTTGGCTCAAGGAATATATCGCTCATAAGATCTTTGGGGGGAACAAGATGGACAAAGCCCCATATATGCCAGACAAGCCGGGAGTTTATTTGTTTCGGGATCGGGAAGGTCGGGTTATTTATGCAGGCAAGGCCGTTTCTTTAAAAAATCGGATTCGCTCCTATTTTCAGCCGGAAGCCAGCCTGCCTTTAAAAACCCGCATCATGCGGAAAAAAGCTTACAGTCTGGAGTATATTCTCACCGATAATGAAGTAGAAGCCCTGATTTTGGAAGCTAATTTAATCAAGGAGCATCAGCCGCAATATAATATTGTTTTAAAGGATGACAAAAGCTATCCTTATTTAAAAATTACCTGGCAGGAAAAATTTCCCCGTTTGCTGGTTACTCGGCGGGTATTGCAGGACGGAGCCAAATATTATGGACCTTACAGCAAAACCGGAGCCATGCAGGAAATATTGACCCTTTTAAAACGGGCTTTTCCACTCAGAATCTGTTCCAGCCGGGAATTGCCGCTGCGAAGTCGTCCCTGCCTGAATTACCACATTCACCGTTGTCTGGCTCCCTGTTGTGATTTGGTAACGGAAAGTGATTATCGTCAAATTGTGCAGCAGGTTTGCTGTTTTTTGGATGGCAAAAAAACGGATTTGCAGGAACAGCTGCAAAAAAAAATGCAGATGGCTGCCGAAGCTTTGAATTTTGAGGAAGCTGCTGTTTATCGGGATCAGCTGCGAGCTTTGCAGACTATTTTGGCCAGACAGAAAATAAATGTTGCTGATGTAATTGATCGTGATGTTCTGGCTTTGGCTTGTCAGGCTGATACTGCCTGTCTGATGCTGTTCTTTATTCGTCGGGGCAAGCTTTTAGGTCGGGAACGCTTTATTCTGGACAAGGTGGGCGAAGAATCGGAAGAAGCTGTTCTTGCCGCTTTCCTCAAACAATATTATCATCAGACTGAATTTATTCCAGCTGAGATTCTGCTTCCTTTGAATTTATCGGAAAGAAATTTAATTGAAACCTGGTTAAGCCAAAAAAAAGGCAGTCGGGTTATTTTGTATCAGCCCCAACGGGGGGACAAAAAAAAGCTGTTGGACATGACCTTGAAAAATGCTCACTTAGTCCTGTCTGAAGTGCTGGCGGAACGCCTGGTTAAAACTACTGCTTCTGAGGATTTGGCTTTGCTGGCTGCGGCTTTGGGGCTGGCCAAAGTTCCGGAACGCATGGAATGTTTTGATATTTCCAACACGCAGGGAACGGAAAGCGTGGCTTCTCTGGCGGTTTTTATCAAAGGCAAACCGGCCTTGCCGGAATATCGCAAATTTAAAATCCGAACGGTGCAGGGAGCCAATGATTTTGCTTCCATGCAGGAGGCCGTAAGGCGGCGTTTTCTTCATGGTCTGGAGGAACGCAGATTGATAAATTGTGGGCAGCTTTCCAGTAAAAAAGCTGAATTTGCCCAATTTCCGGATTTATTGCTGATTGATGGTGGGCAGGGACAGGTGCAGGCTGCTTGCAGAGCGGTGGAGGATTTGGATTTGCCGGACTTGCAGATTTGGGGTCTGGCCAAAAAAGAGGAATTGCTGTTTGCTCCGGGACAAAGCCAGCCGATTAAATTGGGGCTGGAACATCCGGGTTTGCAAATGCTTCAGCGTTTGCGAGATGAAGCTCACCGAACTGCTGTTACTTTTCATCGCCAGCTTCGCACCAAACGCAATCTGAAATCCTGTTTAAGCGAAATAGAAGGTATTGGAACGGTGCGGCAAAGGGAATTGCTGAAAGCTTTTCCTTCTCTTAAGGTCATGGCTGAAGCTTCTCTGGAGGAGCTGGCTGCGGTTCCGGGGATGAATAAAAAAGCTGCTCAGGCGGTGTTTAATTTTTTGCGGGAAAATCTTTGAAAT
Organism: Desulfocucumaceae bacterium; assembly: GCA_045600185.1. Classification (GTDB taxonomy): domain Bacteria; phylum Bacillota; class Desulfotomaculia; order Desulfotomaculales; family Desulfocucumaceae; genus CATZDY01. Next base: position 12,558 of record JAZRXK010000025.1, read on the forward strand.
TAAAATTTGAATAACAGAGGCTGACTATGTATAAATTATTGGCAACGGATTTAGATGATACTTTGTTAAATGAGAATTGGCAAATTGGAGAACGGAATAAAATTATGATTCAAAAAGCCCGACAGCAGGGTTTAAAAGTGATTATTGCTACCGGCCGTATGTTCAGGTCGGCAAGGCGTTATGCGGAAGAATTAGGTATAGAACTGCCTTTAATCAGCTATCAGGGAGCCTTGATCAAAAACCATTTGACCGGGGAAATAATCAAACAATATCCTCTGCCCAATCAATTAGCTTTGAAAATTGTGGAGTCTGTGCGAAAGTTTGGCTATCATCTGCATATGTACTATAATGATGAATTGATTGTAGCTGCCAAAAATGAAAGAGTGCTGCGTTATGAAAAAATGAGTTCCTGTCAGGCTCATGAAGTAGGAGACTTGGAAAAATATTTGCAGGCGACCGGTATTGATCCCCTTAAAATTCTGGTCTCCGAAGAAGAAAGCAAATTGGATGCCATTTTGCCTGATTTGCGGGAACTTTTTCAGGATAGTTTACATATTGCCAAATCAAAAAGCTTTTATTTGGAATTCTCCCATCCTCTGGCTCATAAGGGGCAGGCTCTGGCGGATCTGGCCTGGGCTTTGGGCTTCAAGCAGGAAGAAGTTATTGCGGTTGGTGATGGCTTTAATGATTTGGAAATGTTAAAATGGGCTGGTCTTGGCGTGGCTGTTGCTAATGCTCAGGCAGATATTAAGGCCGCAGCTGATTATGTAACTGAAGCTTCCAATCGGGAAGGAGCTGTGGGAGAAGTAATTGAGAAATTTATTCTGGGGGTGAACTGATGCGAAAATGTGTGGGAGCCGTAGATATTGGCGGAACCAAAATTTGGGCTGCTTTGGTGGACTATCGGGGGGAGATTCTGGAGGAGATCAAGCTGCCGACTCAAGCTCAGGATGGAGCTATGGAAGTTGTGGAACGCATAGCTGACGCTCTGCGGCATTTATGGCGGGAAAAAAAGTTTGACTGTGATTTATATGGTTTGGGAATAGCTGTAGCCGGAAGCGTCCACCCTCAAACCGAAATGGTGGGTTTAGCTCCCAATTTGGGCTGGAGAAATTTCCCTTTGAAAGATTATCTGGCCGAAATTTTTTCTTTGCCGGTGGTTATGGATAATGATGCTAATTGCGGAGCTTTGGGTGAATATCATTACGGAGCTGGGAAAGGCAAGCATAATCTGCTTTATGTAACAGTCAGTACCGGAATTGGCAGCGGATGGCTGGTTAATGGGCAGCCGGTACGGGGAGCCAGCGGAGCTGCCGGAGAATTGGGACATTGGGTTATGCAGCGGGAAGGCCGATATTGTTCCTGTGGGCGGCGGGGCTGTTTGGAAACCCTGGCTTCCGGGCAGGCCATTGCTCGATATGCTCAGGAACTTATAGCAGCGGGTGGAGGTCAAAAAATCAGGGAACTGGCCGATCTGCCAACAGCCCAAACGGTTAATCAGGCTGCGGCTCTGGGCGATTCGGAGGCTCAGAATATTTTAAATCAGGCAGCGGATTATCTGGTTCAGGCTTTGGATCAGGCGATTCTTTTTACTGATCCGGATCTGGTGCTTTTGGGCGGAGGTGCTTTGCAGAAAGAAGGCTTTTATTGGCAGCTGATCCAGGAAAAATTAACAGTTAAAACCGGTTTTCCTGAGCTTGCCCTGGTTGAAGCCAAATCCTGCCTTTTGGGAGCTGCGGCTTTGGCCTGGCAGAAATTCAGCCTGGAAAGCAAATAAAATTGGAGCGACAGGCTCACTGTTTCTGAAAGCAGAGAGGTATACAACCAACGAAAGGAAAGTAATTTTATGAATACTTGGGGGAAGGGTGACTGGCCGGACTGGAAAACAGGAAGCCAAAAAGAATGGCTGGTAACTAATGGCTTGGGAGGCTATGCTTCTTCCAGTCTGATCAACTTAAATACTCGCAAATATCATGGTTTACTGATTGCTGCCTTAAATCCTCCGGTGGAGCGGTGGCTTTTGGTTTCTCAGCTTGATGAGCTTCTGGAAATGGATGGACAGAGTTTTGCTTTGAGCAGCTATCAAACTGAAAGCGGTTGGCGGCAGGAGGGCTTTCGCTATTTGCAGCGAGTGGAAAACAGGCCTGTGCCTGCTTTCATTTATCAAATTCAGGAATTATGGTTACGCAAGTCCATTTTTATGGTGTTTGAACAAAATACCACAGTTATTTATTATCAAATTCAAAATGGTTCCTGTCCGGCAAAATTAAGCTTGAAACCCCTGCTTAATTGCCGGGATTTTCACAGCACCCAAAACCAGGAACAAATAAATATCCGGGGACAGATTATTCCCGGCGGTTTTGGTTTGCAGTCCGGGAGCATTGAATGGAAAATTATGGCCAGTGAAGGTCAGCCCTGGCTGATGGAAGATTATTTTTTCGGTACTTTTTATGAACAGGAACAGCAGCGGGGAGAAAATGATCGGGAGGATCATTGGATGCCGGGCGGCTTTACAGTGGAATTGCAGCCCGGAGAAAGCAAAGAATATACTTTGCTTTTGACCACAGAAAAAACAAATTTGCCAAAGGCAGAGGGGAAAAAGCTCTTACAGGCGGAAATTGAGCGGCAGGAAAAAATTCTGGCCAAAGCTCCGGCTGCTTTGCGAAAGCAGGAATGGATTAAGGAATTGATTTTGGCGGCAGATGCTTTTATTGTACAGCGGAATTCCACTCATGGCAAAAGCCTGATTGCTGGTTATCCCTGGTTTAATGATTGGGGACGGGATGCCATGATCGCTTTGCCGGGATTGACTTTGGCAACTGGGCGTTATAATGAAGCCAGGGAAATTTTGCGAACCTATGCTCAAAACTGCCGGGAAGGGCTTTTGCCCAATGCTTTTTCTTCCCGTTTGCAGGAACCGGCTTTATATAATACTATAGATGCTTCTTTATGGTTCTTTTGGGCGGTGCAGTCTTATTGCCGATATACTCAGGATCTGGACTTTGTTCAGAAGGAAATTTATCCGGTTTTGGAGGAAATTATTCAAAGCTATCAGCAAGGCACCCGTTTTGGCATTAAGATGGATGCAGATGGTTTGATTGAATCTCAGGATCCCCAGCTTACCTGGATGGATGCCAGGGTTGGAGGCTGGGTGGTAACACCCCGTTCCGGCAAAGCGGTGGAAATTTCGGCTCTCTGGTATAATGCTTTGTTGTTTATGCGGGATTTAACTCTCCAGCCGGAGCAAAAAAGTCGCTATGATAATCTGGCTTCTTTAACCGGAATTTCTTTTGAAAATAAATTCTGGTATCCGGAAGGAGGTTATTATCGGGATTTGCTGGATGACCCTCCCACTTTGCGACCCAATCAGCTTATTGCTTTAAGCCTGCCTTATTCTCCGGCAGCTCCGGAACGGGCTAAAAAAGCTTTGGCTCAGATACAAAAAAAGCTGTTAACAGCTTATGGCCTGCGTACTCTTGCTCCGGAGGAAGCGAACTATCGGGGAGAGTATCAGGGAGATCGCTGGCAAAGGGATGGAGCTTATCATCAGGGAACTGTCTGGTGCTGGCTGATTGGCTCTTTTATCAGTGCTTACCGTCGGGCTTATGGCCATACTGCCTGGGATCGGCAGCAGGCCGAGCGTTTTCTGGCTCCTTTTCAGGAACATTTGCGGGAAGCCGGAATCGGTTTTATTTCTGAAATTCTGGATGGTGATGAGCCGCATCAGCCCAGAGGAGCCATAGCTCAAGCCTGGTCGGTGGGAGAAGTACTGCGGGTTTTGGGAGAAGAAATTATCAATGTGTAAAGGAGAAATTTTATGCAGGAATTATTAACGGTGGATGTTGGGCATTTGGGACAGGATTGTTCAATTTTAGCTAAACGCTATGCTTCTGTGTGGGAAGAGTTTAAGCAAAATGATCTGGAAAATCCGGATTCTCCTTTGGTTTTGCCCTGGACAACTGATTTAGAGCCAATTAAAGAGCTGGCTGGATCTTTGCGAAAACGCTTTAACAATATTTTGCTTTTGGGAATTGGTGGTTCGGCTTTGGGAACCAGAGCTGTTCAGCAGTTTTTGCATGGTGCTTTTTATAATTTGCAGCAAAAGCCCCGGTTATTTGTGCTGGATAATCTGGATCCCCGTTTGACAGCTCAATATGAAGCTTTGGCTGACTGGTCGGATACGGCTTTAATTTATATCAGCAAGTCCGGATCAACTCCGGAAACTGCGGCTCAATTTGTATATTTCTCCCAAAAATATCTGGCCGGGGGCGGTGATCCCCATGAAATTATTATTATCTGCGATCAGGCGGATAACGGCATCAATGCTCTGGCTCAGGAATTAAACTGCCATTTGCTGCATTTGCCGCACAAATTGCCGGGACGCTATTCAGTGCTTTCGGCTGTTGGCTTTTTGCCCGTTGAAACGGTGGGCATTGACTGCCAGCGGCTTTTGACTGGTGCTGCTCAGGTTCGGGAAGGACTGCGGAAGCTGCCGCCGGAGAACAACGGCCTGTTTTTATTGGCGGCGGCTTTGTATGAACTGGGGCAGCAAAACAAAAACCTTCATGTTCTTTTTAATTATTCCAGCTCTCTCATAGAATTTGGTTTGTGGTTCGTGCAGCTTTGGGCGGAAAGCCTGGGCAAAAAAGATAAGCTGGATGGAACGGAAGTCCGAACCGGGATGACCCCAATAACTGCTTTGGGAGCTACGGATCAGCACTCCATTTTGCAGCTTTTTAAGGAAGGTCCCTTGGATAAGGTGATTGGTTTTTTAAAAGTGGCAGATTGGGGGGAAGAGCCTGCTTTGCCGACAGCTTTTGCGGATAAAAAGGAATATGCTTATTTAAGTGGCTTTCGCATGAGTGAACAACTGGCCATTGAACAAATGGCTACGGAAATGACTTTGGTTAAGGCCGGAACTCCCTGCTACCGTCTGATTTTGCGGGAATTTTCTCCGGAAGTATTGGGAGCATTGTTTTATTTTTATGAAGCTTTGGTGGTCTTCATGGCGGCTTTGGAGCAGATTAATCCTTATAATCAGCCGGGAGTGGAAGAAGGCAAGCAAATTACTTATGCCTTAATGGGACGAAAAGACTATTTGGAACAACAGAAAGCCTGTCAAAAGCTGGTGCAGGACTTTGATGCCCAACGCCGGATTTGGGGGTTTTAAAAAATTTTGCTTCAAGAGAGCGGCTCAGGTCAGCTCTCTTTTTTTGGTGAATTGTTTTAAGAAAAATAAAGGAGAAAATTGCTGAAGGGCGAATAAAAACAAAGAAGTTAAGTAAGAAAATTTTTCAGCGGGCGAAAAGCTCAGGAATTTAGATTATGAAGTATGGTTTACAACTTAGAGATAAAGCAAATCGGTTCTTAATTTTGGTTTTGGCTTTGCTTTTAACCGGGCTGACCGCTGTATTCTGGTTTAATTTTCAAGAACAATACTTTGGCGGACTATCCATAAATGATGCCATGGATTATGCCGGAATTGCCCGTAATATCATGGAAGGAGAAGGAATTACTTCTCAGTATTCCACTCCATTGAGTCTGGTTTATCATTCCATTCCTCAGCCTGATATGTGGCGGGCTCCCGGCTGGCCGTTGTTTCTGGCTGGGTTTCAGAATATTTTGGGAGCTTCAGACGAAGCTTCTGCCTGGGCAGGAGGGTTTTGTTTTATTTTGGCGGCACCCTTGGTTTTTATTCTGGCTGTTTTGTTGTTTGAACGCAAAATCGGGGTGATTATCGGCCTACTGGCCTGGTTGTTTTATTTATTCAGTCCTCAATTTTTAAATTATTCCATTTCCGGCATGACTGAAAGTTTGTCTATTTTGTTAATGCTGCTTTTAATGGTTTTGCTGTTTTCCGGTTCAGGATTTAACTGGCAGACTAATTTGCTTATAGGTTTGGTTCTGGGATTTTTTTACCTGACTCGTTACAATGCAATTTTATTTTTGCCGCTGATTTTGATTTTGCGTTGCTGGCAATCTCCCAAAGGCGGAAAACTGAAGGCGGCTTTGATTGTTCTGGCCAGTTTTCTGGTGGTGGTTTCGCCCTGGTTAATCCGCAATATTTATCTGTTCGGCAATCCTCTGTTTTCTTTGCAGAAATATGAATTGCTGATGTTTACGGAAACTTATCCGGATTACACTTTATATGGCTTGCCGGAAAGCCTTTCAGTTTTTTCACTGACTGGAGAAATGTGGAACGACATTGGAGCCAAGTTTTGCTCTAATTGGCAGGAGTTTGTGAGTCTGCTGCCGGAAATGGATTTCTGGGGAGTTTGTCCCTGGCTTTTGCTTTTATTTGTTTTGCCGGTTTACAAAATTAAACCGCAGGTAACAGTGTTTAAAATTACAGTTTTGGTTTTCTTTGTGGGACAGTTGCTGGCTTTGCTGATTTTGCACTTTATTCCCCGCCTGTTTTATATGTTTACGCCCTTGTTAAGCATAGGAGCCATTGGTTCTCTGGTCTTACTGGGGCAGGAGCTTTTGTCCGGAATTTCCAGATTTGATTTGCGGCGGGGCTTCAGGGTGGGTCTGGTAGTGGCTTTATGTCTGAGCGGAGGCTGGACAGCCTTTGCAGGTTATTTTGACTTTAATTTTGAGGCTACTCAGGAAAGTGAAATTTTGCCGCAGATCCAGGAAATTGTCAAAATGACTTCTGCCGATCAAACCTTGTTGACCAATGAAGGCCAGACTTTAAGCTGGTATGGTGATCGTTATGCCTTGAAATTGCCCTATTCCATGACCATGCTGAAGCAGGTGCAGGATTTGACTGAAATTGACGGGATTTATATTACCGAGCGAATTTTATGGAATATACCGGAAGTAGAGCGGGAATGGACGAATCTTTATTATGGTCGTCCCAAAGTATGGGCTGGTTATGAGCTGGCTCAAACCTTTAAGGACAAAAACGGCAAATGTTTGGGGGTTCTTTATTTAAAAGAAAAAAATGCCAAATGGAATAAGGAAGCCGATAATATATAGGGATAACCGGGAAACTTTGTCCACATCACACAACTGCAAGAGAATATGGATATATGGAATATTAAATCATAAATCAAAAGATGACTTGGAGCGGCAAATTAAGCAGGCGTAGATTACAACGCAGTTTTTCCCAAAAGCAGGAACAAAATAAAATGAAAGGAAAATACTGTAAACAAACAATGTAATCAAAAAGGAAAAACTTTTATTGCGAAAGTTTATAACTTTTTATAAGTTTTCAGTAACGGTTTAAAAAAGGTTTTGCAAACAGATTTATTTGGTTTAAAAATTGCCCGCTCGACTTTGGCCGAAACTGCTGAAGCATTGGAAAAGCTGCTGGAAAGCGGTGGCTCGCACCAGGTGGTAACTTTAAATCCGGAGATTTTATATCGAGCGGTTAAAGAAAAAGCTTTGGCCGACCTGGTTCAAAAAGCCTCCTGGGTTACGGCAGACGGAATCGGAATTGTTTGGGCTTGCAATGTTAAAGGAGAACCGGTTCCAGAACGGGTTACTGGCGTTGATTTAATGCTGGAGCTTTTAAAGCGGGCGGCTCAAAAAGGCTGGAAAGTCTTTTTTCTGGGTTCGGCTCCCGGAGTGGCTCAGGAAGCGGCTGGGCAGGCCATGCGGAAATATCCCGGCCTGCAAGTGGTCGGAACGGAACACGGTTATTTTAAGCCGGAGGAAGAAGCGGCTCTGGAGCAGAAAATTAAGGCTGCCTGTCCGGATTTATTGTTTGTGGCCTTGGGGGCTCCCCGGCAGGAATTTTGGATTCAGCAGCATCAGGAGTTTTTGCAGGTTCCTTTGGCTATGGGAGTGGGTGGCTCTTTGGATGTTTTGTCCGGCCGCATTGCCAGGGTTCCCCGCTGGATGCAAAAACTGAATTTGGAATGGCTGGGGCGAATTTTGCGGCAGCCTTCCCGTTTAAAAAGGAATCTGTTTCTGGTCAAATTTGTTTGGCTGATTTGGAAAAAATATAAATTGAACCGCAAAGCGGTTTAAAGGAAGGCAAAGCTTTTATGCCTAAGGTTGTAATTTCTGGATATTACGGATTTAAAAATAATGGCGACGAGGCCATGTTATATTCGATTCTTCATACCCTGAAGAAGAAAATTTCCGGTTTGGAGGTTACGGTGCTTTCCAAAAGTCCATCGGAAACCACCAGGCTTCACCAGGTCAAGGCTATCTCCCGCTATCAAATAGGCCGGATTATCCGGGAGCTTAAAAAATCTGATCTCTTGATCAGCGGAAGCGGTGGTCTTTTGCAGGACACTACTGGTCCCAACAGTATTCTTTATTATTTGGGAATTGTCTTTTTGGCCAAAATGCTGGGCAAGCCGGTGGTCTTTTACAGTCAGGGCGTGGGTCCGGTGCGGACTTTTTGGGGCAGAAAAATGATGCGTCTGGTGGCTAATTGCGTGGATCTAATTACTGTTCGAGATGAAGAATCCCTTTCCGAGCTGAAGCTTCTGCAAATTACCCGCCCGCCGATTCATGTGACGGCTGATACTGCTTTGTGCTTGCAGCCAGAAGAAATTGATCTGCATTTGGGGCAGGAAATTTTAGCTGGTCTGGCTTTGGATCAGAACAAGCCTTTGGTGGGTTTTTCAGTAAGGCACTGGAAAGATTGCCAGGACTATAAACGGATAATTGCCAGAGCCGGAGATTATCTGTCAGAGCACGGAATGCAGGTTTTATTTTTACCTATGCACTATCCAGGGGATGTGGAAATCAGCCAGGAAATTGCCGATCTAATGCAGTATCCCTGCACCGTAATCGACAGAGAACTGAATTTTCGGGAAATGTTTTCCCTGATGCGGCATTTGCGGGCGGTGATCGGAATGAGACTGCATTTTCTGGTTTTTGCTGCTCTTTTAAATATTCCCATGACTGGAATTTCCTACGATCCCAAGGTGGAAAGCTTTTTAAATCTGGTTCAAATGCCTTTGGGCGGTCAGGTGGAAAATTTGCAGGAAGCTGAATTGCTTCAGGCAATCAATCGTATGTTTAAGGAAGAAACTTTGCTGAAAGCCAACTTGACAGAAAAAATTCCCAGACTCCGTCAGGATGCTTTGCAAAGTGCCGAGTTGGTAGTTGAAAAAATGAATTGGGGAACAGAATAATGACGAGTCAATATAAACTGAAAAAAAACAGATTGGGTATTTTAGTGGTTCTCCTTCTGGTTTTAATTGCTCTGATTTATATAGTTTTTTCTGGAAACTGGGTTTATTCTGTAATCCGTTCCTTAAATTTGGTGGATGCTTTTAGCGGGCGGGAGTATATTTTGTTAATGGGGACGGACGCTCGTGAAGGGGAAAAAGTTCTGCGTACCGATACCATGATTCTGGCTTGTCTGGACACTGAACAAAAGACTCTGAATTTAATGTCCATTCCCAGAGATACCAGAGTCTATATTCCGAATCATGGTTATAATAAAATAAATTGCAGCATTGCCTGGGGCGGATTTGAAACTACTTTGCAAACGGTTTCTGACTTATTGGGTATTAAAGTCAAACATTACGCTTTGGTTGATTTTCAGGACTTTGCTGAAATTATTGATATTCTGGGTGGAATTACTTTGACCGTGCCAAACAACATGTATCATTTTGACGGAGATTATACCATTGATTTACCGGCCGGAACTTATAAAATGGATGGGGAGCAGGCTTTGCAATATGTGCGTTATCGTACCTATGCTCTGGGAGATATTCAAAGAACCGAAAATCAGAGGGATTTTCTGGAAGCTTTATATTTCCAATTAAAGCAGTCCGGAACTGTTTTCAAACTGCCGGCTTTGATTTCAGAAATCAGCAGTTGCCTGACCACTGATTTAAGCTGGTCGGAAATGCTTGCTTTATCCTATATTGATTTTACTGATTTCCAAATCAATACCACTGTTTTGGCAGGGAACTTTGCTGAGATAAAAGGAGTCAGTTATTGGCAAGTGGATGCAAAAAAAGTCAAAAATCAGGCTGCGGAATTTTTTGGCGAAGACTGAAAGCAGGTCTGTTTTGACTAAAATAAAAGCCAAAAGTATTGAGGTGTAATTCATTGAACAAAAAGCAACAAATGCAATATCCACCCATGCAATACCTGCCCTATCTGGAGAAAAAAAAGTTTTATAAAAAATGGTGGTTTCTGGCTTTAAGTGCCGTTTTGCTGACATTGCTGCTTTGCAGTGCCATAGTTTTTGTCAGTTTGGGAGGCATTGATGGAATTAAAGCTGTTTTTCAAGGCGGTCTGGGACTGGGAGATGATATTTTTGATACCAGTCAATATGAAAATGAAACGAATTATGTGGAATTATATAAAGGCCGCAAGTATGTTTTATTGTTGGGAACGGATGCCAGAGCCAGCGATAAAGGAGTTATGACCAGAGCGGATACCATTATTCTGGCTTGTTTGAACACCGAAAAGCAAAAATTGGCTTTATATTCCATTCCAAGGGATACCTATGTTTATATTCCAGGATATGGTTATGATAAAATCAACGCTTCTACGGTTTATGGTGGTCCTGAACTGTGTATGCAGGTGGTTTCAACATTGGTGGGAGTAAAAATTGAAGATTATGTGTTGATTGATTATGGTGGTTTTGAAGCGGCCGTTGACGCTTTGGGCGGGGTTTATATGAATGTAGAAGAAGATATGTATCATTATGATCCTGAAGAAAATGAAATTTATACCATTAACATAAAAGCGGGTTTTCAGCATCTGGATGGCAGTAAAGCTCTGCAATATGTGCGTTATCGCTCTTATGAATTGGGAGATATTGCCCGTACTTCTACTCAGCAGAAATTTCTGGCGGTTTTATCTGATCAGCTTTTTCGCTCTGGAACCATCAGCAAGCTGCCGGATTTAATTTCCAGTATTAGTTCCAATCTCAAAACCAGTCTGAGCTTTAAAGAAATGTATCAGTTGGCTTCCACTGCAGCCAGCATGGATTCTTTGAATATTGCCACTCAGACTTTGCCGGGAACTTTTATGGATTTGAATGACATTAGTTATTGGAAAGTGAATCAGAAGGTGGCTCGTCAAGCCTTAATTGATATTTTTGAAGAAGACAAGGCTTCTGAAGTTATTACCGGCACTGGAATTACCGGATACAGCGGCAACGATGACAAAGGTGTTCCCGACAGCGGAAGTGAAATGGATAAGCAAATGCGTCAGATACATTCTTCAGATTATCGTAATAACAATTATTCTCATACTGATGATGGAACATCGAAACTTCAATATGGAACTAATGATACCAATAAGCAGAATTATACTACTAATCCAGATTCCAACAGCTTATACGGAAGTTCAAGGAACGATTCTGGCAACAGTTCCTATAATAGTTCCTATATTTCGAAGAATGGTTCTGGCAGCAGTTCATACAACAGCGGTTCAAAGAACAATTCTGACGATAGTTCCTATAGCGGCAGTTTGAAGAATGATTATTCTGACAGCAGCTCCTATGGCGATAGTTCAAGGAACAGTTCTGACGATAGTTCCTATGGCGGCAGTTCGAAGAATGATTCTGACAGCAGTTCTTATGGCGATAATTCAAGGAACAGTTCTGACGATAGTTCCTATGGCGGCAGTTCGAAGAATGACTCTGACAGCAGTTCCTATGGCGGCAGTTCGAAGAATGATTCTGACAGCAGCTTGCAGGGCAATTTGAATAACAGATTCAATTCAGATTCTGGTAGTTCCGAATCCGGAATGAGCAGCAGTCGTAGTGGACGCATTGTTGTTAATGAGCCGGAAGATGACGAATTTATTGGAAGGGTTGTTGATTCTGAATAAAAAAAACCACCCTGATTTTTCAAGGGTGGCAGATAATTTTTTTAATTTGATCGATTGGTCAGGTTGGGCAGAATAGCCAACATCCCAACGAGTAACCAGAAATAAACGCACATTAAAGGAACTTCAAAAATATTTTCAACAACACAATGGAGCAAAACTCCAAACAGGCCGCAAATTAAACCGACAACCAGCCAGCGGTTGGAAGCACTGGATTGGCGTAAGCTCCAGGCTCCCAGCCGAAGAGCATTCAGAAAAAGCCAAAGCAGAGCCAGAAGACCGATTAAGCCACATTCCACAGCGGTTTTAAGATAAAAATTATCTACATAATAACTGCCGGGAACATTGCGGGCGGCTACTGCTCCGCCGAAGCTGCCCAGACCTTGTCCAAACCAGGGATCATGGCTTAATTGAGTTAAAGCACTGTCCCAGCGGGAAAGCCGTCCGGCTTTCCCGCTGCTGGACATATAACCGGAAGAAAACAGGTAAGTCATGCGGGAGCCGATTCCCGGAGATAATTTGAGGGCTGCCAGGGCAGCTAAAATTAAGGCCAGGATAGCTTGAGGTTTGGTTAAGATGCAGTAAAGAATAAGACTGCCTACCAAGGCCAGCCAGGCTCCTCTGGAATAGGTGAAGACCAGGCATAAAAGCATGGACAGCAGAGCAGCGGAAAAAATCAACTGCCGCAGCAAATCACCTTTGAGGCGGATAATCTGGCTGATAGTAACCGGAATAAACAATACCAGAAGCGAACCCAAAATATTGGGGCTGGTCAGCAGAGAGAAAGCTCTGGTTCTAACTCCTTCTTCCGCCTGATCCACCCAGTTGGCCGGCATTTCCACGCCCATGATAAACTGGCCGATTCCTACCAGAGATAAAAGAACAGCGGTAGCAATAAAGCCATTTAAAAGATATTCCCATTGTCTGGGCGTGGAAATTAAGTTGGCGGCGATGAAGTAACAAAGCAGATATTCCAGATAAACCCTTAAACCTTCAATGGCCAGTCCTGCATTGGAGGAGCGGGTCAGGAAAAGGAAGAACATTAAAGCCACATAAATTAAAATGGGCAAGTCCATAAAACTACGCTGCCAGTAGATTGAACCTCTGATGGCCATTTGCACAGGCCAAAGCAAAATAATGATAATGAGAACCGCCTCATCCCAGAAGCCGGAAAAATTATTTAAAGCCGGAATATTCCGCATTAAATAATCAATCAACGGATAGAGAATCAACAGCCAGATAAGAGACTCTGTCCTGAATTTGCTGATAGTTTTACCAGGCAGGCTGTTTTCCCAGATGGGACGAGGTTTTCGCTTGAAAAAGCAGCCCGGCAAAGCTCTTTGTACAACTCCTCCTATGGCCTTGGGGGGAATGGATAAAAGATGCAGAATTTTGCCGAAAATCAAGACCAGATAAGATTGGCTGATAATCTCCTGCCGGGTATAAACTGGCTGGCAGGTTAAAAAATGAAAGATGCGGCTTTGCCTGCCCCAGTCGGCCAGACTGGTGTAAAGGCTGGCAAATAAACGGTAAAATAAACTTTGCTTAAAATAGTTTTTCATAAACAAATCCCTCAACTTAAAGTGGTTTGGCTTTAATTATACCGCAGGGTGAATTTTATCTCAACTCCCAAAAGCAAAAGCGGGGCAAAAAAATGTAAAATTTCCTTGTAGTTCTTGTGAAATGTTGGTTAAATTGATACAATGAGTTGAGTAATGCCAAGGAGGCACTTGCGTTGAAAGTTATTCGGGTACTCCATGTTATTGGGGCAGGTGAATTTGGAGGAGCAGAACGGCATATTTTAAATCTGGTAGCAGCCATGAATCCGGCAAAGGTTAAAGTTACCGTATGCTGTTTATTTGCTGAACCCTTTGTCCGAGTAGCCAGAGAAAAAGGTCTGGATGCCCTGGCTATCCCTATGCGTCATAAACTGGATATGGGCATTATTAAGCAGCTTAAAGCATTGATGTTGCAGGAAAAAGTGGATATTGTTCACACCCATGGCGTAAGAGCTAATTTGGTGGGCAGGCTGGCAGCCAGACAGGCCGGTAAAAAAATTGTGGTTACAACCGAGCATAGCCTTTTGGCTCAGGATTATCCCGATTTTTTGAGCCGAATGGCCAATACGCTGATTGAAAAATTCTCCCGACCCATTACCACGCATTTCATTGCGGTTTCGGATGGCTTGCGGCAGGCTTTATTAAAACAGGGAATTGCTGAAAATAAAATTACCGTTATTCATAACGGACTTAATCCGGAAGATTTTATCACTCATAAGCCGGTTGATTTTTGGCGGCAAAAATTACATATTGAAGCTTCTGTACCGATTGTAGGCATTGTGGGACGCTTGCATCCGGTTAAAGGGCATCGTTATTTTTTGCAGGCAGCTCAGCAGATTTTGCAGGTTAAACCCAAGGTGCGTTTTCTGGTGGTTGGAGACGGTTCCGAGCGTTCCAGTCTGGAAGCTTATGCTGCGGAACTGGGTATTGCCGAACAGGTGATTTTTACCGGCTTTGTCAAGGAAGTGGCCGAGGTTATGCCGGCTTTAAATATTCTGGTCATTCCTTCCCTTTGGGAAGGCTTTGGCTTGACTGCCTTGGAAGGCATGGTGCTGAATGTGCCGGTTTTGGCCAGTTCGGTTGGAGGTCTGCCGGAAGTTGTAGAAGATGGGCATACCGGTTTTCTGGTTCCTCCGGCTGATAGTCAGGCTTTGGCTGAAAAAGTTCTCTGGATGCTGGATAAGCCGGAACAAATCCGAATTTTCAGTCAAAATGCTTTAAAGGTTTTGCGGAAAAAATTTACTTCCCAAGTTATGGCTGCCAAAACTGAGCAGCTCTATGCCTGTCTTTTGGCAGAAAACACCAGGAAAGCTCAGGGTGAATTTGTATGAAAATTATCTGCATTTCTTCAGTAGACTGGGATCCTTTGTGGACTCGCAAACAACAGATTATGTCTCGCCTGATCCCGCAAGATCAGGTTTTGTATATAGAAGCCCCGATTACAGTTTTGTCAGCTTTCAAAGATTCCCGGCTGCGTTTTAAATGGACTTTGTGGCTTAAAGGATTGCGAAATAAGGCGGAAAAGCTTCAGCTTTATTCTCCGCCTCCGATTTTGCCTTTCGGCAACATATATCCCTGGATTAACTCCTTGAATCAACGCTGGATGGCTTTCTGGATTAAAAAAATGGTAAAAAAAGCCGGAATTAAACCCCACGAAGCTTTGATTTGGACTTATCTGCCTACCAGTTTAAAGTTGGCACAGAAGCTTAAACCCTTGAAGCTGATTTATGATTGTGTGGACGAGCATTCCGAATATCAGGGTTTAATCAATAAAGAAGCCATGCTTGAAATGGAAAAGGAGCTTTTGCAGGAATGTGATTTGGTTTTTGTGACTGCTCCCGGCTTATGGGACAGCAAATCACCCTTTACTGAAAATATTTATCTTTTGCCCAATGCAGCCGACCTGGAGCTTTTTGGCCGGACTTTAAAACCGGAAACTCCTCTGGCTCCGGAACTGGCTGAGCTGCCTCAGCCGATTCTGGGTTTTGTAGGCGTAATTCATAATTGGATTGATCTTGATATTTTAATTCATATTGCCCGGAAAAGGCCGGAATGGTCTTTGGTTCTGGTGGGGCCGGTGGGAGCCGGAGTAGATGTGAGCCATCTGTCCGAGCTGCCCAATGTATATTTTGCAGGTTCGCAGCCCAAAGAAAAGCTGCCTTCCTATCTTAAAGGCTTTGCGGTTTGTCTGAATCCTTTTCGGCAAAACGAGCTGACCCGGCAGGTCAGTCCTTTGAAATTTTATGAATATCTGGCTTCCGGTCGTCCCATTGTCAGCACTCAAATGCCGGGTGTGCAGGACTTTGCCGAAATTATTGAAATAGCGGAAAATCAGGACGACTTTTTGCCGGCCATTGAACGGGCTTTGGCCGGGGAAAACCCAGCCGCTCAGCAAAAGCGTTTGGCAGTTGCGGCTCAAAATTCCTGGGAAAGCCGGGTGGAATTTATGCGAAACCGGGTGCAGGAAATTCTGACAACGCATTAAAGGAGATGAAAATATGTTACAAGGTTTAGTAACCGGGATTGGAAGTCTGCCGGGTAAAGACACCGAGGCCGCTTTGGAGTTGATTTTTAAATATATGCAGGCAGCTCCGCACTGGCCGCAATTACCCCAAAAAGGCCAAAAGGAAGGTTTTGTGCAGCAATTCTTAAACCCGCTTCTGCAAAGCGGTCTTTTGCGGATGGAAGGGAATAACCCATTTTTTGCCACTTCCGATCCTGAATGGGACAATAAGTTAGCCGATTTTCAGGCTTTGGTGCAAAAAGCCGAAGGAGGAAACTGGGAAGCTCTGGAACAATTTGCCTTGCCAAGGGAATTCGGGGAAGGCTTTTATGCTTTTCGGGACTATTGCCAAAAGCAGGATTTAAGCCGGACTCAATGCTTAAAAGGACATTTATCCGGTTCTTTGACCATCAGTTTTCTGGTTAAGGATGATTCCGGAAAGCTGGCCTGTCAAAGTCCTGTTTTACGGGAACTTCTGGTAAAAAGTCTGGGTTTGAATGGACGCTGGCAGGCGGAAACTTTGAGCAAATTGGGTAAAAAAGTTTTGATTTTTGCTGATGAACCGGCTTTGGGAATGCTGGCCAACAGCAGTCTGAAAGTTAATCGGGCAGATTTGCTGGCCGATTTAAATGAACTCTGTCGTCTGATTCAGGGAGCCGGAGCAGTTTTGGGAGTTCACTCCTGTGATGTTATGGACTGGAGCATTTTAATGGATTCCCAGGTTGAGGTCTTAAATTTAGATGCTTATCGTTTTGGCCTGACCCTGCTGACCTGCGTGGACAGTCTGCGGCAGTTTTTGCAGCGGGGAGGCTGGGTGGCCTGGGGGATTATTCCCACCGGAGAAGAAGCCTTTGATGAAACCGCTGATTCCCTGTGGTATAAATTGAATATTTTGTGGGACGAACTGGCTGAAAAAGGCCTGGATAAAAACTGGCTGCGGCAGCGAGCTTTTCTGACTCCCGCCTGTGGAGCAGGATTATTAAAACCGGAGCTGGCCGAGCATATTTATCGAATAGCCAGTCAGGTTAGCCAAAAGCTTAGTCAGGCCCTTTAAGGAGCAGAAAAAATCATGGAAAAAAATTTGCCTTTTTCTCAGGAAGAATTAAAAAGAATCACAACTCAATATCCAACCCCTTTTCATATTTATGATGAACAGGCCATTCGAGCTAATGCCCGCCGTTTATTGGCTGCCTTCAGCTGGGCTCCGGATTTTCAGGAATACTTTGCCGTCAAGGCCACGCCCAATCCTTTTATTTTAAAATTATTGAAGGAAGAAGGCTTCGGAGCCGACTGCAGTTCTTTGGCTGAGTTGGTTCTGGCGGAAAAAAGCGGCCTTAAAGGTGAAAAAATTATGATGACCTCCAATGATACCCCGCCGGAGGAATTTGTTAAGGCCAGGGAATTGGGTGCCATTATCAACCTGGATGATCTCAGCCATTTGGAACATCTGGAACAGGAAGCTGGTTTACCGGAAATGCTGTGTTTTCGCTATAATCCCGGACCTTTGAGGGGCGGAAACGCTATTATTGGCACACCGGAAGAAGCCAAATATGGTTTGACCCGGCCTCAGCTTTTTACAGCTTATCGGCAGGCAAAAGCCAAAGGAGTTAAACGCTTTGGTCTGCATACCATGATTATTTCCAATGAACTGGATTTAAATTATTTTGGAGAAACTGCCCGAATGATGTTTGAACTGGCTGTGGAAATTTATCAGGAATTGGGTATTAAAGTTGAGCTGATTAACCTGGGCGGTGGAATTGGGATTCCCTATCGGCCGGAGGAAACGGAAGTTAATTTGGAAGCTTTGGGGCAAAAGGTGCGGGAATGGTATGAAAAAATTATTGTTCCAGCTGGCTTGAATCCTTTAAAACTGGCTTTGGAAAGCGGTCGAATGATTACCGGTCCTTATGGTTATCTGGTAGCCAGGGTTCTGCATAAGAAAGATACTTATAAAAAATATATTGGATTGGATGCCTGCATGGCTAATTTAATGCGTCCGGCTTTATATGGAGCTTATCACCATATCACAGTGGTAGGCAGGGAAACTGCACCTTTGGATCAGATTTATGATGTAACCGGTTCGCTATGCGAAAATAATGATAAATTTGCCATCAATCGCCGACTGCCCCGGATTGAAGAAGGAGACTTGCTGGTGATTCATGATGCCGGGGCTCATGGCCACGCAATGGGCTTTAACTACAACGGCAAATTGCGTTCGGCGGAATTATTACTGAAAGCAGATCATTCGGTGGAATTGATTCGTCGGGCGGAAACTCTGGATGACTATTTTGCTACTTTGGATTTCAGTCGGCTTTTATAAATTGCTCACGGGCGAAAACCCCATGTGCTTCAGCATTGGGGAGGAAGCCCGCCTTGCTTTCTGGAAGCACGGTTTGTATGAAAGTAAGCAGAATTTAGACTGCGAAAAACTGTGTATTGGGCTTTTGGCGAGCCCTCGAAGAATAAGAATTGCTTAAACACTTCTTCCGAATCCCCGCTGCTTCAGCAGCGTGGGAGCGTCAAAAGTTCAAATAAAATTTGATATTTTTTCATTTGAGGCTCAATAATGACAACAATGGCTTTTCAACACCAGCCTGTTTTATTGAAAGAAGTGCTGGAATATCTCAATCCAAACAGCGGCGGAATTTATGTGGATGGTACTCTGGGCGGCGGAGGTCATGCCGGGGAAATTTTGCGGCTCAGTTCGCCGGACGGGTTGTTGATTGGGATTGATCAGGATGCTGAAGCTTTGGCGGCTGCCCGGCAGAAATTGGCTGCTTTTGGTCAACGCCTGTTTTTGTTTCAGGATAATTTTGTGAATCTGGAGCGGGTTCTGGATCAGGCTGGAGTTGACCGGGTAAATGGAATTTTATTGGATTTGGGAGTCAGTTCTTACCAGTTGGACAACCCGGAACGAGGTTTCTCTTATATGCAGGACGCTCCTTTGGATATGCGAATGGATCAGAGCCGGGGTTATACGGCTTATCAGGTGGTCAATGAGCTTTCAGCGGCTGAGTTAACCCGGATTATTCGGGATTATGGGGAAGAAAGATTTGCGGCTAAAATTGCGGCTGCTCTCAAAAAAAGCCGGGAACCCATTCGGACTACCGGACAATTAGCCGAAATTATCAAGGCGGCGATTCCGGCTCGCAATCGCCGGGAAGGGCCGCATCCGGCCAAGCGTACCTTTCAGGCCATTCGAATTGAAGTCAATCGGGAGCTGGAGATTATTCCTTCAGCTATTAAGGCAGCAATTAAGCGGCTGCATTTACAAGGGCATCTGGCAATTATTTCTTTCCATTCTCTGGAAGACCGTCTGGTAAAAAAGACTTTTGCGGAATTAGCCAATCCCTGTACCTGCCCCAGAGATTTTCCTGTTTGTGTCTGCGGCAAAAAACCCCAGGTAAAGAATTTAACCGGAAAAGGAATTATCGCCGGAGAGGAAGAATTAAAACAAAATCCTCGTGCCCGCAGTGCCAGATTGCGGGTGGTGGAAAAAATCGGGTTCTGAATCTTGTAGGAGGAAAATAAATTTGATGGTAACTCCAGAATATATGGATGATTACAGCCTGTCTCAGGAAGAGCCGGTGGTACAGAGAAAAAAAATAATTCGGCGGCGTGTTTCTCAGGAACGCAAAGCCCGCAAGGCTCTGATTCGTCTGATTGTGATTTTTGCTCTTGTGGCCGGAATGATAGTTTATTACTTCACCCAGGTGAATACTCTTGGTTATCAAATTACTCAGGTGGGCAATGATTTAAATGATATGCAGCAGAATATTAAGGAATCTCAGGAAAAAGTTGCAGATTTGAATTCCTGGGAACATATTGAAGCCATTGCCAGTAAAAGATTGGGAATGATCTATCCGGAAAATAAAGATGTAGTTAAAATCAAAGTGGGCAGTAATAATTAAATAAATCAAGACGGGCTGTTTGGTAAGGAGGAACCTATGCAAATATTGGGCATATTCGTCCGGAAAAGGCTCGTTTTTGTTTTAATGGCTTTTATTCTGGCTTTTAGTCTGTTGGTTTTGCGAATTGGCTGGCTGGAAACGGTACAGGGAGAATTTTATCAGCAGATGGGCGAAGACATTCGAATGAGAGAGATTCCCATTGAAGCCGGACGGGGAACTATTTATGATTGCCGGGGCAATTCTTTGGCCGTCAGCGTGAATGTGGATTCAATTTATGCTTTGCCCCGCAAGGTTGTCGAACCGGAAAAAGCTGCTCAGCTTTTGGCTCCCTTGCTGGAAATGGAAAGTGAACGCCTGTTGGAAATTTTAACCCGTAATTCCGGCTATGAATGGCTTAAAAGAAAAGTTCGGGCTGAAACTGCTCAAAAGGTTTTGGCTTTGCAGTTAAAAGGCGTTTATGTCACCCAGGAAAGCCAGAGATATTATCCCCATTCTTCTTTGGCGGCTCATGTATTGGGCTTTACCGGGGTGGACAGTCAGGGATTGGCTGGTCTGGAAAAAATTTATGATGAAAATCTCAAGGGAATTAACGGCAGCATTGGGGTGGAAAAAGATGCCGCAGGGCGGGAGCTGCCCGATGGAGCCGAAAAATTTCAGCAGCCCAGACCGGGCAATGATTTATTTTTAACTCTGGATCAAAATATTCAATATTTTGCCGAAAGGGAATTGGATAAGGCGGTAGCTCGTTATAACCCGGCTTTGGCGGTTATTATGGTGATGGAAGTACAAACCGGAAATATCTGGGCTATGGCCAGCCGTCCCACCTATGACTGCAATAAGTGGAAAGAAGCAGAATCAACAGTTTGGAACCGCAATCCAGCGGTTTGGTATAATTATGAACCGGGATCTACCTTTAAAATTATTACCCTGGCTGCTGCCTTAAATGAAAAAGTGGTTGGAATAGAGGATAATTTTTTTGATCCGGGTTATATATCCGTAGCGGATCGCCAGATTCATTGCTGGAAACGCAGCGGGCATGGCAGTCAAACCTTTGCCGAAGCGGTTATGAACTCCTGCAATCCGGTTTTTGCTCAAGTGGGTTTAAGTTTGGGTTTGGAAAAATATTATCAATATTTGCAAGCTTTTGGTTTAGGGCAGAAAACCGGAAGTGGGCTGCCCGGAGAGGCCAGTGGGATTATAATTCCTCAGGACAAAGCTACTGAATTAAATTTGGCGGTTATGGCTATGGGGCAGTCGATTGCCGTAACTCCTCTGCAGCTTTTGCGGGCGGTGGCGGCGGTGGCCAATGGGGGAGTGATGATGCAGCCTCGTTTGGTGGAAAAGGTGGTCAGTCCGGAAGGAAAAGTTGTGCAAAGCTTTGCTCCCAGGGAGGTGGGCAGAGTTATCAGCCCGGAAGCGGCGAAACAGGCGGCTGCTTTGCTGGAAAAAGTTGTGGCTGAAGGGACTGGACGCAATGCTTTTGTGGAAGGCTATCGTACTGCCGGCAAAACCGGAACCGCTCAGGTGGTAGGAGAAAACGGCGGCTATGTCAGCGGAAAATATGTGGCTTCCTTTGCCGGATTTGCTCCGGCTGATGCTCCTCGTTTTGCTGTCTTAATTATGATTGCCGAGCCTCAAGGTGGGGTTTATTATGGCGGTCAGGTGGCTGCTCCCATTTTTCAGGCTTTGGCCGGAGATATACTGCATTATCTGGAAATTCCGGCGGATCTGGCTTTGGTTAAACCTCCTGATCCGGAATTATGGTATGAAGAAGAAGTGAAAACTCAAGTCGAAGTCCCTGAAGTTTTATATTGCTCTTTGAATGAAGCAGCTAAAATTCTGGCTGAATGTGGTTTAGCCTATCAAGTCCAGGGAGAAGGGGAAATTGTCTATCAGCAGATTCCGGCAGCCGGTACCAAAGTTTACAGTGGCAGCCAGGTTTTGCTGCAATTAGAACCGGAACAGCAAAATTTGCAGGTTACTGTGCCTAAATTAGTTGGCTTAACGATGGCGGAAGCTGAAAAATTGCTGGTTAAGCTGAATTTGGATATGGAAATATCCGGGCAGGGTCTGGTGGTTTCTCAAGAACCTGAACCCGGAACTTTGGTAAATTCCGGGCAAATTATTCGGCTGAAATTCAGCGATCAGCCTGTGGAATCGGAAGTTGCTCCCATAATTACCCCGGAGTTAATCCGGGACTGAAAAATTTGCTGCAAAAGAATAAGTCAATTTTTAACTCTTTCTAGCAAGAAATCCCCCACCTCTATAGGTGGCGGGATGAATTGCGTCTATTAAGCTTGACAATAACTTTATTATGATGATATAACTTATTCAGTCACTAACAGTAAAAAGAAATATATCGGGAAAGTCAGGGTGAGAAAGCTTGAACAAAGCCTATAAATTCCGCATCTATCCTACCGCTGAACAGCAGATACTGCTTGAGAAAACCTTTGGCTGTGTTCGGTTCATCTACAATAAAATGCTGGCTGATAAGATAGAATATTACCAGGAAAATAAACAGACCCTCCATAATACTCCTGCCCAATATAAGCAGGAGTTTGCATGGCTGAAA